>JAEOTL010000458.1 GCA_016839845.1 Promethearchaeota archaeon
CTATTTGTTGAACTTATCTTTCTACTTCTGTAGTATAGTGTAATCAAACGCCAAGAAGTTATAAAGACTATCAGGAGGATGATAATATTAATTCCCATATACCATATAAATGGTTCTTGAGGATCAGCAGGTGGAGGAGTAAAATCACTTAAAAAACCAAAAAATGTTGCTATCTGGAGCAAAACTGGAGTTATTAATGCTGCTATTAGTAGAATTAAATGAAGTAATCTTTTTGTTTTGGAAGTACCATATCTATTGTTAATTTTCTCATTTAGTTTAATAGAGACATCATCAAACCAAATTCTTAAATAAAAGATTTGTATTACGCTCCAACCAAAATATACCACTAGGAAAATAATAGGAGGGGCAACATCCCAAGCTAGAAACTGTACAGTTACTTGATTAGATGAGCCTAAAAGAAAGTAAGGAAGAATAAGCCCAAATGCAATGAAATAATTAATAAAGAAAGCGATTATCTTCTTTATATCAAACCTTTTTTCTGTTGAGAAGAGATATCTTTCTAATTGAGGTATTAAACCCTCAAGCATTAGAAATATAAAAGCAAGTGCAAATATTGTTGCCAAAAATAAAATCGCATTTCCTACTTCTAGACTCGGGATAAAACTTAAAATAGCAATTATAAAAGAGGAGACAACAAAAATGATTGTATACAGAAAATGACTATTATTAAAGATTTTATGAAAATAATTATCTAAAAATGAAATGATTTTGCTCATGATATGATTCTCTCATTATATTTTGCAAGACTAGTTTGTGAGTTTTAAACCGAATTGGTATATAAATCTTCCTATTGATGAGGTAAGTTTAACCCCTAACCAAACTAAATGACTCATTTAAGATTTTTCGAGAGGAAATTAAAACAAGTCTAGATATACGGCAATATTCTTAATTAAATTCTAAGCCACATTTGGTGCATACCATTTTCTTTGCGTATATCTTACGGGGGGTGTAAGTAAGTATTTTTGTTTTGTCATCAAATTCTTTTATTTCAAATCCCATTGCTCCACATTCAGGGCACAATCTTTTCATTGTTCCTCCACCACCATCAGTGGATCGTATAGGAGTGCCCAAGAGTTTTCGCGAAGGTGGTGTATATGATTTTTGACTTGGGTAGGGTGTAGTTTCTAATTGTTGGGTAGCGGATTGAAGTTTCATTTTAAGAATATTATTTTCATTGCTTAAGCGCGTTATCATATTATCTTTTTCAGTAACTAATGCTTGATAATAATGGATTTCAGAAAAGAGATTATCAATTTGCATTTGTAGTTTATTTAACATTTGTTCATATTCTGGAACTACTTCTCCCATCTTGTTTTCCATTTTGACTTTTCACACCTCAATCCTAACAATTATGTCGGGTGGATCTATAGTACTAGTCTGCTTCTCAATATAAATATTATTGGTTCTGAACATGAAATTTTACATATTTTTATCAATTTTGAAAAAAAAAAATCTTAAGGAAACTTCTTATTAAAGCAACAATTAAGAAATTCGATGCGAATAGTATTTTTAGGTACGAATGGGTGGTATGCCAACAGTTTGGGAAACACTAGCTCTATCTTAATTGATTCTGAAGATTATTATATTATCCTTGATGCGGGGGATGGAATCCACAAAATCGATAATATTATTAATGATAAAAAACCGATTATCCTGCTATTAAGCCATCTTCATCTAGATCATATAATAGGACTTCATACTGTTGCCAAATTTCCTTTTACTCAAGAAATAAACATATACGGTTATAAAGGAACCAAAAAAAGAATTAACCATATTATCAATCATCCTTTTTCATCTCCGTTTGCCAATCTACCGTTAAAAATTCAACTCCATGATATCAAAGAAGGCTGTTATGATTTTGGGATCCCCATTGCATGTAAACTTTTGTTTCATGCTGATCCATGTATGGGATACCGAATGAAAATTGAGAACAAGGTTATAGCCTACTGCACTGACACAGGAGTCTGTCCTAACTTATATGAACTTGCAAAAAGTGCCGATGTTTTTATAACTGAATGTTCTTACAAACCTGGTCAGGATGAATGGGGGTGGCCACATCTTAAACCAGAAGAAGCTGCAGAAGTTGCATTAAAATCAAGAGTAAAGAGGTTGATACTCACCCATTTTGATGCGAGCACTTATAAAACATTACTATCGAGAAAGGAAGCTGAAAGAAAAGCAAAAACAATATTTGAAAACACTACTGCTGCAACCGATGATTTTGAATTTGTAGTAGACTGAATTTTTTAATAATTAAATCAAAAAAAAGATGGAAAATTAATATCTTACAAATCAGAAATTTCTTGATTTTCCTTTTAGGTCAAAATTCGCAATAACTCCACTTCTGTTTACGAAAGACCAATCTCTCCCGAAATCTTTGTATTTCCAGAAATGAGTGTTACAAATTTTCAGATCTGAAAAAAATACACCAAATGGGGAATTTTCAAGTCTTTGCGGATTTTTTCCATCAAGTCCCGGTGTGTATGATAATTTCATCTCCCCAAAGGGCATTATAAAATGAAACGTATCTCCCTCTTGATCAAACTGGATATCAACATACTTCACTCCGAGGGATTTTCTGAGAATTGAACCCCCAGATACATTATTAACAAAATACGGTTCTAAATATCTTCTTTGTTCCTCTGTAGTTTTATCGCTTATATAAACACCCCCTTCTCCTCCTTTAACCATTGCATCAGCGGCTTTATTAGAATATAAATCGATTACATTTATTGCTAATATCCCGCTGATATCTACATCTCCTAATTTTCCCTCAGTAAATTGAAAAACTTGAAATGATTTGCACGGGGATTCAAGATCTCTCCCAAAATATAATGAACAATGCCCTTCTGAGGCACAAGCCTCATACCACACACCTTTTGTGCTCCAATTTATTCTTTCCTTAGACATTTTATCACCACTCTATTTAAAAATTAAAAAGATTTAACAGTTGATTAGAGAGAGCAAAAAAATATAAAATAATACGAAAAATAAAAATTATTTATGGATCAAGTAGTCCATCCCATGCTTCCCGCTCCTTATCAAATGCAGCATTAACTACTTTACAATCGTTTCCTAAAAACATTGTTGCTCTTTCGTCTGTTTTATAGGAAGGCCATTGAGGAATATTTTCATGGTTGGGATCTCCAGAGTGAGCAAACTGAATCCATGCATCCATGACTTTTTCACTAAGAGCTTGTTCAGAAGGGCCATTTCCGACAAATCCATTAAGAATAGGTGCATGGATAGTATTAAAGACGAACGGGATTTCAACTGCGTGTGGACTTCCTAATGTACCATTAAGATAAGGTGATGGGTAGGTGAACATGTAATTATACGTACTAGGTTGATGTTCACTTTGGGCTTCAAGCAACCGTATTGTTGGTATCCGGAATATGCCTTCAGTTATGAGGACATTTAATAATTCTAAAGGCTCATTTGAACGTGTTCCTTCTCGCGCTTTTTTATAAGCATTCACAATTGCACTACTTTTATTATTGTCAATATTAAGCATGCCCATTAACATAATCAAACTATTATCTCCTCCTCCTTCGATCATGGCATTGAGATCAGGTGCTAACGCGGTAAACATTTTAGCTTCATCTAGATTGCTCCCAATCATAAATTCAATATCCTTGCAATCTCCATTGCGAAATGCTTCTAAAGGATGTTTAGGGATTGTCACCCCATCAATTAATGGTCTAAAAGCAAGGATACTAGCAACATCATTTTCCATCATCGCATTTTGGGCTTCAATTATTGTTTTTGCTGAGAGTTTACGTAACCCATCAATATCCCCCTTTTTCACCCTAAGCTTTCTCATCAATGTCCTTGTGTTTTTCTCACTTACTTCTGGATCAAAATATGGGGCACTCTGAGCGATTACACGATGGAATAGTCCCTTAGCAGCAGGCATTACTGGTAAAGTAACCACAGCATATCCTCCTGCTGACTCACCAAAGATAGTGACATTGTTAGGGTCACCACCAAATGCTTCGATATTGTCATGAACCCACTTCAGAGCAAGGATCTGATCTAATTGTCCAACATTGGCAGTAACACCTGGAATGTACAAATATCCTAGAGCACCGAGTCTATAGTTAATTGTAACGATTACTACATTTCCACGGTTAGCCAATTCTGAACCGTCATAAAAATTATGCTTTCCACTTCCAGTAATAAACGCCCCTCCATGAATCCACACCATTACAGGGCGTTTCTCTCCATCTGTAGACGGAGTCCATATATTCAAATTTAAACAATCCTCACTCTCGTCTTCTAATTTACCAAACCATTCTTCAAGGCTGGTAGAACCTTGGAAAGCACATGGACCATATTTTGTAGCATCGAAAACTCCATTCCATGATTCTTTTCCAACTGGTGGGCAAAAACGTAGATCACCAATTGGAGGTTCTGCAAAGGGGATGCCTTTAAAAATACAAAGCCCCTTTTCTCTATAACCTTGAACCTTTCCTGAGGTAATATTGATAATAGCAGTTTTTTTCATAATAAATATCCCTTAATTTATAATTAATTTTGAAAAAATTGATAATAATAAGTAATTTGGGATTATATTGTCAAAATTGTCAACATTATGTTTATCATGCTAAATTATTCTGTTCTAACCGTACGTAAATCCCTCTTATAAAACTAAATTTTAAGATATATAATGTATTTTCCCAACTAAATTACTATTTGGATATTAGGAGATTTAAGATTGAATAAAACCGAAATATTAACAATACAACCTGGGAAGATTCAAGGATATAAAGAAGAGAATGTATCAATTTTCAAGGGAATTCCCTATGCAGAACCCCCCATTGGTGAATTACGATACGATGCTCCCCTTGCCAGAAAACCATGGGATGGGGTAGTGGAAGCGTTTAAGTATCTCCCTGTTGCACCCCAACCTCCTCCTTGGGATGATTCTTATCCTGCTCCCCCACAAAGCGAAGCAGAATGCCTTAACCTAAACGTGTGGACTCCAGGATGCGATGATAAAATGCGTCCGGTGATGTTCTGGATACATGGTGGTTCTCATATACATGGCTCTGGTCAAATACTTACTGGAAAGGAGATATCACGCAAGGGGGATGTTGTGTTGGTGACTATAAATTATCGATTAGGACCTTTAGGCTTTTTCAAGATTCCTGGAGGAGCTTCAAATATAGGACAATTAGATCAAATTTGTGCTCTTGAATGGGTAAGGGATAATATTATATTCTTTGGGGGAGACCCCCATAATGTAACAATTTTTGGTGAATCTGCGGGAGCCACTTCAGTATGTGCTTTAATGGCAATGCCTAAAGCAAAAGGTTTGTTTGCGCGAGCAATATCTCAAAGTGGGGCAGCAAAATCTCAGGGATTTGAACCGTCAAAGCGAGAACTAACTGCAAAAATGGTATTAGATGAATTAAACTTAACTTCAGACGATATAAAAAAACTTCGAAAACTTTCCGTTGAAAAGATTGTTGACGCGTTCGTTGAAGCGCAAATGAAATCTTATCAAACTGGAGTAGATATGGATTGTCGACCTTGGATTAATGATGAGAACCTTCCACAACACCCTATAAAAGCAATTGAAGAAGGATATGCTCGAGACATCGAATTAATTATAGGTACAAACCTAGATGAGTGGAAATTTTGGAGAGTTTTTGAACCCGATTTTGAAAAATATGAACAAACTAAGATGGAAGAAAGAATGTCGCTCGTGATGAGAATGGATGGTGAGGAGCAAGCGACGTTAGATACAATTATTAACACGTACAAAGACTCAAGGGGAGATAGCTATTCTCCTATGAATCTTCAGGACGTTTATGATATGTACATGACAGATTCAATTTTCCGTATACCCTCAATTAAATTTGCAGAAGCCCAAAGCAAACATCAAGAAAATACATATATGTATCTCTTTACTTGGGAGACACCCTTTGAAAATGGTAGATACAAGTCCTTGCATGCATTGGAAATTGCGTTTGTATTTGGGTCATTTTGGGAGGAACATTTGTTTACCCTCATCAAGAAGACTGATGAAACAGCTTCTCTCTCAGATAAAATGATGAGTTATTGGACCTCCTTTGCGAGGTTTGGGGATCCAAACAACAATAGTAATATTGTGTGGCCCAAATACGATACTGAGAACCGGAAAACAATCATTTTTAACAAAGAAATTGAAGTACGTGAAGATCCTCTAAAATCCGAGCGAAAAATGTGGAATAAAATGAAACAATGGGCTCATTTCTAAATTTTCAGTATATAATTATACAAATATTAATGTATTAGTTGATATAAACTATGAAAAAAACAGAAATTATTAACACTAGTACTGGTAAAATTCAGGGTACCATTGAAAGAGACGTTTTCGTTTTTAAAGGCATTCCCTTTGCAGAGCCTCCAATTGGAGATTTACGCCTAAACGCTCCCGTACCAAAAGAATCTTGGGATGGGGTGCTAGATGCTGTAAAATTTGGTCCTGAAGCGTTACAACCATATAATCTAAATACACCCCAACCCCGTCCGACCCAAAGTGAAGAGGGTTGCCTTACATTAAACATTTGGACACCAAAAATTGACAATGAAAAACGTCCTGTAATGGTGTGGATTCACGGGGGTAGTTTTATTTATGGATCTGGCTCACGTCCCATATACTACGGTACAAACTTTGTGCATAGGGGAAATGTTGTAATTGTTACCATAAATTATCGATTAGGAGCATTTGCTAATTTGTTCTTTACTGAAGCCACACCCAATGTTGGAATGTTGGACCAGGTTGTTGCATTAGAATGGATTCGAGATAATATTGAAAAATTTGGGGGAGATCCAGAAAATGTTACAATATTTGGTGAGAGTGCAGGAGGAGCTGCGGTGTGTACATTAATGACTATGCCCAAAGCTAATGGACTATTTAAAAGAGTGATACCCCAAAGTGGAGCCGCCCATCCTTTAGGATTTCGATTAAACGCTTTAAAACAGACAACTGAAGCAACGTTAGATGAACTTAATATAAAAGAAGATGATTTAGAAGGATTTCGTAAACTTTCTGCGATAGACATTATTAAAGCAACATTTCGACTTCAACGAAAATTGTTTTCAACAGGTGTTCGTCTTACTCATGGTCCATATGTTGATGGTGAGATCCTCCCACAACATCCTCTCAAAGCAATAAGTGAAGGATATGCTAAGGAGGTTGAATTAATTATCGGTTCAAACTTAGAAGAAACGAAATTTTGGTATCAGTTTTATCCTGATTTTAAAGAATTAGAACCTGAAGCCTTACCCAAAAGCCTAACTAGATCGTTACAAGGCACTATAGAAAAAAAATACGATCTTGATCATATTATTAATACCTACAGAACCTCGAGATTAGAAAGTAAATTACCGGCAAACCCCCAAGACATTCTCGATGCATTCGACACTGATCATAGGTTCCGTATCCCCGCAGTGAAATTTGCAGAAGCTCAGAGCAAACACCAAAAAAATACCTTTATGTACTTGTTTTCTTGGCGATTACCAAGTATTTATGGAGCAATGCACGGATTAGAAATTGGATTTGTTTTCAATCGATTTTTCAATGTGGATCTCCCTACTTTACCAAAGAAATCTGAGGAAACTGAGTTATTGTCCAAGAATATGATGGATTCATGGATTTCTTTTGCAAGAACCGGAGATCCAAACCACGAAGGTATCCCAAAGTGGCCGGGCTATGATATAGAGAAGCGAAGTACGATTGTTTTCGATAAAGACATAAAAATTTGGGACGACCCAATGGGTAAAGAGCGAGAAATGTGGTACGGGATGAACACTTGGTCTCGATTCTAATTTTCTTACTAAGCCAGTAGCTCATACGAAGTCAGCAGATTCACTTTTTACTCCTCTTAGAAAGAAGAGTAAGGAAATAACACTAGTCTGTTCTTTGTTTACCGATAAGCAGATCTCTGATAATAATTATCAGCTTTTACATCAGATGGAAAAATTAGAGGTCCAAGTAATCAATTTAAACCATCATAGATTTAATTTGGATGTGTTTGAAAAAGCCAAAGAGCGAGGCTTAAAATTTTATGTTTGGGCAGTTCTCTTTAAATATTTCATGAAAAAGTATTTGACATTGAATCATAAGGGGTATATTATTGATGGGATATACACAAATTACCCTGATAAATTACTAGAATTACGACCTGAGATGAGTTCTTAATTTTCTATTATTTCTTTCAAGCTTTCTTCGATGATGTTAATTTCTTTTGAATGTGGTTTGAGAATAAATGTGAACTGCTTACGATTTTCTTGAATAACAATCAAACCTGACAATTTTACCCTATCTTTCATGTGAATTTCTTTTTTCTTACTTATCTCCTTTAATAGTGTGACCAATTCTTGGTATTGGTGATTAGTAATTTTTTTTTTCTTATATTCACCACCATTATAGATCCCGCTTGAGCTATATAAAGGTTTTACAGGATTGTATTCAATTGACTTGTTAGGCTCATTTTCAATGATAAATTCATTCCCATTTCCATCGATGTACTTATAGATTTTGATTTTCATGATTTGGTTTTATAGTAAAATTTGAATTTTAAAAATTAAGCCTTCCCTGCTATCCTTGCGATTGCTTCAGATATTTGATCCCACGTTTCATGAGGAAAACTATGTCCCATTCCCTCTATAATTAGTAACTCTGCTCCAGGAATAGCTTCCTGAGTATCCTTACCTGCTTCCACGTTGATTACGGGGTCATCAGTGCCATGAATAACAAGCGTTGGAACTTTAATTGAAGACAATTTGGATTTCCTATTTCCACTTCTCATTATTGCGAAAGATTGCCTACTAATTCCAGGGGGATAGAAACTTCTATCAAAAAATCTTCCTGAAATTTCACGATTCTCTGCTTCATCATATGGGAATGAACCATAAAGCAAACGCCTGAGTTTAACATAATATTCAATGTATCCTTCACGATCTGAAGGCGCAGGTTGCATTAATACTCGTCCTACTTCTGGGTCTCCTCTAGGAAGATCTGGATTCCCTGTGGAGCTCATAATTGATGTAAGGCTTAAAACACGGGAAGGGTATCGTAAAGCTATTACCTGCACAATCATCCCCCCCATTGATTCTCCACAAATATGGGCTTTTTCAATATTCAATGCATCTAAAAGTCCAATAGCATCATCCGCCATATCTTCTAATGAATATTGAGCCTCATCTGCTTGTTCCATTTTGCTTGACAAGCCTATATCTCTATTATCAAATCGAATCACATAGAAACCACGATCTACCAAACATTGAATAAATCCTTCATACCAATCAATCATTTGACTCCCTAAGCCATTGACCATAAGTAAAGGTTTATCTGAAGAATCCCCATGAGTTTCATATTCAAGTTCAATATTATTTGCTTGGGCTTTCATCCGTTTTTTCTCTTTAAAATTATAGTGGTTTAAGTTTTAAAGCATTAAAGACTTTTAATTTTAACTCGTAAAAGGTATAAAGAGTAAAAATGTAATGAGTATGAAAGATAAAGTATGTATTGTAACTGGCGCCAATTCCGGGATAGGCAAAGTTACGGCTCTGGGGTTAGCAAAAATGAATGCTACTGTAGTAATGCTGTGTCGTAATAAGGAAACTGGAGAAATTGCCCAAGAAGAAATTATCAATGAATCTGGGAACAAAAATATCGATTTATTATTATGTGATCTGTCATCTCAAGATCAAATTCGGAAATTTGTGAGTGAATTTAATCAAAAGTACCAAAACCTGCACGTTTTAATCAACAATGCTGGAGTTATGGCTGCTAAACGAAATATATGCGTTGATGGATTTGAAATGAATTTTGCTGTGAATCATCTTGGTCCTTTTTTATTGACAAATCTATTACTTGATGTTTTAAAAAAAAGTGCCCCAAGTAGAATTGTCAACGTGAGTTCAGCAGCCCATAGAATGGCAAAAATAGATTTTGATGATCTTCAGTGTGAAAATAAGAAACATCGCTTATTTAGAGTATATGGTAATTCTAAACTAGCTTTTATGTTGTTTACTTATGAATTAAGCAGAAAATTGGAAGGAACAGGAGTAACTGTTAATGCAGTTCACCCGGGGATGATAAATACCAATTTAGGCAGGGAGATGTCGAAATTCAGTCAATGGTTCGGAAAACTTATTTTCAAAAGCCCTGAAAAAGGTGCAGAAACTTCAATCTATTTAGCATCTTCCCCAGAAGTAGAAGGAATAACGGGAAAATATTATATTAAAAAACAGCAACAACAATCGTCCGAAGAATCTTACAACCAAGAGGATGCTAAGAAATTATGGGAAATAAGTGCCAAATTAACAAACCAATAATTTTTTTTTAACGCTTTTTATTGTGTTAATTTCTTCCCAATATCTCAATCATATGGAAAAACTTTTGGAATTTACAATATCAATTCTTTTCCATCTCAGTGTAAAAAATGGAATTTTATCGAATATTTTTTTATTTTAAAATTTTGTGAGTTAATCAATAAATACCCTTTCCTTCAATTTAGTGATTATAAGCCCCCGTTGTTTATTTTTTTCCATAATAGAGAACAATTTCTTATTAGAATCCCAATCAATAATAAAATTAACAATAAATAAAAAAAAAATAATAAAAAGTAATTAGAGTGTGATAAATTTGGTTGATTATAAAGAAGTAATTGGCTGGATGTTAGGTGCATCAATAGCCGTTGTTTGGATAAGCTTTGCATTTCTTGGAGCAGGGAATATGATGTTTCTCGTTGTTGCCATTTCCCTTACTATAATGTTGGGTACAGCATCTGGAGGTCTTACTGCGGTAAGCCAAAAGAAAAGTGACTCTAAAGAAGTAGTTGGCTGGATGCTCGGTGCATCTATCGCAGTTGTTTGGATGAGCTTTGCAATGCTTGGGCTGTTGGGTTTTTCTATTTTTCTCGTTGTAGCCATTTCCCTTACTATAATATTAGGCACATTATCTGGGGGACTTATTAGTCTAAGTAAGAAAAATACTAAATAAAGCAAGAAACATCTTTTTTTTTTATTTTCTCTAAATTTCTATCTGAATTTTTTTATAGCTATAACGATTACTTTACCTATTCACGATTATTTAAAGTTTAAGAAGGTCGAATGAAATGGGGAAAATTTTAGAGCTTGCCGAAGATTTATGGGTTGGAAAGACAGATACTTTTTCTCATCATCCTTTTGGTGAGCCCCGAGATATTGAATTAATCAAGGAACTTAATTCACAAAAAACCTGGTTTTATCGGGGATTTTCAAATTCGATAATTAGAGAAACTGATGAGGGGTTGATTATTGTTGATCCAGGAGCGTTGTTTGATGTGAACTGGAAATTCAAAGCTGTTAGAAAGGTAACCTCTCAAAAAGCCCATACCGCAATATTTACTCATGGTCACGTTGATCACGTAGGAATTTTGCCATATATTAAAGAAAGTGAGAGAAATAATTGGCCAAATATTCGGATCATAGCACATAAAGCAATTTTAAGAAGAATGCATCGCTATAAATTGACAGAAAGTTGGAATGGATTTATTAATTTACGACAATTTAGAGGAGGGAAAGGAGTCCCTATCTTTCCTACAAATTTTCAATACCCCACTTTAACTTTTCAGGATTCACTTTCTATTGAAGTTGGGGGGGTTGAGGCTCAGTTAAAGCATGCCCGTGGAGAAACTGATGATCATACGTGGGTATTTTTCCCAGATTCAAAAATATTATGCACAGGAGACTTATTCATCTGGGGTGTGCCAAATACCGGAAATCCTCAGAAAGTTCAACGTTATGCTCAAGAGTGGGCTTTAGCACTAAAGAAGATGGAAACATTGACCCCTGAAATCTTATGCCCAGGACACGGTGTTCCAATAATTGGAGAAGAACGAGTTAAAGAAGCTTTGAGTAATACTGCCTTATTATTGGAGTCTCTCAATTCTCAAACTATTGATCTAATGAATCAAGGTGTTTCTTTAGATACGGTTATACATACCGTAAAAGCTCCCGAGGATTTACTCCAAAAACCTTACTTAAAGCCTATTTACGATGAGCCTGAATTTATTGTTAGAAACATTTGGCGATTATATGGGGGGTGGTATGATGGGACTCCTTCTCATTTAAAACCTGCTCCTGAAATTGATCAAGCCAAAGAGGTGGCAAATCTAGCTGGAGGTGCAGAAAAGCTAGCAAAAAGAGCGTCGGAAGTTTTAAACAAGGGTGATCTTCGATTAGCATGTCATCTAGCCGAATGGGCTTGGTTAAGTTCTCCTAAGAACAAGAATATCTGTGAAATTGCATCAAATATTTTTACCACTCGAGCTAAACAAGAAACTTCAACAATGGCAATTGGAATCTATTTAGCAGCAGCCAGAAAAATGGGGGGTGAACCGGAAAAAGAATTACCAGGAAGAACTGTAATGCAAGCCCAAGATTTCAAGAATCAGCCTTTCTTCTAATCAACATATTCAGATAATTTTTTCATAATCTACGTAAGGACGAAATTTACCTTGGTCTTCTGCTTTTTTTAACTCACTCACATACAATTTTAAATTTCCCTTCGAAGATCTTCTCATTCTCTTCCAATCTGCAATAATAGCACCTTCAGGGCATGACTTCTCACAATAAAGGCAATAAATGCATCCCTCATTCTGAATTTCAGGAGGATTCGATTCTACATTAATTGCATCAACAGGACAGTTTTCTTGGCACGTTAAACATAGTGTACACTTATCCTCATCAATTGAAAATTTAGGATTGATTTGTTTTAGAACATCCAGCGTTAACGTTTTTGATTGGTTTGCCCACCATGTGTCTTCTATTAAATCAAATTTTGGAATCAAGCTCATGTCTCCATCTTTGACCTTTAAACTAATATCGCAGATAGTTTCACCAAATTTTGTGGCTTCTTCAATCTCAATCTCATCTGGGTGATTTACAGTATGCATAATTTCCGGATAAAATTGGAGAGAAGATTCTGAGTATGAATCAAATGTTCCAATTACTACATATCCTTTTTTTTGTAGTTCTTCTTGCATATAATAGAATGTGTTGCCTATAACACTCCCGTGAGTACAAAAAAGGAATGTGTGCTTCCCCTCTGAATTATCCATTGACTGTATGAAATTTTGAACGTTCAACGGTTCCCTATAGTAAAAAGTTGGTGTTCCAATTCCAATAAGTTCATACTTTTCTAAATTTTTCGATTGTGCTCTCTTTATCTGGATAATTTCACAAGAATTATCACTGTTAAGAACTCCTTCCATAATCTTTTGAGTTATTTTCTTGGTTCCACCAGTTTGCGAGAAAAAAATCATTAAAACTTTCAATATGGTCCCTATTAGTTATTAATAAATTTAAAACAAGAGTTTTACTTAAAAATATTTGTAAAATATTTACTGAAAATTCACAAATGAAATTTTATATGCTCTCCTTTATTTTTTATTTCAAATTTTTAAACATTTTCGATGTGAAATATTTTTTTCTTTCAAAATAATCCAGAAGAGGAAGAACATAGGAAATATTTGGAGAAGTATCAAATAAATCCCTCTCGTGCTATGTTTACGATTATCCTTAGCATAATGATCGATGTTTTTGGCTATTCGATGGTAATGCCATTATTACCAGCTATAGCAACAACCCTTGGGGCAACTCCAATAATTTATGGTTCTATAATTGCTTCCAATGCAGTTATGCTCTTAATATTTGGACCAATTTGGGGTAAGTTAAGTGACAAGTATGGACGAAAGTCGATTTTAATGATTTCTCAAGCAGGAACAGGTGCTGCATTTTTATTATTAGCTTTTTCAAATTCTCTATATGTTATTCTTGCTGGACGGATTTTAGATGGAATTTTTAGTGGCCAGTTTCCAATTGTACGGGCATATATTTCTGATGTGACGACTCCACAAACTCGGGCCTCCCATATGAGTAAAATGATGGTCGGATATACGGGTGGAATGATAATAGGACCCCTTCTTGGGGGTATTCTAGGTTCATTTGGTTGGGGTGTACCAATGATATTTGCCAGTTTACTCTGTGTTTTCTCCGTTGTCTTAACATATAGAGTTATAGTTGAAAGTATGCCTAAAGAACGAATTGCAGACTTAAAGGCTAAACGAGATCTCTTAAAAGACTCTCCCGATGAAAAAAATAGTATTTGGACTAAAGAAGTTGGCATTAGGTTTTCCCAACTTTTATTACATTCGTTTATTGCTATGATTTTTCAAACAGGGCTATCATTTACTCTTTATAGAAGATATAACGCGAACTATGTTATTATAGGTTCAATCATGTCGATAACTGGAATCGTTTTATTAGTCTATGGTTTATTTCTTATAAAACGCGTTATTCAGAAAATTGGTGAGAAACGAATTTTCTTTCTATGCCTCTGTGGATATATTATAATCTTTCTGATTTATCCTTACTTAGGTGAGTTTTGGATGATGTATCCATTCATGGCAATATATGCTTTATGTATGTCTTCTATTTATCCACTTATTTCTACTAATATTACGAAAGCAGTAGGACCCGCTAAACAAGGTGAATTAAGTGGATGGTCTACAAATCTACGTTCAATAGCTCAAATAGCAAGTCCGTTTGTATCAATGGGCTTCCTAGAACTAGGTGGTTTAACTATTGGTTCGATATTCTTCGACTCTTATCAATTAATTGGTTTTACTATTGCGATTTTATCTATAATCCTTATAACAGTTGCGTTAATTGATGTTAAAATGCATCCCAGGCTATATTCCTATGAAAAAGCTTTAAGAAAAAGGAAGAAAGAGTCTAAGAAGGCAACGAAAACATAATTAGACATTATTGGATGAAAATAATAACTTAAATGAAATTTTATATGGATTCCTTTATTTTCAAACTCATAATACTATAAGCCCACTAAGGATAACAAAATGGAGACCCAAGAATTTCAAACCGAGGAAGCTCATAATGCAGCTATGGAAAAGTACCAAATCAATCCTCGGAGAGCTATGTTTACAATTATTCTTAGTATTTTTGTAGACTCGCTGGGATACATAATGGTTCTTCCTCTATTACCAGGGATTTTTTATGGACTAGGGGCAACTGATATTATAATTGGTCTTTCGATTGCTTCCAATGCTGTAATGCTGTTAGGTTTTGGGCCATTGTGGGGATGGCTGAGTGACAGATATGGTCGAAAACCGGTGTTAATGATTTCACAAATTGGCACTGGATTTGCATTTTTATTATTAGTTTTTTCTGACTCTATACCAATCATATTTGCTGCTCGGATATTAGATGGAATATTTAGCGGGCAAATGCCTACAGTTCGGGCATATATTTCTGACGTGACTACCCCTCAAACTCGTGCTTCACAGATGGGTAAAATAATGGCGGGGTATACTTCAAGTATGGTAATAGGACCCTTCATTGGTGGGGTACTTGGTGCATTCAATTGGCGTTATCCTATGATATTTGCCAGTATACTCACAATTGTTTCCACAATCTTAACCTATACTGTATTAGTAGAGAGTATGCCTGAAGAAAGAAGAAGAGATTTAAAAGAAGCAAAAAAGAAACGAATTACTAAAGATTTTACATCGGAGAAAGTGTGGGAAATTAGTATTCGGTTCGGAGAAGTGTTTATTCTCTCTGTAATCTCAATGATATTTAGTACAAGTTTTTCATTAGTACTTTACAAGCGATATGGTGCTAATGCATTTATAATTGGGACAATGATGGCATTCACAGCTGGATTTATAATGATATATGGATTATTCTTTATGAAGCGTCTAATTCAAAGAGTGGGAGAGAAAAAAATATTTTTCTTAGGTATGAGCATTTTTATTGTAATTTTTCTAATATATCCATATTTAAATGAGCTCTGGATGATTTATGTGTTAATGATCCCCTATGGATTTTCTGCTGCTTCGATTGGACCTTTGATATCAACTAATATAACAAAAGCGATAGGTCCCAATAGCCAAGGAATATTGAGTGGGACTACTACAACCCTTCAATCAATTGCTCAGATTATTAGTCCTATGATAGCAACCCTGCTTTTACAAATAGGAGGTATAACAATTGGGCTCATTTTCCTTAATTCTTATCAACTAATCGGGCTTATAAATGTAATTTTATCTTCTATCCTTATTCTTATCGTTTTTCTTGACATTAGACATTACCCATATCTTTATTCTTATGAAAGGATACGAAAAAAACGAAGAGCAATACAGAAAAGAAAGAAAAAGGCAGAGAAACAGAAGAAAAAAGATGGTAAAAAAAATCCGGAAGCTAACAATAATCTTGAGATCTAAGTTTTCTTATCAAAATTGATTAGAATAAATAAATTCAAATTGAATTCTAAATTTTACTAATGAATATCATCTGAGTTGAAACCAACAATAAATGTCGAAGAAATATGGGATCGAGCAGAATGGGTTGACCACTCACGTAAAATTATCGAAAACCTTCACAAATTTCCAAAAGATTCTAAAATAATAATGATTTTACGACATTCACATAGAAATGATCCAATAAACATGGAGAAAGTACATAAACTGCGGTTAACTCCTCAAGGCCATGCAATAGCCAGAAAGTTTGGTGAACTTTTACCTACCAATAGAGAAATTCGACTTTTTCATAGTGTTATTTGGCGCTGTGAAGAAACTGCAGAAAATATACAAAAAGGATTTGAAAGCGTAGGCGGCAAAACAGAACTGAAAGGAGTTTTAGCCCCCTTGTACCAAATAGGCATAGACGATGTTACTTTTCTAAGGTTGTTTAAAAATTACCATTTTAGAGACTTATTATTTAGATGGGCGGCAGGTTTTTATCTCCCTGAGGAATGGGCACCTTTTATACCCTACTGTCGGAATGCTGCCAATTCAATTTGGAATCAACTTGAAACTGCTCCTGAAAAAGGTATTGATATCTGTGTCAGTCACGATTGGCAATGTCTTTCATTGAGGTATGGTTGGTTCGGTCTTCCTCCAGATAATAGGTGGATTAAATACCTTGGAGGATACGCTTTCTCGTTTGAAAAAGATCATATCCTTATGCTAGATTATGGTGAGTTAAAGAAAATTGAAATCCCCCATTGGTGGAGAAGTAAACAGAATCCTAACATTAAAATGTAATTAATTTAAACTTTCAACACCAAGACTTTTTTTTTTAGAAATAGTAAAAATATATTTATTGAAGACTATACTTCTAGAAAAGTGGTGTCATTTTAAACATCCTAGTATACAGAATTATGTCTGAAAATCCTATGAGAATAACTCGGTATCGAAATTTAATTATCATATTTACTCTCTATTGTATATTTTGGATTGTGTTGGTAACTGTTTTACGTGACATGTTTCAACCCGCATATCCGCTTGCTTTAACTCGCTTTATTCCTTTAGATGATGCTTTGATCGAACTTGCTTTCATGTTTACACGTGTATTCCCCTTATCGAGTATTGTAGGCGTCATTATCGGTGGATATTGCGTAACTCCTTTAATCTTGTTCTTTCATAAGAAGGTAATTGGATCCAAAAAGCATTATGGGTTTCAACAAGAAAAACCAAAGAAATCACAATTATTTTCAAGAGCTTTCTTCCCTGTGTTGATGGCTATAAATCTCTCGTCGATATTCTTAACACCTACGACGATTAAATTTGTAATTGAGGGGGATCTCTTTAATGAAATAGATACTGTTTCAAAAATTCCAGTTTTAACTAGATTCCTTGCAGAAATCGTCTTATTGAC
>JAEOTL010000459.1 GCA_016839845.1 Promethearchaeota archaeon
AGAGAAAGTTATGGATGATTTATAGAAAGAAATTAAGGAATAGGGCATTCTAGTATAGACCATAATCCCATAAATTAATTTTCCCTAAGACTTTAAATACTTCAATCGATAAAGATGTCTAGTACTACTATAATGCATTTCTAGTCATTTTAAATATGACCGGACGTTTATAATCCGGACAGCATGCTTTATGAGTGTTACCTTCATCTTCAAAAAAAGGATAAGACCCACCTGATTCTAACACACGAATATAAGGATAAATAGAGTTAAATGCGGCAGCACAAATTTTCCCACGATCTTCAGGATAATTAAAAGTTTCCCCAACTACATGGCCTAAAGGGCAGATCCCCTCTTCAAGAATATCGGAAATTTCGATAGAAACTTTAAATGTTGACATAATTAAGACCTAAAATATTAGATCGTAAATAAGGGTATCAGACATAAAAGCGCATTGGAATTAAAAGAAAAGAGGAGATAAAAAGGTATCATTAAGTACTTTTTGTTAATTTTACAACAATAACTGAATGAGCTTGTAATTCCAAATTCATATTTGTTTTAACATTTTTAAGTATTTTTTTTTTAATTTGGATTTTATTTCTATTTTCTAATGTATTATAGTCAAAAGGAGAAGTACTTGTTAATTCTATAACAGTTCCCTTCTCATTAGGGGTAAAACCGCTGATCTCGAGATTTGTTTTTAAATTTTCACTAAAATGTTTATTAATAATCATAAGTGAAAGGTTATCTTCCTCATCATTGATATTAGCATTACATTCAACGTATGGAACATTATTATATTCAGGAATACTCCCGGATTTTCCATTTTCAAAGGTTTTACATTCAACTTTTACGTCCTCTATCAAATTATTATACATATGATCCACGAATAATTTAAATGCTAAATAGACAGGAGTTAGAATTAAGCCATCTGGATCTGTTTGAATGGTACCGATACAATTAACTAATTGAGCCCAGTTAGCTATAGGGCATTTATATGACATTTTCTGGAAGGTCATTAGAGTTAATGCTGTCCATATCCCATCTTGGAGATTATAATTCGTTCTAATGACATCTTTTATCAAATACCATAAGCCCCACTCATCAAAAACTATACGAACATGGGTATTTTCTCCCAAAACACTAATTATATCATTCCACGTATCATTAATATAATCTCTTATTAAAGGCATGGAAGCCATTAAGGCATGATAGATTTTTTCATTATCACGCCGTTTTCTACCCGCAGAGGGACCAGTAATATTTGGGAGATATCTATGAATGCTTAAAAAATCGATCCATTCTTTTCCAATCATTTTTAAAACAGTTTGATTCCAATTTGAATTATCGTAACCAACTGCGACCAATTTAATAGTTGGATCTTTTTCTCTCATCCTTTTAGCAAATTTAAGATATTTTTCTGCATAATCCTCGGGAGTTTTTTCATATCCTTTTTCCCAAGCAGCATAGATTTCATTAGCAATTCCCCAAACTTTCACATTATATGGTTTTTCTCTTCCATACTTAGCTCTTAATGCCCCATATTCTGTATCTATGGATCCATTACAGTATTCCACCCAATCGGCTGCTTCTTCTGGAGTTCCTGATCCATAATTCACATTAAGATAAGGTTTAGTTCCGATTATTTCACAAAGTGTTAAAAATTCATCGGTTCCAAATTGATTTTTGATATCCGGTCCAAGACCTTCAATTGTACCAAAACCTCCCACTCCCCAATGTAAATTTTTCACAACTTTCCTCTCATTCCTCGGACCAATCGCGTCTTTCCAATGATAGACATCAGAATAACATCCTCCAAATGCTCTTAAAACCGTTGGTCTCATTTCTTTGATTGCTTCTAAAAGATCTTTTCGTACTCCTTTGCCTAATAAAGGAACACCAGTTACTAACGGAACATTTGGGGGTTTATACGACCATATACCATTATGAATACAATCCCCGATATGCTCAATAAAATTGCCGTAAATCATTGGATTAATCTGTTTCTTACTAGAATCGACGTTGATTTTAATCTTATTACTTTTTTCCATTATTCTTTCACATACTTTAAAAAAAAATTACAACTCTATAGAATGTTGATAATCACTGATTTTTTATTATGGTATAGATTATATATGTTTTATAATTTCCTTTAATTGCTTGATATGTTTCTTCAGTTTCTCATTTTCCTCTATCTTTTTCTCCAATTTCTTTTGTAAGTCGAATTGAGACTTTCGCAGAGTTTCGATCTGTTTCTGCATCTTCTCATTATCTCCTAACTGTTTCTCCAATTTTGTAAAGAGTTTACGAACTTCTTCGTACCCATTAAATTCACTCATGCGGTTCACCTCTAATAGTATAAAGACGTTCTCAATTTATTTTTTGCTGTATCGCTTTTATTTTCGTAAAATTGATTTCCAAAAAGATATTTTTTAGAATCCTAATGAGAAATTTTAAAAATCCGTTTTCTTTTAATTTTTTAATTCCATATTTATCAGTTATTAATTAGAATGAGGATTTTGTATGCAATTTGGAGCGCAATTAGTTAATTATGCTATCACTTGGGAGGAATTACTCTCAACAATTAAACTAGTCGAAGCAGGTCGGTGGCATAGTCTATATTACTCAGACCATTTCCTAACCCCTGCTCCCGGAGCAGGTCTAGAAGATTTACCCGCCCTGGAAGGGTGGTCGTTAATTACTGCTACCGCTGCCGTCACCAAGCGTCTGCGACTGGGTATACTCGTCACAGGTAATACTTACCGAAACCCCGCGCTTCTCGCCAAGATGGCAGCCACAGTAGACCAGATATCTAATGGCCGTCTTAACCTCGGTATTGGGGCAGGGTGGTTTAAGCAAGAGCATGAAGCTTTCGGGTGGGAGTTTCCAAGTGTTCGCGAGAGATGTGATCGTCTAGAGGAGGCAGTTGAATTGATCAAGATACTGTTTACAGCGGAAGGACCCGTTGACTATAATGGGCGTTATTACAAACTCAATAAGGCGCACTTTTCACCAGCTTGCACGCAGAAGCCGCATGTTCCAATTATGGTTGGTGGAAATGGAGAGAAACGAACACTACGCACACTTGCCAAATTCGGTGACATTTGTAACCTTGATTTCAATTATCCCGCATCCCCAGAACTGTTTAAACATAAAATGGAAGTTATTGAGCGCCACTGTGAAGATATTGGTCGAGATCCTGCTGAGATCAAGAAAACAATTCACATTCCATTGCGTCTTGAAAGTGATGAGAAAAAGGCTGCACAACTTCGCAAAGCTCGCGGTGAATGGATCATGTATGGCACGGCTTCCTTTATAATCGACCGCATTCAAGAATATGAGGACGCAGGTGTCGAAGAAATCATGTTTGGGGGTGTCCCATCCAAACCTGGGTTGTATGAGCGTATAAATGAAGAGATTTTATCTGCTTTCAATAAATAAACTATTCGTGAATAATAAATCCCCGGTTTAATCCCATTATAATATTATCATTAAAATGTTGAAATCTTCCCAGCAAGCCTGCTTCGCTCTTGGAGAGCTTATATATTATTAAGATCTTCTTAATTCGAATAAATAATTTATTAATTGTTGATGTAATTCTTTTGAGATATCTGGCTCTTGGTCCAGCAAGTTATTTAATTGAAATTGATCATTTCTTCTATTATAAAGCTCATTAGATTTTGGGATCTCTTGATTAAAATCAGTGGAATTTGTCCCCTCTAGTTTATTACCCCACATCTTTATACCGTACATTGCAACAAGCTTTTGGATTTCAGGTTCTTTTTTCTCAAGCCAATGTACATATGACCAGTCTTCAGTTTGAATGCTCCATGAAAAGTTATAATATCCAGAGATTGCAAAATCTTTTACTCTGTCGGTTTCTCCTAAAATATGAGGAATTAGATTATTTCCTTGTAATGTTCCACTCATTCTTTTAATTTTTAAGAAGTTGAGGATTGTTGGAGCGATATCAACAGTTTCTACAAAGCTTGAACATCGGTTCGGATTTGCTTCAGGATGATAAATAATTAAGGGAATATGTACAAGTTCCTCGTAAGGCCATGGTCTGCATTTAGTAATGATTCCATGGCCATTTTCTCCATTACCGAGTGGTTCCCCATGATCACTTAGAAAAATTATTAGAGAATCGTTAAAAATTTCCAATTCCTTTAGCTTGTCTAAGAATTTCCCAATCCATTTATCAACCATTGTAATTTTTTCAGCATATAACATTCTTATATGGTGAGTTTCTTCCTCATTAAGATATCCGTCTACGTAAGTAGAAACGGGAGAAATAATATCTTTTCCTTCATAGTTTGGATCGTAGGGACAATTTATTTTAGGATTATAGACTGATGGAGGATCCCACGGTTCGTGAGGATCAAAGCAATCCAACCAAAAAAAAATATCATTCTTGGATTTTAATTTTATTAATTGATCCATAGCAGTTTTACACACCCGAGCCACAGCATGATCTTCATCACTTTGCCAATGTTGTGATTCACGTAGGTGATAATTTAAGGCGCTTCTTGCAAGAAGACTGTTGGAATCTTCTTTCATTCTTTTTCCCCTTTGCTCGTATTTTGGTTTATGAAACTGTTCTATACTAATATTTAGAGGATTTTTACTATAAAAGGGATCAAATTCTCCTCCCCGGATATATTCAACATGATCAAATCCGCGTTCATACCCAAATCTGGGCATATGCATTGGAAGTGTATCAGTAATTAAAATACTCCGAATTCCTTCCCAATAAAAAATCTCTGAAAGTATTCTATCGTCGGGATATAAAGGCTCCCAACCACTAAAGGGTAAAGTATAACGACCAGTAAAAAGAGCTTTTCGAACAGGAATAGTCGGAAGACCTTCCGCATAAGCATTCTCAAATAATGTTGATTGTTCAGCTAACTTGTCAATATTAGGTGTTTTAATCCAATTATTTCCATAGCAACCTAAATAATCAAAACGCAAACTATCTGCAACAATTACAAACACTTTCATGTTTAAATACTAAATTTAATAGTATATGAAGATGATCTTTATGAAAAGAGATATACGCTCTATTGTGTAATAGAAGTAGGCATCAGGAAGGCCGTGGTAAGCCAAGAAAACAGCATTGAAGAAGCTTTAGATATTTTGGGGGATTTGTTCTTTGAATAGGATTATCTTCTTCCAATGCATACGATTTTTGGGAAGATAATTTCGATGCTTACGATCCAGGTAATTGGTAAGGGGATAATAAATTGTTTTATCTACAAAGTGAGTATACAGAGTAATAATATGAGGGAACGTGATCAGATCCATCAAGTGAAAAATATGAATAAACAAGATAAACACTTGAAACGTTTGATAGAGAAAAACGAGAACTTGAAGAAAGAGATTAAAAGCCCGTTGGTATCTCAGAAAAAACAGCTTGAGAAGTTAATGCTATATAAACGATAGTTTCGGAGCACCATCTGTATTCAAAAACCTTAAGTTACTCTTAGCATGTATCCTTTTAAACAAAAAATAGGATATTCTATGCTGGAATATATTCATCTTGTCATCACTAAAAAAATTGCGTGGGAAATTGTATACTTATGTCAAATACTATTTCTTTAAATTCCTATTCTTATTTTTACGATTTTTATAATTCTCTTTAATAAGACCTTCTTTTCTGATTTCTTCTTCGTAAGGTTTTATAGACTTAGTTATATCAATTGGGTTATTACAGATCCAACACAGATTTTCTATTTCAGTTAAAGCTCGAGCACATTTTTCACAATAGAGAGCATCACAGTTGCAAGCATACATATAACCTAATATATCTCCCTTGCAAACTATACAGATTTTCCGTTCTTTATGTATTGTAATTTGTTTTTCTTTAACTTGAGTAGTCAAAGAAACACGATTGCGAAGGAGATGTTCAATTTGTTCATCCATTCCTGCTAATTTTATACGTTCTGATATGGATATCTCTTCTTCTTTTAAATCATCCCACATGCTTAACTGACTGTTTAATTTATCGATTTCTAGAGATATTTTGGTTGCTAATTGACTAAAATTCCATCTTTCCGCGATTCGGTTAGCTTGAGTTAAAGCCTTTCTTGCTTCTTTTATATCTAAGGTCAACAGGGCTAATTTTCCGTTTAAAAAAAAAATTTCAGTCAAAAGATAGTAAGATTGACTTTTTTCAGCAATTTCTAATGCTTGAGCAATCAACGATTTCAGTTCTTCTAATACTTCTAAATCATTGAGCTGACGGACCTCAATTAGGAGTAATTCAGATAAATGAAAGAATGTCCAAACGTTGAGTTCAAAATCGTCAACCTCCTCATCAAGAATCTGTTTCAAAATTACTTCCGCTTCTCCTCGATAGGGAGCTCTTAGACTTGTTTTCAATAGTAAGGCTTTACAAAAACGATACCATGCATTAATCAATTTATTCTTCGAACAAATTTCCATTTGCTCTATATCATTAAGATATTGTTTAGCTCTTTCAAGATCATGATTTTCTATCAAGTTTATAATCATATTTAATATGTTATTAGCAGCTTCCCTATCTAAACCTAACTCACGGTTTATCTCTAAACTAAGTTCTAAATATTCTAACGAACGATTTAAATCCCTTATGTAAGAATAAGACCATCCAATATCATTAAATAAAAGTGCCATCATAGGTTTATTATTTAGACTCTTAAAAATATCTAAAGATTGTTCTTGAAGTAGAATGCTCTGATTAATATCCCCCTTGTACATATATATCTTTCCCTTAGCTCTAAGCCCCAATGCGACGTAATATCTCCAGTTAGTATCATTAGCAAAGGTTAACCCTAACTCCACTTTTTTTAGAGCGTAATCGAGATCGCCCTTTAGTTGAGAATATAAATAAGAACTTAATATTAAAACTTCAGCAAGGCCCCGTTTATACCCTAATTCTTCGCGTAAGGATAGACAGAGTTTTGAGTGTTCTTCTGATTTATCCCCATCAGGCATTATTAAATAATACCAAGCTTTAAGATATTCAATACTTGATTCTCTTAGTTTGTGATCCCCTGGTAAATCATTGTTTATAACTTTTAGAACGTCTTCTCCTTGCTTAATTTTATCGATAACATCATCCGATCTATAAAGCCAACATAGAGCTATAGTTTCCAGATTTATAGCATCAAAAGCCAAGGAATTTTCTTGTATTTCTAAACTTTTATTATAGGTTTGGTTTGCAAGCTTGATAGCATCATTAAATAATCCTTTTTGAATAAGAATGTCAATTTTTAGGAGATTGCATAATAGTGTGTCCTTAAGAGTGCTCTCTCCTCCTTCCATAAATTTCTCTATTAGTTGATGGGCTTCCTCAAACTTGCCTTCTACAATGAGTTGTCCTGCTTGAATTAATTCATCAGGTTTGCATTCAAAACTGGAATTGATCATATTATTGATTCTTTCTTAACTCGATAATCTTCCCTCACATTGTATTTGAAAACCTCAAAAAAAAATGAGATATAATTTTAGTCGTAGATTCTTGAATATTTAACAGTTATGTATAAGTTTGATACTACTAAGATTATATGAAAATAGATCTAAGGCAATTATAAATACCAGTATTCTCCTCTTATTATGTAATAATATAGTTTAGTTATTCTTATGAATCACTTTTTGTTCGAGTAATTTTAAACACTACAGGATTATCCGGATCTGGACAACAAAGCGTCGTTGTATCCTTATCTTCGGACCACGGAAAAGAACCATCAAATCTTAACGCGGTTATATACGGAAAAATCGAATTATACGCAGACTGACAAATTTTACCGACATCATCGGGATATTTAAATTTATCGCCAACTTTATGCCCATTAGGGCATTCTCCCCTTTCGAGGATTTTAACAACCTCTAAAGAAATTTCATTCATTATGTTTCCACCTTTTTTTGATATTTAATTTAATCTTTTCATTAATTAAACTATTACTTCTTTTTAGGAGAATAAAACTAGTGAAAGATGATTAGATAAAAATTTGGGTACTATAAGCCCATATCGATTAATTTTTCCTTGTTTAATCTTGCTTGTTCGTCGCTAATATCATATAATAAGGCATAAACTATCGTTCCTATTGCTAGAATAATAAGAGGTGCCAGAGACATTTGAAAATTTAGTCCCCATTTTGCAAGGGAAGTTTGGTTTGCTCCCATCGACGCGACATATCCTGTAGCAATTGCAACAATTGTGAAAATGATAGTTTGGAAAAATCTACTAAATGCTGAAAATACAAGAAATATTCCTTGATAGCTTGCTTCTTCCCTCAATCCGGTTTTTATACTAGCTTTATCAATTGCTTGAGCAGAAACCACCCCAAAAAGTGTGTTATTGGCGCCATATCCAAATCCTCCCAAAGCAAAACAGATTACTCCCCCTGTAAAGTCGTTTAAGAAATAAAACGCAAAATAAGGAGGACAAGCAATAATTAACCCTATGAGGTATGTTTTTCTTGTACCAATTTTTTTCGAGAGTTTTATCCAAATAGGCGCTGAACATATGGCAATTAAACTAGCTAATAAAAGGGGTACAATAGTGTATTGCACTCCTAATCCGAGTGCGTGCATGATGTAAAAATTAATACCGGTAAACGTACAGGTCATTGCTGTAGACCATCCCAAGTAAGCAATAATGATTGCCATCCAATTTTTATCGGTTAAAACTCGAGGTATCATCTTTAAGAAGGGTGAACTACTTTTTCCCATTTCATCTAATTCTGCTCGAAATTTTTTCATTTCATCAGGTTCTCGAACAGCCCATAAATAAGGAATTGTTAATAAAAATGTAAAACATACGATTACAATTACCATATAAAGATAAGCATTTCGATCATTTGCCCCTCCAAATAAAGCCAAAATAACAGGAAGGAATCCTGTAGCGATTAGCATTCCTGTTATCGACATGATAGTTGATATACCCCCAATCTTGGCCCGCTGTTTCGCATCCCGGAATAAATCAACGCCTAATGCATTTCCATTAACAGTCCTGACTGTACCAAAGGTTTCTTGAATACATAAAATAACACATAACCAGACAGATGCGATTATAGCAGCATCCATATTCAATACATTTCCACCTGCATCAACTCTTATATTGGTAACTGGAATAAAAATCAATAATATCATTATCGGAGAAAGTATAGCCCCAATACATATCCAAGGAAATCTTTTACCATATTTTCTGGTAAATCTCTTGGAACGATCACATAAATATCCTATAAAAGGATCATTTAATCCATTATTTAAAGAATAAATGAGAAATACTATTGATACGAACGACCAAGGGATTAATAAGACCGAAACAGCATAAAATTGTACCATATTCAAAATTCCCTGGAATATTAAAATAGAAGTAATACCGGGAAGAGCATAGCATAACATTTTTCCAGTACTCATCTTCCCTGTTTTATAAGATTTTGGTCGATCATTGTAGGATTGTTCTGTAATTAACCAACCACCTTCTAAATTGATTCGCTCTCTATTTACTTTTTATTATAATAAATAAATTGACCTAATTGTATATAAAAGATTATTTTATCGGGTGCTATTCTATCGTAAATTCTTTGTGTAAAAAAAAATTTTCGAGTAGAGAAAACGCATAAAAATTAATAATAATAGCTATGAAGCCAATTGAAAGGGCACTACAAGCTAAAAAAGGTTCACTTATGAGTTTATAGAAAAAAAATTAATATTCTGCCGATGTAATAGATATTACTATGCTGACAATATTATTAGTGTTGCTTGTAATTGTAATTTTCATCATTCTCTTGATAATTGGTTTTAAGAAATGGAAAAAATCCGCAATGAGAGTAATGGATGATGGAGAAGTAATGGAGACTGCGATAGGGAAAATACATTACAAACTAACTGGAGAAGGTCCAGTGTTGTTTTTTATGCATGGGGGACCGGGGGGAATTGACCAAGGTATCTTCATTGAATATCTAGTTCAGGAAGGATATTCATTACTCGTTGTTTCAAGGCCTGGATATCTAAGAACACCTTTTATTCCTCTATCTTATAGGGAACAAGTTGATCAGTATGTGGAATTATTAGACAAGTTAAAAATCGATAAGGTTGTTGCCATGGGATACTCAGCTGGTGGTCCTCTTGCACTCTACTTTGCTAATAAATACCCCGAGAGAACTTATGCACTGGTGATGGAAGCGGGTGTTAGTACGGTTTATGAGGATCCAAGTGAGGAAGTGATGGATTCATTTTGGTTCAAATTACTTACGAGTAATCGAATACAAGATTTTTTAAGCTGGATTACTATAATAACTATTAACATAGCTTTCAAGATGACATTCAAGAGTATCATCGGTCTGGAAACTTTACTTGATAAGGAAGAAATTAAAAGATTTACTGATCTGGTTTCAAAGGATAAGGAGAGAAGGAGGTGGGTAAAAAACCTATTGAATACTACCTTGCCAATGAGTATAAGAAAACTCGGACTGAATCATGATTTGGAGCTCTTAACGTCAATCGAGAAGATTCCAGTTGATAATATCAATGTAAAATCCTTATTAATCTATAGTAAAGAAGATAATGACGTTAAATGGTTAAATGCTGAATACCTCAAAACTAACCTCAAAGAGTTTGAGCTATTGATGACACATGGAGGTCATATGATGTGGGTAGGAGAGGATATGGATAGAATAAAATCAAAAAGAATTGAATTTTTGCGATCATTAAACTATGATTAAATGTCTTTAATTTCTTTGATCCTCCAAAACACAAAAACGGCTTCGATGCTTTATCAAACAAATTCAAGAGAAGACCATTGTTTGGGATGAATTTAATCGGTGTCATGAAAGTAGCCGCCATTGTCAGATAGGAGATATTCCATCCTTGGAACCGTTGATCAATGAACTTTTTGTTGAGAAAACAGTCAAACTATCTTAAATTGGGATTCTTGATTTAGTAGAAGGCGGATCTTTATAATTTTAACGTTTTAGAGATAATTCTTTCAATTTTTAGATTTTAGATCCAACGCGTTTATAAAACCAATCGATATTCCACCTAATGTCCTGAAAATTAGGGCGTCGGGTCGATTATGCTTAACTTCATTTGGAGAACGACCAAATTTATCTAGAAGATCAGCAATTATTGAATTGAGATTGCCATTATTCTTCTGATAACTTTTAACTACTGTATCTTTGTAAGCTTTGAATACATCTTCTGATATTTTAAATACTTCTTG
>JAEOTL010000460.1 GCA_016839845.1 Promethearchaeota archaeon
GGATGGCAGCCGAATTTATAGAACAAGAAAAGTGTGATATAATTTACATGGGTCGTCAGTTAATATGTGATCCCGAAACCCCGAATAAATATTTTGAAGGTCGAATTGAGGATATTAAGCGTTGTATTGGGTGCCTCGTAAGTTGTGGTACATGTGTATATGACGCCTATAGTGGATTGAACTATACAGAATTGACACCCTCAACTGAAAAGAAAAAAATTGTCATCCTTGGAGCGGGAATTGCCGGAATGGAAGCAGCAAGAGTTGCAAAGCTTAGGGGACATGAAGTTGAAATCTATGAAAAAACAGATAAAGTAGGAGGCTTAGTACCACTTTTAGCTAAGGAGTATGGTAAAGAGAGATATAATCAGATTTCTGATTTCTTAGAAGCCCAAATTAAAAAGATGGGTATCCCCCTTCACTTGAATCGTGAATTATCTAAAGAAGAAGTTGCAGCATTAAAACCAGATATCTTGATTCTAGCCACCGGTTCGGAAGCCACTCTCCCCGTAAACTTGAAGGGAAAACCAAATGTGCTTACTCAAGATGAATCAATCTTAAAAACCAAAGATATGGGGAAGGATATCGTTGTATGGGGGTTGAACGCATACTGGAGAGGCGGGTACGAATCCGTAGTGTCGCTTGCAGAAGAAGGCTACAATATCAAAGCTTTCATAGGACCGGAAGCAACGCTCGGACAAGTAATTACTGGTGGTGGACGACGATTATGGATCACTAGGTATTTACGAGATTTAAAAGCACCAATCTACACTCAAGCCAAACTAATTGATGTAACCTCAGAGGGAGTTAAGTTCTTAGACAAGGATAAGAATGAACAATTTATTGAAGCTGACAGTTTAGTTTTTTGTGGTTCTAGGATTACTCATGGTAAAGCATTGAAAGAACAATTTGAGGGTGTGGCCCCTGAAATTACCTTAATTGGAGATTGCAACCGACCTCGGGATATTCAAGCAGCTATGACCGATGCCCAGAAGTATATTCGGAGCTTAAAGTAAAAGTCCTTTTTTTCTTATATCTTTTTTTTAATTATTGGTTACATCCAAGAAACGATTTTAGGAGTGGTGACTAAAAGATCAACCAAAACATCATAATCAATACCTCTAATTCCATCTTGAAGGTTTTGGGCATCTATTCCTCGAGCTAAAAGATCTGGTTTCATTGAATAAAGAAATATGGGTAATTTCAACAATTTAAGTAAAGAATTAGATGCTTTACTCTTTTTTGATGTACCAATAACTCCATCATGAATAAAAACCACATGAATTTTTTTTTTCTGCTCTAACTGGTATTCTAGTAGTCTTAGGAGATTTACGAGCTTTGATTCTAAGGTTGTACTAAATCCATACATATAGATTATTGAATCTTCTTCTGTTATTTTTTCTCACCTTTCCACTTTTAATATTTAAAACTCATATCTGCATTACTAATTATTTGTGATATCTCCTCAAAATTAACAATCTTGAGAGTCTCGATTGGAAGTAAATCTGTAGCAGTTAACCCCGCATTGTTGAGGGCTTCGTCATGGATAAAAACTTCCAAATCTGAAAGGTCAATCAATCTCATTATGTTCGTAAATTGATCGACTCCTAAAGCCTCAGGATTCAAGTTTTTATTCAGGAAATACACCGCATCCTTTAATAACACAACCTTACAATCCTCTAAATCACCGACAGCAAGTATACCTGTAGCCATTCGGATTGATTCAACCACGGAATTTTTACCAAAAGGCGAGTCCTCGCAAATAATAACAATTTTATTTACCATTTTCTCTCACCCTCCTGGTCCGAAGAATAATACTCTATCTGAACGCGAGATCATATCTGAAAGACCACCTAATCCTTCCTGCAATGCTCCTTCAGTAAATTCTTGGTCTTGAATTCCTGTAAAACTAATCCATGTACTACAAGCCGCTAATATAGCATTAGAATTTTTACGAAACTTGCTTAGGCGATCTGAAATATTTCTTACAGAGTCAGAGGTAATATCTCTGCTTTTAATGTTATACACACCACTTCCATACAGAAAAATCCCCAATATCTCATGTCCTTTATTTAATAATGCCTCACCTAAGTTCATAACAGTGTCTATAGCTTCATATTTATAAGGTTCCGCGCACACTACTAAAGTAAATGATACCATAGTATTCATAATTTAAAAATAATTAAATTGAGGATAAGTTTTAATATTTTTATACTTTAATCTTTTAGAAAATAGTAAAGATAAGACACCAATTAAGAAGAATAATTAAAACCTTGATGTTGACTTGATAATATGTCTATCATCTATGAAACCTTTGGGGATTTTAATGCTGGGGCATTTTCTTATAGGCTATTACTTTCAAAGAAAACTTTGGGTACTATTACCCTCACTGACACAAGCTTGTCATTTGAATCTCAAATTGATAAAGTAGTTTTTCAAATAAAACTGTCAGATATTCAAGATTTCTTTTTGAAGTATAGGCTTTCCATCCCCCTGATTGAACTTATTACTATTCATGGAACCCATTATTCATTATTCCCATTACGCAGAAAAAACGCAGTATTTGGATCTTCGCTCGGAATGACAGAAGATCTCTTTCGACATTTATCTAGACTAATATTCATTAAAAAACAAGTTATTCTTTTTGATGCTATCGGTTCTTTTAATCCAGGTTCTCCTAAAAGTATTAGTCCTAAAGAATCAAGTACACAGGGGCACGTCTTTTTAACAGAAAATAAAATTTTATTTAGATCGTTCCAACAGGGAGGAAAAGATAGTATTTCAGTATCAGATATTAAACGAATCATGATGGAAGCCGAAGGTTCAACAACTTATACGACAATTGAAACAAATAAAGGAGATTTGTTTTCATTTTCAATGTTGAAGGCTCGAAGGAAAAAATTCAGGCAGGATCAATTCAAAACTGAGAAACTTTACGATATATTAAACCAAGTTAAAATGTACAAGGATTCTGAAAAGGTGAGCTCTTTAAATATCACATGTTCTTCTTGCGGGAATTCAATTGCGAAAAATATGAAACATTGCCCTTTTTGTGGAAACGAAATTTGAATTTGTCAATAAAAGAAAAAAAAAAAGATCGAGTGAGGATCTCATCAATTTCACTCAGCTATCCTCTCTATTTTGAAGCAGACTGGTCTAATACCATCTGGACAAGCGGTATAAATCATATCCTTACCAGTCCAACCTGAGAATCCTCCACCACATTGCAGAATTGACACGTTTTTATACAACCCATACCATGCATGATGACAAAATCCCTCTGGCATGTTTCCTGTTTCATCTACAATGAACTGTTTACCTTCAGTCATGCCACATTTTGTAATGGGGGTTCCATCTTCTCGAATGAATGCCTTTCCAATTACATCTTCAGGACTAAACTGTTTAACTACTGTTATTTTAATATTTGACATTTGCTTCACAACTTAAATAATTTTAAGTAATATCTTCTATACTTATTTTTTTTTTGTTAATAAATAGTGTAAGGTTGGATAATACATCTATTTAAGGGAAATATAAAGACTCTAAAGATTTAAATTCTTAGTTAGCAATATTTTATTGATCATAGACAAGAAATTATGCATTAATAATACATAATAATTCAAACGTGAGATTTAAAAAACCATGGCTCCTGTCAATCCCCTGGATTTTTGTCTTTTGGTAGTGTAACTAGTTACACTCAAAATTTACCTTCTCCTACTTAATGGATTTGACCTTGTAATTAGGTCCTTGGCAGGAGCCACCCTTACCTTTAAAGCAAAGTCTCTTACTTTCAATATAGGGGGCAAAATATGGAACACTCAGTGCATTCAGATCAAAAGAAAGAGTTCTAGAAAGAACATATCCAAATTCAAATCTTTGAGCAACTCCATACTATTAAAGACATATTCAAAGACTTTTTCTTCTCTAAAATATTTAAGACATAGATTATCCCCTTTCACTCGTTTTAATGTATTAACAACAACAGTTATTAGTGATTTCAAATGTTTTATAACTAAATCCTTATCACACTTAATTAGGTTAATGTCTACTATATCGAACCATCCTTCCTTAGTGAAGGATATATTCCCCAGTTCAGGGTCGCATTTGAAGTCTTTTCGATTGGTGTAAGTATTATAGAATGTATCAATGTCGATCAGGATGTCATTCCGAGATTTACTGTACATTTTATTTTCAATTATGTTTCGCATTAAGATAAAGATGTTTTGGAAGATCCCTAGTATATCGAAGAAATCGGCAACACGAGTTAGCGATTCAACTTCCTCCCATTGATTATAATAGTCTTCAATGAGTTGGAGAAAAGGTAAAAAAACATTAATATCACCATCCCAAGTTTTACCTTTTTTTTCCCATGTTGGGGTAAACTCTTTCAGAAATGCATTTCTTATAACATTCAACCTTCCTTTCAAGATTTGAGTATCCATATCCTTTTCGCTAGCTGCGACAAAAAGTAAATTGTACTTTTGTTCTACAATATAGATCCATCTTAATCCTCCCATTTCAATAGAATCTATCGATTGTTTAAATTCCATCATAGAAAACTGGTTAAATGCGGTTAAAAATCCTGAAACGATATCCTCATCCGCATCTGTCTTCAAAAATGATTTATATAGAAGTTTAACCCCAGAATCGCTTTCTACTATCCAGATAATCATATTCTTATCTTTGTATAAATAGGTTCAAATAAGAGAATTTTTTTTTGTACTTAAACGTTATAAATGGATAAGTAATAATTTAATTTAACTTTTCATTGAATAACTAAAACGTGGTAAGAATATGACAAAAGAGTTTCCTCTTCAATCGAAAGGCTTTCATCCTTTTGGGGATTTAATTGGTCTAGAGTTTACAAAACACGAAAAAGGGTATTCTCAGTGTACCTTACAAATTACACCAGAATTATTTAATCCACACCAAGTACTTCACGGGGGAGTATTATATTCAATGGCGGATACGGGGATGGGTGCCGCATTATATTCATCATTAGAACCGGGAGAACTTTGCGCTACTGTGGAGATTAAAATTACATATTTTAAACCGGTTAGCAAGGGAATACTTATTTGTGATACAAGAGTTGTTAATAGAGGAAAAAGAATTAGCACACTGGAATCCGAAATTTTTAGTGATGGGATTCTGGTGAGTAAAGCTTATGGAACCTTTTCTATTTTTCAGATGAAAAAATGAGCAGAGGATTTATAGTTTTAATTTATTCTTTTTCAGTGGAGTAAAGATCATTATATTTTGCTCGCATTACCTTTTTATCGAGTTTCCCTACACTCGTCCGTGGGAGGGTGTCGATGAATAATATTTCTTCGGGTAATTGCCATTTGGCAAAGTGGCTTGAAAGATGTTCTCTTAAATTATCAGCACTAATTACGTCAGATCCTTCTCGTAAAACGATTAAGGCTAAAGGTCTTTCATCCCATTTAGGATGAGGGATTCCTACAACTGCCGCCTCAAGCACATTAGGATGAGATACTAATATATTTTCCATGTCGATTGAACTTATCCATTCACCACCACTCTTTATTACATCTTTTATTCTATCCGTAATTTTGAGATATCCTTCCGAGTCAAGGCTTCCAGCATCCCCACTTTTGTAGTATCCATTTTCTGTGAAACTTTCTTGTGAAGCTGGTGAGTTATAATATGCTTGAGCTATCCAAGGACCACGCAATAAGATTTCGCCGGATGATTTCCCATCATGTGGTAGATCATTTCCCTCCTCATCAACAATTTTAATGTCAAGTCCTGAAACAATTGTTCCTTGCTTCTTTTTAAGTTCCCATAGTTCCTCGTCTGAAAGCTCCTTCTTTAACCATGGTTTAAAAAAGTTCAAGGTAGTTATAGCCATTGCTTCAGTAGATCCATATGAATGAATTATTTCACCACCAGTTTCATCCCAAAAACCACGCATTAATGCAATGGGAGGCTCTGCCCCACCACATATTAATTTCGTCCGTGATAAATCTGGTTTTTTATCCATTTTTCGAATATGTTCAAGCATTGCCATGAAGACCGCTGGAACGCCTCCAGAAACAGTAACTTCTTCTTGAACCATCAAGTTTGTGAGTTCCTCTAGATTGTCTAAATTCCACCTTCCTGAAAATACGATTTTGGATCCAGCATAAACAGCAGCTTGTGGCTTTGACCATCCAATAACATGGAACATTGGTACCAGTTGGAGTACAACATCGAAAGCTGTCATAGAACTCTGGGCAGTAAATGCTAGGGCTTGAAGATACACATACCGATGAGAGTAGTACACACCCTTAGGTCTTCCTGTGGTGCCTGTAGTATAACATGCTCCATACGCTGAATCTTCATCTAAAACTGGCCATTTATATTGAGAGGATGACTGACTTAAAAGCTCTTCATAACTGTAGATAGGATTAAGACTTGTTTTTATCTCATTTAAATTTTGGTTAGTTATGATAATGAAACTTTTTACATTTTCACATAAAGGTTGTATAGATTCTGCTATCGGGATTAAATCCTCATCGATTATTAACATTGAAGCCCCTGAATGGTTTACAACGTATGAGAGATCTTGAGGTGAAAGACGCAAATTGAGGGAGACCATTACTGCTCCCGTGCCAGGAAGTCCAAAATAGATTTCAAAATGCTGGTAATGATTCCATGCCAACACCCCTATTCTATCACCTACTTTAACATCGATAGAATCCAATGCGTTTGCCAAACGTTGCATTCTTTCGTAAGCATCTTGATAAGTGTAACGGAATAATGAGCCATCCATATTTCTACTCACGACTTCTTGTCTCGAGAAATTTCTGATTGCATGCCTCATCAAATTTATAACATTCAAATGGTATTTTCTTGGGGACTCGACGGTAAATCCTTTAATTGGTTCCATACACATCGCTTCTGTTTTTGTTCGTATTCAAATATATTTAGTAGGTAAATGCATTATTTTTTAAATAGATATTTTAGGATCGTGAAATAACAAAGCTAGAAATACTCTTGTAAAAATGAAATTTGACTTAATCCCTTTCTTCTTGGGTAAATTCAAATGATACTTCTATAGAATCTCGAATCCCTAACTTTTTACCAATTTTCTTTATATATTTAATCCGGTTTTTCTTAATAAAATCATTAAGGATCAACGCTGGGATAAGAGAAATAGCTAAATAAAACGGTAACCCCAGCCATAAAATTAAACTTAGTGTGTTAGTGATATTCTTTACATCGGCTAGATTGTTGGCAAAATCACCCAGAAAATTATATATTACGAGGATGTAAGTGATTATAGCGCCAATCCCAGCGTAACTACGTAGGATTGTCTGATACCAATCTCCTATTGTTTTTAATACAAAAGTATCATCTGAGTTTACTATTTTCTGTTTATTAGAATAAATTATTCCTGAATCTTTTAAATACCACACAGCGGAGAATAAAAAGGCTGCAACACCAAAAGTTATTGTCAATAAGACGATTTCTGCAAGGAATCTAGTTAAAACTGGAATTTTTGAAACAGTATCTATTTCATTAAAGAGATCCCCCTCAATTACAAATTTAATCGTCGTAGGTGTTAAGAATATCGACGAGA
>JAEOTL010000461.1 GCA_016839845.1 Promethearchaeota archaeon
TCAATAATAATGAAAATTGCTCTATTTATCTTATTCATAATATTCTGAGACTTGATGTAGGAATTATAATATTTCAAGAATTAAAAAGGATAATCTTATGAAATATTCAACTCATCCAGATAAAACAATGAATATTTATGGAAATGGTTGATACAATTTTGGTTTAATCTTCGAGGATTTAAAGAAAGAGATAATTATGAATTGAGGATTAAGTAAGAAAGGATTTTAGAAGCCCCTGGTGGGAATTGAACCCACGGCCGGCAGATGTCATGGTTCTCTCAGTTTTTCGGGAGAATTACAAGTCTGCTGCTCTACCACTAAGCCACAGAGGCAAAATAAGGTAATTTTGTACAAGTATCTAATTTAAAAATTATTAATAAATTTTTAATTTTGTGCTTTCAAAACTTGTAAATTATCAAGTTTTAAACAAAAAAAACCAACACAAATAATTAAATGTTAACTTATCTTTTTTGTACATAAAATACATTTAAACTTTGAATTAAATTGCCATTTACCAAAGAAGACGTAGTGAAATTAGCCTTTCGAATTTATAAAGAAAATGCGAGCGTCGAAAAGAATGTTCGGAGACTCGCAGAATTATGTGTCACAATAAATAAAAACGTAAAGAATGGTTATGACATTAAACCTTTAGAGAATGAATATTTAACATGGATTATTAGGGAGGATGTGAATGGTGAATTACTCAAACCTCCTGAAGATGAAGTGAAAGAAGTTGCTGAAATAATCTTTAGTGAGAATCCCTCGAAAAGCCAATTAGATTGGTATATTGCTGAAAAACAACTTCTCCTTAACGAGATTAAAAGTATTATAATTCAAAATCGAAAAAGTAGTTAAACCTCCCAAGAAATTATTCTTTTTTAATTCTTATATAATTCGATTTGCTTTTGAGATTCCCATCAAAATGTTAAACTAGGAATAGTTGCTATTATAATAGTTATTATCCTACTTTATTATAGTTGAGAATTTAAATTTATACCTTAAAAGGATTACAAAATGCCAGGTTCACAAAGAGGAAAAAAGAAACCTCCAGATGATAAAGCCCAGAAATCGCTTTTTTCTTTTGTAGAGGAAGATAAAAAGGAAAAGAAACCAGTTAAAGAGAAACCCAAAAAGAAACCGGAAGAAGAAGAAAAGCTTGAGGATGATATCGAGGTTATTAAAGAGGAAATTATTGAAAAACCTTCAAAAGGAGATACAAAAAAAATCCCTCAAAAGAATTATTTTAAAGAGAAAGATGAGCCCTTCGGTTTAACAGAAGGAAATATTAAATTAAATAAAGTCCTAAGGGAAGGAGTTACATCAAAATATATTCGCTATCTAATTGAACGGGGAGACATTATTGAAAATTTAGAGAGGGGATTATTACTTGACGTTGATTATGATGGGGGACAAAACAAGGCAATCTGTAAATTTTATGATTTACAAAGTGATGAGATTAAAATATGGATTGATACGACCGGTCATGAACCATATTGCCTCAGTAATGAGCCTATTTCAAAGTTAAAAAAGTTAAGATACTCTGACAAATCAAAGCAGGAGAAATTCTTGACTGATTATGAAGGATTCAATCGATTTGAAGAAGTTAAACGGTTTGATTTAATCAATGACATTGAAATTGAAATGACAAAGATATATGGAAAAACGCCGACAAATATTGGAGGCTCAGGAATCAATATCCGTAATATCTTAGGTACAAATGAGAAGAAAGCTTGGGAAGCAGATATTCGGTATCACTTAAATTATATATTTGATCGACAGTTAATTCCAGGATTAATATATTCAGTGAAGGAGGGGAAACTTGAAAAACTAAATTTTGAGAAGCTCGATGATGAATCTCAGAAAATGGCAAGTGAGCTTCGTAACTTATTTAAAGATGAATCTCCGGAGATTCAGGAATTCACCGAGGAATTTTTAGATATTTTCACCACCCCAATACCTGATGTTAAACGACTTGCGATGGATATCGAAGTTAAAGTAGGTGAACGAGATTTTAGAATCCCTGATCCTCGTCTAGCTCAACAAGAAGTCATTAGTATTTCTTTCGCAACGACTGATGGATTAAAACTAGTATACGTACTGGAGAGAGAAGGCTATTCATATAAGGGACTCCATAAGGATTTCCCATCAGATGCAAAAGTTTTTTTCTTCAAATCTGAAAAAAACTTGATGCAGGAAACATTTCGATTGATGTGGGAATATCCTATAATCATCACGTTTAACGGGGATAATTTCGATTTGAATTATTTATTCCATCGAGCAGAAAAGTTAAAGATTCACAAGGATCTAAATCCAATCCATGTAAAACGAGGGTTTGGAATCATGGCTAAAGCCGAATGTGATTTACGAAAGGGGATTCACATAGATGTATTTAACTTATTCTTCAACCGGAGCATTTCTGGATATGCGTTTGGCGGAGCATATGAGAGTGCATCTTTAAATTCAATTAGTGCTGCGTTATTAGGGGAGGAGAAATATCAACATGAAGAGCTCATCCACGAAATGGAATATGACATTCTCACCTGGTATAATTTGAAGGATTCAATTTTAACTTTAGAGCTAACAAGATTTAATAACTCATTAGTCTGGAATCTGATAATTTTGTTATGCCGTATTACTAAAATGGGTATTCATGATATGGTTCGTCGTCAAATCTCAACATGGATACAAAACATATTCTATTTTGAGCATCGAAGAAAAGAATATCTCATTCCTCATAGATCTGAAATAAGAGAATTAAAAGAAGGAGGACGACTATCTTCCAAGGCTGATGATGATAAGTATATGGGTGCTTATGTCATACCTCCTGTTCCCGGAATCCATTTTGATGTAGTAGTGATGGATTTTGCCAGTCTATATCCTTCAATCATTAAAGAATACAATATCTCATACGAGACAGTGTTATGTCCTCATAAAGATGATGAAGATAATCTAATAAAGGGAACACCCTATTATATTTGTACTCATAAAATGGGGATCTTTTCATATGTAGTCGGGTTTTTCCGCGATATTCGTGTTAAATACTTTAAACCAAAATCAAGTGATAAGAATTTATCTGAAAAACAACGCAGTTATTATCAAACTATCCAACAAGCGCTTAAAGTGTTTATTAATGCATCCTATGGTGTTTTCGGTTCACTTAATTTCCCACTGCATTGCCTACCTGTAGCAGAAAGCATCACTGGAATTGGGCAATATTCTATTAAGCAAACTATTAAAAAAGCTGAGGAGCTGGGGATAAAAGTTTTGTATGGGGATACTGATTCCGTTTTTCTATTAAATCCATCCAAGGATCAGATGACTGAAATATCTAATTGGAGTAAAAAAGAGCTTGATCTCGATTTGGAGGAAGAAAAAACTTATCAATTCTTAGCCCTTTCGGATCGAAAGAAAAATTACATTGGGATTTATAAAAATACTAGATATACGGATATCAAGGGACTCGTTGCAAAAAAGAAAAACACCCCTGAATTTATTAAGAAAGCCTTTAGTGAAATGATAGAAATCTTAAAAGAGATAACCAATAATGAAGAATTTTCAAAAGCTAGAAATGAGATTATCGAAATTGTGAAAGGAAATCTAAAAAAAATTGGAAAACCAAACACCTTTACATTGGACGACTATGCAATAAATATTGGGCTGCAGAAAAACCTTAAAGATTATACTAAGGTAATCCCTCAACATGTAAAAGCCGCTCGAGATCTCAAAGCAGCCACAGGGAAAACCTATCAAAAAGGTGAGACAATAAGTTTTATTAAGAGTAAAGGACCAATCGGAGCAAAAGCCATTGAAATCGCAAAATTACAAGATATTGATCCTAAAAAATATAAAGAGTTGTTAAAATCTGCTTTAGAACAAGTCTTAGATGCTCTTGGAATTACGTTTGAAGAGATTAAAGGAATAAAAAAAATGGATGCATTCTTTTAGCTCATCTAATATTCAAAAAAGAATAAAAAAATGATTTTAGAATATTTTATTTTTTACTAAACTCGCTTGGATTACCGCCAGCTTGAAGATATTCCGCGTACTTTTTAAGGCTTTTAAGCAACATCTCCCCCGCAATCCCAAGAAGAGCTTCTTGACTGGCATCATCAAACTCCGCCCAAATCGTTGCTTCTACTACATCTCCCTTAGGTTTCAACACATATCCTAGGCTTGTCATGGGGCTTCCTTCTTGAGTAGCAGATAAACTCTCCGGGGGATTTGTCTCCAGGCGGGTAGATGTAATATCTCCCACGTTCGTTTTAAAGAAATAATTACCCGGGCCTAGCTCGGTAACCTCATTTACTACTATATTCCAGCGAGCATAATCTCGATCCTCATCAACAATTTTGAAAATCATATCTTGAGGAGCTGAAATATCTACTGTTTTCTCAACTCGAGGCATTTTTATCGCACCTATTTACAAATTATTACAAATTTGTGTAAGTATTTGTAGAGCGCAAGAATTTATAAACGTTTATTTTTTCTAAACAATCTCTATATTAATAAATAGAGAGATCCCATTACCAAAGCGCAGAAGATGGGATTTAAAATATTGTCATCTACTTTTAGATTTAAAAGATCAATTATAAAAAAAGTAATTCCTCCACTAATAGCAATACCAATAATTTTAATGATATGAACTGTCTCCCCAAACATCAATATGAATCCGAATCCTATTGCAAAGGATGCTATAAACCCCGCAATATATCCGATAACTGTTTTCTCTGACGATTTCGGAAATGTAATTTTTCCGAACCTTAATCCGAAAACAGAAGCCGCTCCGTCTCCCACTGTTGCTATTAATATAGCTGATGCAAAAATACAAAAAGGGAAAAAGAATATTGGGACAAAGGAGAGCACCAAGACCGTTGGACGTATAAATTCGAAATTTTCCCTGCGTTTCATAGACTTAGTCAGGAGATTTAGAACATTATCTGGAATTAAATAGAACAAACTTCTATTTTTGAATACATATGATAATCTCACATAATCTAATGCTGCAAATATTAATATTCCCGAATATCCTGCTGTTAAAATTAGAAATCGACCAAACTCCTCTCCCGTTATTCCCCATTCTACATTCATTTTCCATAATCCCTCCCAAATATAAACCGCAAAAATCCAAAGAAGAATGACGATCCCCGCGGGGAATAAATGAAGTGCTTTTCGATGGAGGTCTGTGTTAAACTTCGAAGAATTGTTATTTGAAAAGGTATCTTTTCGAGCATCAAAGGCTTCCAAAAAAGCATGGATATTTCTTTTTTTCTTAATGTCTGGGTGTTTCTTTACAACAATCCTAGCTTGGTAAATTAAAATCAAGAATATCAAAATGGGAGTAAAAATGCAGATAAAAAGCATCGACACGATTTGAAAGAATTTGATATTTGGGCTATAAGAAGAAAAGAAAATCGGATACAGCCCTCCCGCGAGAAACCATAAAATCATGGTTAAAATACTGTTAGTAAAATTATGATTTTCAGGATATTTCTTATTTAATCTAATTGCATAATAAAATAATCCAGTTCCGCTCAGAATAAATAAGATGACTACTGGGAAAGAAACCAAGTCATATATCATGATATCTTTAAGTAAAAAGCTATTAAAAAAATATCTTATGGATATATTTTTTCATTATAGTCAAAAAAAAAGAAAATTGGAATTTGAAGCTAATTAGGTCACGAACTTAATAATCACTAATACCCCAATGATTATTAAAATAATTGCGATCAGCAAAAGAATCCCTTCAGAAAGCAATTGAAAAGAAGCCCACTCAATAATTACTATCCAGAGGAAGATAATACCCAATACTATCAGAATTATCCCAATTAAGATCAATACCAGACTTGATTTCATACTTGTTTTCATGGTTAGTCACTTCTTGGTATACATACTAAGATCACAAATTCCTTTTTAGTTTTAATTCTTCTTTTAGTTACTTCTCTATCAAAGAGAGAATATCCTAAAAATAATAAAATAAGGAAAATAAAAAATTAAAATTATAAACCTATTAAAAGGGCACTGTCTAATATATCATGGATCTTTTTTAGGTTTTCTTCACCTATCACTTCGTCAACCTTTACTTTGAGATCTAACAGGACTCCGAAGGTTGAGACCAGTGTGTTTTGTACGAGGTTATTGAACACACTTTTCTCTGCATTTTTGTTTTTGAATTCTTTGACGCGATCGAGCATTATCTCTTCGTATTCTTTGGCGGTGGTGGTTTTTAATTCGACTAGCTTACGGATTTTCATCCCATCATTATCTTCTATAAGTTCGTCAGACATTTATTTGTCCTCCTCCTTCTTTGTTCCGCCGTTTCGTGCTACTAAAGGTTTAGTTTCAATAGATTCTTGACCCGTGGTCGTATCGAATTCATTCCTCACCTTTGCTGTGATTTCTTTTGCGACTTGTTTTTCGATCTCAGGCCTGTGGATTGAATTCATAGTGCAGAAACTTACCTCTTTGACTGTCTCATCGGGCATCGCTACACCAAAATGCACAATGCATCTCTTAGCTCTTTCAAGATCCATATTATAGGCATCTTGAAAATGCATCGAACTTAATAATAATGTTCCATAACTAAAAGAGCTAATGCTTTCCCAGTCACCATTTATTAGCACTCTGCTAAACATTTCCATAAGTTTACCTGGCTTTTTGGCATATTGAAGGACACCTAATAAGAAACGTGCTCGAAGTTGAGTCTTGTCTACGAAGTTTAAGCCTTTGTCAAGTGTTTTCCCAAAATCCCCTAATAAGCCTTCAAAGAGCTTTAAAGGCTGTTTCTCCTTATGTTTGATTTTTTCCCAGAATTTATTGGCAAAGTCTATGACTTTTAACGGATCGAAGTAGTCCATAATGGGCATCATTTCACCTGTATCTGGATCAATGGCCATATAACTTGCAAACCCACAATCAGGATGGCAAGTAAATTCAATAGGTTCAACATCAGCAAGATAAGCAATAACGCGCCCCATTTCTACGATGGTTGAAAGTGGATACCACGAATTTTCCATACCAATTTTTCCACCCGTCTGTTGTTCGATTGCCTTGAGAACGTCAGCATTAGTGATCCGCAGTTCTTCACGTTCCTCAAAGGCTATGCGCCCACATAAAGAAACAGGTTGAAAAGTTATACCTCGCACTACATCTATATTATCTATAGCGTATTGGATAATATTTCCAACCTCTATATCTGTGACTCCTTTAGCGATGGTTGCGACCAAAACCGCAGAGTTAAGTCCTGCTGTTCTACAGTTTTCAATAACTCGTTGTTTATAAGACATTAGATTTTTAATTCCACGAGTTTTTTCGTAGGTCACATCATTTATGCCATCAAACTGGAAGTAAAGGGTGTCTAAACCCATTTCCTTGCATTTCTTAGTAAATTCTAAGCCCCCCTTTTTCCTTTGAAATCCATAACCATTTGTGGCTACGATAACTTCCTTAAAACCGTTATCCTTGGCCATCTTACAGATTTCAGGAAAGTCCTTCCTAACGGTAGGTTCCCCGCCAGTAAACATTATTGCTACTGCGGGCATTGGTTTACTTCTGAAATGCTTCATTACTCTATCAATTTCTTCAAGGCTTGGTTCCACTAGATATCCTGATTGAAGCACATTAGCATAGCAGAAGTTGCAATTAAAATTACATCGATTAGTGAGATCTATTAAAGCAAGTGAGCACGTTGAAATGTGCTGTTCACACAACCCACAGTTATAAGGACAACCCCTTGGATCTTCACCTACAAAATCTGGTGGATTAGTTTCACCATCTTTATCAAATTGCCAAACAATGTTCCCATCTTTATCTTTAATAGCATAATGAGTCCATTTATAGTATTTAGCAGAACTACTGAGTAAATCCTTAAAATCACCGTGATCCTCACAGTTTTTTCGCATCCAAATTTGCTCGTCTTCTTCATAAATTTCAGCAGCGATGGGTTGCAGACATTCCGGACAGATACTCTGTGTTTTCCGATAGTATGGTTCATTTAAATATTCGTCATCGTCTAAGTGGTACATTTTTTGTAAACACCAATTTTATTAACTATTTATTAAAATACTTATTTATACAAAAATAGGTGGGTTAATATTTAAACTTCTTCAGATGAATCATATTATTATGATTAATATTAGTAAAGTTAGTAAAGTACTTAAACCTAATGTACATCTCTCCTTCTACCATTCTATGGGAAATCTATTTCCTGAAATGATTAAAAATTTGTGTCTTTTCTACTAACCTGTAAAAAAAATAAATTATATATTAATAGTGCGATTTTCACTTTCCCAAGAATTTAGGACTCCTTTTTTCAAAAAAAGCCTTTAATCCTTCTTGAAAATCTTCAGTTCTTGCGGTCTTAACTATTTCTTCTGCTTCTCTATCAAGATGTGAATTTAATGTATTAGTGAATGCTTCATTTAATAATTGTTTAGTAAATAAAAATGCCATTGGGGGTCCCTGGCTTAACTGCTCTGTCTCTTTTTTGACTTCATCCATAAATTCTTCAGATTTAAACATCTTATTTACTAACCCATATTGGAGAGCTTCTTGGGCTTTTAACGTTCCATTGAGAAACAACATCTCATATGCTAAGTTTAACCCTACAAGTTTAGGAAGGTGAAATGTAGTAGACGAATCGGGAGATAATCCGATTTTAGTAAATGCACAACCAAAAGTCGCATTTTCGGAACTAAATCGAAAGTCACAAGCAGTGGCATATCCTAAACCGGCCCCAAAGCATGCACCGTTTATTGCTGCAATCGTTAACTTATTCATATTTTTTAAAATTCTAATCCCTTTATGTAATCTTTTTGCCAATTCTGCCATAAATTCACCAGGGTTTTCAGCACTCTTAAATTCAGCTACATCTCCACCAGCACAGAATGCTTTACCTTTACCCGTAATTATCAAACATCGAATACTTTCGTTATTGGATATCTCAGTAAAGAAAGTAATAAGTTCATCTATATGTTGAATATTGAAAGCATTTAGTTGAGAAGGACGGTTTAAAAAAACAGTTGCTATTTTACCTGAATGATCAATCTCTGTCTCAATAATTTCATATTTTACCATAAAAACCTTAATTAAAAGTTTGATAAATATTTTTTTATGTATGCTTCTTCATCAAGAGATGAGTAAGTTCCTCTAATTTTGGGGATATCTCTAAATCTAAATCTTGGGTTGGTTCTAAGCTTTTATAGATACCGGGTAATTTCTTTATGTTTTCATTGTAGAACGCTTGAATCTCACTTAATTCTGGCATTTCTGTAATTATTTTCGCCTTTTTCATTATGGGTTTCAATACCAATCCAGCACGATCGGGTGTTACCTCGGTATCAAGACCCAAAATATCATTTTTAAACATACCATTTTCGTCAAATAGTCTGAAAACCTGCTTAATACCCGGATAAGTTATTTTTTCTTCGCTTATTTTTATTTTAGGTGCTGTATTGTATTCTATTAATTTATAAACTCCCGATATAGAGGGATCATCTCGAGATGTTGCTAACTCCGTCCCAACTCCGAATGCATCAATGGGAGCATTCTTATCCATAATTTCTTTTATTTTATATTCATTTAAATCAGAACTGGCAACAATAAGAACATTATGATTACCTTTCTCATCTAAAATTCTTCTTACCTTCTTAGCATGTTCAGCAAGATCCCCTGAATCAATCCTCACACCCTTTATTTTATTCCCAAATTGAGTACTTTTTTCAGCTCCTTTCTCTGTGTCATAGGTATCAATTAATAATATTGAATTATTATCATAAATGTTAAAGTAGGTTTTAAAGCTCTCTAACTCTGTATCAAATCTTTGTACAAAGCTGTGTGCCATAGTTCCTGTCGAATTAATTCCTAATTCAATATCGGCAATTACATTACTTGTTCCATTGAATCCCGCGATATAGCTTGCTCTGGCAGCATAGACCCCTGCAAGTGGGCTATGAGATCTTCTCGTCCCAAACTCAAGTAGTACTTTATCAGATGCAACATTTTTAATTCTTGAAGCCTTTGAAGCAATTAATGTTTGATAATTTACCACATTAAGAAGATATGTTTCTACCAACTGAGCATGGATCATTGGGCCTTGAACTCTAAGGATTGGTTCATTAGGAAAGAAAAAATTGCCCTCCTCTATTGACCATACATCCAAATTAAATTTAAAATTAGGGAGATACTCATTGAAAAACGAAGAATCGATTTTTTTAAATACTGGTTTATTCCTCAGAAACTCAATTGTCTTTTTTGAAAATCTTGCATACAGGATGTAATAGAGTACTTGCTCTAAACCAGCAAATATTAAATAATTCCGATTTCTGGGGAGTTTCCTAACAAAATATTCGAACGTGGCTATATCATCCTTCTCCTTAATATTATTTTCAAGATTGTACTGATAGTACGCAGCTGCCATTGTGAGTTGGTAAAAATCTGTGCTTAAAATCATATTACCGTCATTAATAAAACCAGAATTTAGATCTTTCATGCGGAACAGATAATTAGATATATTATTTTAATATATAATTCTGATACTTTAAATTATAAACCTTTTTTCAGAAAAACAAGAAAAACATATGATTGAATCCTATTTCATATCTTTGCATTCCCTTCTGTTAAATCCTTACAAAGATTCCAAACTTGCAGAGCTAAGTCTTTATCATATGACGCTTTATTGGTTTTTGTTTCTTTTTTTTTATTGAAGAATTTACCGGATACTCCTTCAACTTCAGGAGAAGAGGCTAAATATATCGAACCTCTTGCTCCCCTCTTTGGGCTTGATAGGAATAGGCCAACTAAATGGTAGAAATATTTAACAAATTTCCTAAAATTACGTACCATATTAGTTTTTACATATCCGGGGTGAACGCAATTCACAGTAACACTTGTTCCTTCAATTCTTCTGACAAGTTCATAAGAAAGAAGAATTGTTGCTAATTTAGATTGAGAATAGATTCTTAGTTGGTGATAATGTTTTTCCCCGTAAAGATCATCAAAATGAATAGATCTAGCATGAACACTTGAAACAACATTTATTATTCTCGCAGGGGAACTCTTTTGAAGGGTATCTAATAGTAAATTATTCAATAAGAAAGGTGCTATAGTGTTAACAGCAAATGTAGTTTCAATGCCATCTTCAGTCATGGTACGCTTACTAAGGTTCACTCCAGCATTATTAATTAGAACGTGTAATTTTTGGTAATGGGTTTTATAATCTTTAACAAAATCGTATATCTCTTTTTGAGATGATAAATCTGCGAGCATTAGATCAACAGAAACATCACTAATTTCTTCCTTTATTTCATTTAAAGCCTTTTCTCCTCTATCTTTATTACGACACACCATTACAATCGTTGCACCCATTTTAGCCAATCCCAAAGCTGTAGCCTTGCCAATTCCGGAATTAGCTCCTGTTATTATACAAATTTTGCCTTTCATCAGATCTGAAGTATTATTTTTGAAAGTAACCAAGTAAAATCCCCATCTTTAAGGAGTGAAAATTTAATAAATAAAAAGGCGAATGTAAATAGATAAAGATAGTGGTTTTAATAAAATCTTTGATACACTTCTAAACACCCTAGGGGGTCGGGGAGATTCAAAATAACAATCCCCATATTTTTGAATTTTAGAGTTTTTCTACTTTTCTAATATTTTTAACTAAAATACCCCAAAAGTTATCTTTATCGAGCTTCCCATTCAGTTTAATCTTATCTTTGATGCTAAGTTGACTTTCCCGATTCAATTTCTCACTGATTCTTATTTTTAACGTTTTTATTTCCTCTATAACAACTAAATCACTTTTTTTCTTTACTCGGGGCCCTAATCTGACATTTTTCAAAGTGACATGAAAATACTTTGTTATGGCTCCTTGAAATTCTGACTCTCTTTCTACTATTTCTGTTATCTCTCCTTCATATATCGTCATACTTGTATCGAGGTATTTTGTAAGTGTACTACTATCAGAACTCTCATCTATGATACTTCTTTTCCCAGATTCATCCTTCGATTCCCCCTCTATTGAAGGTGTCGAGATTTTAATCGAATCAACAAGCTCTTCAAAATTCTCGGGTAGTTTTGTTAACGTCCAATCTTGTAATTTAAAATATCCTTCCTTCAACGAGAGAACAAAACCAATCCAGAAGTGACTACAAAAACCCATAGCGGATCCAATTCTGCAGTCACAATCTCTCTCAGGATCATAAATATTTTTCGGAGTAATCGATATATAAGAAGTTGAATCCCAATTCCACCCACTAAATGAAACTTCTATCTCGTGACTGTCGGGATTAACTATTTTGATTTCACTAATACTCTCTCTATCCTCCCCCCTAATTTTTTTTATGGCTACATTAATTCCATTAGTAATAATGTCTAATTCTTTTTCATTTAGTAGTTCTTCATATTCCTCCTCTGATAATGAATCAAGAATGAAATCCACAAGCTCCAATTTTTTAAATTTTGAATAACCCTTTATTTCTGATTCTCTACATATCTGTTTAAGCTCATCTAAGTTTAGATATTGTAGAAGATATTTCAGATACGTTCTATCATCAATTTTCCTTTTCATTTTCAAAAAACTCTAAGATTTATAGATAGTAGATGTGATTAGATTGTTGTTTTTCAATAATAATTTGAAAACTTAGTATATAATTATATCTATTATTATATCATTTTGAAATGCTATGAAATTTAGGGATAGGTATATTGGTTTTTTTTATCACTTTCAGTCATTTTCCTCTGGAAAAATGCCTAGATTTAGAAATTACTACTCCTCTTAATCATATGAAAATATTTAAATAGATAACTATCCTTTATTTTTAAAAACAATTATTTAAATAAATAAATAATTGAACAAATTATTATTCGACGAAAAAAGGTAGATTTAACTATGAGTTTTATAACCAAAGATTATCTGAAATATTTTGGGGAGATAAAGTTTGCAGAAGAGAATAGTATGTGTATAAACGATTTTGAGCTTTCTTTAAAGCGCTATTTATCTCCGAGACAAAAAAAGCCTCGAGAACGCAATAATTTCAGCGGAGTAGACAAGATTTATATTGGTGAAATCGATAACGTATGTTTAAAGGATTTTAAACGAGCATTTAAAAATTACTTTAAATAAATTGAAAATCTTTTTCAGATTTATAAGTATAGATTTATTAGTTTAGTTTAGACTTCATACCGCTTAATGAGTAACTTTTTTTATGTAAATATTTTTAAATAAATAATTCAACTAAGAAGAATTTAGGAAGAAATTTGCGAAAAAGAAATATTCTATTAATTTTAACTTTTCTACTCCCAATAATTCAAATTAATATTAATCAATCAGTAGAAGCAGAATCATTTCCTGAAAATTCTCAACATCCTATATTATTCATCCATGGGTGGACTGGCGAAGCGTGGAATTGGAATACCATGAAGCTTCGCTTTACTAATGATGGGTGGTCTTCTGGACTATTGTATGCTTATACATTTAGTGATAATTACAATTATACTGCAGATGGTAATATACAGAATGCGATAGAAATAAGTAATTGGGTGAAGAATATTATAAATACTACAGGGGCTGAAAAAGTAGATATCGTTGGTCATAGTATGGGTGGTATTAGTAGTAGGTACTATATTAAATTTTTAGACGGATTAACTAAAGTAGACGATTATGTGTGTATGGGTTCCCCGCATCATGGTGTACAAGGGGGAGTTGAGGTTTTTCAGTCTACTTGTGCATTTTTATACCATTTAAATAATGGAGATGAAACTCCTGGGGGAGTTCTTCAAGATATATTAGGCCTACGTACGGATCCTATTGGAGGTGCTGCCTATAATGGCACTCATACCTCAGGGGATGTCAGCTATACTTCAATATATAGCAATGGGGATACTATATGCACACCTTTTAGGACATCCCGACTGGTGGGAGCAAATAATATAGAGGTAGATGGTTTTACTCATAACGAGTTGCTTTTTGAGGAGGATGTTTATGGACTAGTAAAAAATGCAATCCAAGAGGAGCTCCCTAATACTAATACTATTCAAGGATATCCTCTAGTAATCCTATTAGGTTTTTCTTCAGTGTTAATCTCTGTATTATTACGAAGCAGAAATTCAGAAAGAGTTTTACAAAGTAACCTCTTGTATTTAATGAAGTCAACCATTTTATAATCCCATTTCTCGAAATAAAGGAATTTTAAAGAATATTCCCTTTTCATGAAAATTATTGAATAAAATCAATAAATTTATAAAGTTCACTTATTGATTACAACATAGGAATGCAAAAATAAGGTTTATTTTTGTACAACAACTATAATAACTATAATTAAGTCGTTCGAAAAACATGGCAGAAAACGAGAAAGATTTTCTCTGGACAGTAAAAATTGATTGGTTAAATATTGTCAATAAACTTAACCTCAATACAATTAACCAAATTACAGAATTTAAGAAAAACAAAGCAATAAAAAGACTTACAAAGATCCATGGTTCAGATAGGCTTATGTCTTATGAACCGGAATATTTAGAGAATTTAATTGTCGTGGAATTAAAGGAATTAATGAAGAAAGAATTGGCAATTAATGCTAGAAACCAACAAAGAATGGAAAAAGAACTGCGTGATAAGGTAATTCCACTGAGGAGGGGTATAATTAAACTTGATCCTCGAGATCTAAAGAATTTCAAAGGCGATCCAGAAAAACTCTTTAAAGATTTATACAAGAAGTTTCTCGGGGAAGACAGTGATGACGACGATGACGAAAAGGATAATTATCGGGAAGATAACACGAGTTATTATATCTAGATTAGATACTCAAGGTTTGTTTTTAATATAATTCCTCCTGATTTCTGTAGAAATTAACAGGAAATCTTAGTAATCAGAATATAATTAGAGTTCGATTTTTTTTGTAATTAAACCTAGGTGTAACAATATGAATCCAGCTTGTGTGACGATAATTGCTACTCCTGGCCAAAACATAGGCCTTAATTTGGTTATATCAACCCACGAGATGGCATCATGAATGATATTTCCTAACTGAACTGTTCGATAATCAGAAAATCCTAAAAATCCGGTTGCTGTGTATAACAGTGAACTAAAAACAAAAACAAAAGGAATATATACAATCAATTCTCTAAGGATATCTGGTAACCTGGGTTTTGTGTGAGCAATTTTGTGGGTAAATAAGGGTATTAGTAACATCCCGATAATAAAAATTTGGACAGAAGAATCGCTCCTAGAAATAGATAACATAAAAATTGACACCACAATACCTGGGAACACACAAAAAAGACTCATTATCATATTTATAATTTGCTTATCTGAACGATTAAATTTGCTAGCAATATACCCAAAAGGTAGTCCTCCTATCAACCCTATTATAATTGTCCACCCTCCTGAAACCAATAGATCTCGTATGCCGAAAATTACAAGTGCTAATAAATCATGTCCATATTTAGCTGTTCCCAAGGGATGTTCTGGAGACGGTGGGGCGTAAGGTATGTCCCCCCAAGCAGGGGGTGTTATGTCAGCAAGTGTGTAACTGGTAATTAGTTGAGGAAATATTGAAATTAAAACCAAAAATAATATTAGACTTACTCCCGTCATACTTAAAGGAGATTTGAATTTCGCAAGTAGCAATTTTTTTAGTTGTGTAAGATCTCCTTTAGAGTTGTTTAGCTTTGCATTTTCAAGCATTTCAAGGTTACTAGCGTCTACGTTATCTTGAACAAGAGGATTTTTTCTGATAAATATGAGATTTGAGATAAACATAATAATTAAAAAACCAATTAATAAAGTGAACATGCAACCTTGAAGAACAAAGTAATCAGGACTAACTATAGAGTAAAATAACATAGAACTAAAGCCTCGTAAAGTAAAGGTTAGGTCAATTATAAGGTAAAACATAAAAATAAAACCAGTTAATCTCCCTACACGGATAGTGTTCGAAATAATCGAGGAATTCTCATTAGTTCTATCATGATTATTAATTGTCTGTTTAGTAAAAAGTGCTGTAATTAAGAGGGTTAAAAATCCAGTGGGCAATATTGAATACACAAGAATTTGAACAAGCAAACGCCAATTTCCAGTAATTACAGAATCTAGAGTTGAAAAACCTGTTATTAAAGGAGGGAAATAGCCATTCCACTCTTGGACAGGGAAAATTCCAACAAAATTTCTTTGCAAAAGAAAACCAAACCAGATGATTGGAGTCATAAATCCAATTGTAATACACAAATTTAAAATTTTTTTTGAGTGCTCCTTTTTTCTACTCATAACAAATTTACCAAGGAGTTTACCGAGAAAAAAGCCCCCAATTACCGGTACTATGAGTATTTCAATCATTCTTGGTACTCGAGACCGTAAAAGATAGGTAACTGGGGCACCCTCATATACGTACACGGAAGTTCCCCAATCCCCTGTAAAAAAACTTACCAAATAGTTTATAAATCGAAGAACTATCGGTTCCTGTTCAATAGTTATGGGGGGACCATAATAAGGAATCATTATAGGAACATATCTGGGAACTTGGAGCATTAAATAATAATTCATTACCAATCCACAGAATAAGTAAAAAAGCAAAATGAGGAGAATTCTTATGAAATTTTTCTTGTATTTCATTGCAATTCCATTAAGTTTCAAAGGACTCTTCGCCACGTGTTCCATTGTAACCAACTAATTTTTTCTCAATAACAAAGAAATCAAGATAAATATTTAAAAAAAATTGATCACATTTGGATATATTTATAAGGTAAATTTGAATTATAAATTGCAGACCTTAGGGTGAGTCTTTTGGCATATACAACTGAGAGTGAAAAGCTTCAGAAGTTTGTTGTAGTAATTAAATATATTCAATTTGTTTTTCTTGCAGTGTTATTCTATGGTACCGCGATGGTAACCTACGATCTTATCCAACTCATTCCAAATGTACAAATTTCTGCATGGGCAATAGGTTGTACTGTCTTTGGTGGAGAAGGAGTAATTGTATCTTTTCTAATAATACGATCCACTGAGAAGAAAATTGAAAAAATCATTCAAAAAGGAAAAAAATAATTGAAGGATGAAGGAATAGAGGAAGATCTACAACAGTTAAGAGTTCAAGCTAGATCTAAAGCTATTGTGTTAATAGCCTCTCTTATTTTGATTTTTCTATGGTTTACAGATATATCTTGGGTAACAGCTCACGAAACATTCAGTACACAAGCAATGGCCGCCTTTTCTCGTGCTATTGGAATGGGTTCTTCATACTATATTATCCCAATAACTTTTATAGTAACAATACTGTATACCATCTTCTACATCATTTTAATAAAAGTATTGGTTTCTTCAAGTTTAAAAAGTAGGACGAAATCTTGAAGAAATCAGTTATAAAATCTTTCTCTTTTTATAAACCAATAGAAATATTACATAAAATATGCTTGACCAACAAATCCAAGAAAGTGCCTGTATGGAGTTAAGATTTAGAAGATAATTCAAAAATCTTTCAAAGTTATCAAATCCAAGATCATTTAATTCTCCTGGAAAATCAACTACATTTGCCCGTAAATTAATTGTAATAACACTATGAGTATTGTTCCTTAAATTCCTAAAAATATTGTCTATCGATTTATTAGAGGGATTATCGAGTTTTAATTTAACGAAGGCGTTCAAATCCTCACTTGTATGAATATCAGAACCTCCAATACAAATTAATGATTCATTAAATCTATTGGTATTGGCTAAACAAAAATTTCTTATGCCTGCGTCTTCGACATGGTCCCCATTTACAATCTCAAATCCATCTACTCCCCACTCGCATAACTGTTCTAGAGAATAAGGAATACCAAATCCTCCTTGGGGATTTGGGTCATAATTATAATGGTTAACAATGACATACCCACCTTTGCCTTTAATATAATCTATCATATCTGATGCATTCAATGCTAAAGGAATTCCTGAAGGCGTTTTTGAAAGTGGTGCCACGATTTCTTCATTAATCCCAAAATAATTCATATGAATATCATTTGCATTATCCGTCCATTCTTCCCCTACCCAAACAGTGAAATTTAGGTTATTGGCTTGGACGTATTTCTGTGCTAAAAGCGCTCCCCTTATGTTATCGTGGTCTGTAAATGCAGCTCCCGAAATACCGTGATCCAGATAATAATCCACCCTTTGTTCAGGAGAAATCCAGCCATCGGACATTGTTGTATGAATATGAAAGTCAAATAAGAATTCATCTGGAGCGAGGTTTGTTTTAATATTATGAGTTGGAAATGGTGTTGATATCAAAAGGATATTGGCTCCAACTAACAAATACAGTGTTGCAACCATATAGACAAGCTCAATCTTTAAATTAACCGAATAAGTATAAACTCTTGATTTTTTTTTGTTGGGTGATTTTAAAGGTCTCTGCTTATCACTAAATTTTAATTTTGGGTGTAAAATAATTAAAGCAAAATGCAGAATCTTAAAAAAAACTAGTGCGGTACTAATTCGTATCCCTACTTGGACAATCACATTAAAGTACCGACTTACGAAAAAATATCCAAGGGAGAGATAACCAATTAATATACTGATTGCAATTACAATAACCGTCAAGGAAAATATCTTAAACACAAAACTCATAAATCTATATACAGGATACTTAACAGATTTGAATGTTTCTGTATGGATTTTATTCGCTCTTTTTAACAGTAAATAAATTATTCTGTAAATTACATAAAGCAATGTGAACGCAATCATCCACTCAAAATCATAATCCAAAATAAACGCTACTCCTGCTAATGGTTCAATTAAATATCTAATAAGTGGAAGTTCAGAAATATACTCGGAAGATACGTTAGTTCCTGGATATGAATCAAGAGCATCGAAAAAAACAACTTGTCGTTGGTTTAATATTCCCAAAATTAGGAGAACTGTAACCCATACGAAAAATCCAAATGAAAAGATAGAAATAATACGGTGCTCTTTAATGAGTTTCCATATCGACATATGATATATATGATTTACCTCAATCTTTATATATATTTATCTAAGGTTGTCAAAGAATTGGTAAATTTTTGATATATCCTTACGTCAACTACAGGAAATTTTTCACAAATTAAGTTAGTTAGCTCACTTGTATTTAATTTCTTTGATTTTAAGGGAATTCTACCCTTTAAAACGAGATTAAGAAAGGGCATCTTGATTTTATATGATTTTAAGTTGAGGAGACTGTATTTCAAATTGGATTCTAATTTCTGTAATATAAATCTATAGAGCTCATCCTTGTGTTCGAGATGTTTAGAAAGTCTCAATGTTTCCCATTGATGGCACCTGTTATTGAGTCGTATCATCTGGACTTTTTTAGTGAATTTTCCATTATATTCTACCTCTATAAGGAATATTCCTCTCTTAAACGAGGCATCAATTGAACAAGTTGCTTCAGAAGATCCGGGATTAAAAATCCAATTATCTATTATAAATTGCTTATGAAAATGCCCAAGTGCTAAATAATCTACTCTGTCTTTAAGCCTTTCTGCTTTATTGAGTGGTACTCCTGGAACATTCTTCATCTGACCTTCAATTCCAAAATGTTGTAGGAGAATATTGAAGGTGGTCTCCTCTTTTACTATTGCGTCGTGAATTTTTGTTAATAATGTGGCTGGATTCTGATCAATATAACGATTTCCATATATTGAAATGTTTTTGATTCTAATCTTTCCCCCTTTCTTCTTTTTATAACTATAAGATTTGTAGATCTCTGGTATGGGGGCATCAAAATCGGCATCGAGAAGCACTACCAAATTTAAACTCGCAAGTAATTTTAACCATGATTGTCCCCGCTTTGAGAACTTCATTCCCCGTGAAAATTTGCGAATATCGTGATTTCCCTCTATTGTTATAATTGGGATATTCCCTTTAGTGCAAGTTTTAAATTCGTTTAATATTGTAATAACCTTCATTAAATTCCCGGGAAGCATTTCCAACGAGGTAAACACATCACCACCTAATATGATAAAGTCAATTTCATTACTTAACGCTAATTCTAAAATTTCCTGAAAAGCTTGAATGAAATCCCCTGATCGAGATTCATTACGATATTGAGCGGCTCCTAAGTGAATATCACTTGCGTGAATGAATTTAACCCGATTTTCAGAATTCTTAGCTCCAGTCAATGTAAACACAATATTCAAAATATCAATAGTAAATACTTTTATTATAAAAACTCGCTTTTTAAGGAATAAAAGTCTTAAAAAATAGTGAATAATTAAGTTTTTTATTCTTGTTTGAATTATTAAAGATACCAAATTGGAGTTTTTAAGAGAAAATGGAGAAAGGAGAACCCAAATATGATATTGGTGTGATTCACGGAAGATTTCAAGTACTCCATATTGATCATATAAAATATTTAATGGCAGGTAAGGAATTGTGCTCACATCTTATAGTGGGTATTACTAATCCGGATCCCTCTTTGACGAGAGATTCAAGTGCGAATCCTCATAGAAGTACCCCTTTAGCAAATCCTTTGACTTATTACGAACGCAATTTAATGACAAAAGCAGCTCTAGTAGAACAAGGTTTGGAATTATCAGAGTTCTCTGTTGTACCCTTTCCTATTAATGTACCTGAGCTTATTAAATATTACGTACCTCTGGATGCAATATTCTTTCTTACCATATATGATGATTGGGGGCGACAGAAAAAAGAATATTTTGAATCTTTGGGTTTGAAGATACATGTACTATGGGAGGTCCCTATTGAGAGAAAAGGGCTTAGTTCTAGTGATATTCGGGCTTCCATGATACAAGGTAAAAAATGGGAACATTTAGTACCTTTAAGTGTTACAAAACTCATGAAAGAATGGGATATACCTCAAAGATTAGGAGAACTAAATTCAAAGTAATTATTTTTAGGATCAACATTAAATTAATAATGTAATATTATTATCTTTAATACATAACACAAAATAATTACTACTGTCTAAATCGTGCTATTCCAAACTATTCCAAGAATTATTTATGTTTATATTATTCAAGGAATACTGCTAATATTTTTTATCATCATAACCTATAAAATTCTTTCAAGGAGGAGAAAACGATTAAACTTAGTGTTTAGTGGATTTTTCATAAGTTCTATTATTGGAACTTTGCTCAACATGATTTACTACCTAATAGCAGATAGAAATCTAATTTTAATATTAAACCTATTGACAAACTTCTTTTTCATGTTTAGTGCAATATTTCTTCTCACGGTAAACAGAACACTTTTGGAATCGACTATTGTTTTTAGCATAAAAAGACAAAACATTGCAATCGCTCTCTATGGGATTACCTTATTAGCCGGAATGGCAACGCTTGCAATACTCGGTATAAAATTTGACAAGATAATTCGTGGAAACGACAACCCGTTTTTGGGGGTAAAAGTAACCCAAGAAGGAGCGCCGTGGTGGGGGATCATCTTTTTTATATACACATTCTTATTTTCAATGGCTTCTGTCGTAATCCCTATTGTCCGTACCTCTGTTAAAATTCTTAATAGTTTTGAGACAGAATATCTCAAAAGAAAATGGTTTTATTATTTTGTGGGCTGTTTGGGAACGTTTAGTATATTCTACTTGATAAATGTTGGAAATGTATTGGACGACGACACCTTCAAACTAGCAGTTAGTGTATATGGGATTTCAATCATATTATGGGTATCGTTAATGTATTATGGATTAGGTTATAGATTACAAGAAAGTAAATAAGAATAGAAAATGTCTTGCTGAAATAGCTATTTTTTGTCTTTTTAGTCAAGTTTCTCGTGCGAAAAAAAGGAAAAGTTTATATAAATATTTATAAGATCTTTAATCACCTTCATTTAACTTTTAAAGGTAAAGGGATAAACTTGGCGATTATACCTAAGGAAAGGCAGTTCGTTCATGAAGGAGACATATACTTCCAGAGATTTATATCTAAACAAGGAAGAGAATATGGATTAAGATTCGGCACTGTCAAAGATGTTCAAGAAATATCCACTATCTTTAAAGAAATATATGATTATGATTATATTACACCCTCAGTGTATGACCTAAATCAGTTAAGGCAATCTGTACTGGAAGAAAATAATTTATGGTTTGTAGGAGAGGATTTAGAAAATAAAGAAATTGCTGGTACAGGATTAATTAAGAAAAAAAGATATATCGCTCACATGAGCAAGGCGGTAGTTAAAAAAAAATATCAAGGATTAGGAGTAACTTCCAAAATTGGTGCTGCAGGTATTATATCAGTTACTAAAATGCCTCAATTCAACGAAGTGTTAAGACTTGATTCAGAAGTTAGAGCTGGTCAAGTAGGGATTCAACGCCTCGTAGAAAATGCCAATGCAATCCCTTTTGCATTTGTTCCGGCTTTCTTCAATTACGGAGATAAAAGAAAACATTCTTCTGATGACAACACCCCTTATCCTTCTAAAAGAGAGGAATCAGCATTTTTGTATTCAATCATCCTTAGAAATTTATGGAAAAAAAGAACATCTGAGATCAACTTATTAGATAACGATGATTTCGCATATTTCCATAGGTTTGTGAGGGGTTATAATAGAAAAATGAAAAATGATGATTTAATCTTTGGATCTGGAAAAAAAGAGAAGGCGAATGATTCGTACTTTGTTTCTAGGAATAAGTATGATGGAATAGTAAATCTTTATGGGACTATTCATGAAAAGACCTTAAAAAATCTCTTAAAATCATATAAAAAATGGAGAATGATTCTGTGGCGGATCCCAACGATACAGGATGGGATCCATTCAATGGATCTCGCAATAAAAAAAGGTTTTAATCTGCTGGGATATGATATAGGATTTCATAATGTAAACTGGACATTACACGATTCTGTGATAATGGCTTTCTATCGGAATAGAAATGTTGTCGAGTGTAAAGTTAATTGTCTTGATGGAATCAAACCTCTGTTTAATAAAGTTAGAGATCTTTTTTATTCGCAAATTAACTAGCTTATCACTGTTAAACTCAAATTTAATTTACCCTTTAATTTGCTTTTAGATATAGTAAATGTTAAAGGTACAATTCTATTTGTTATCGTAGCAGTGAAACAACTTTTTCTTCTAAAGTTTGAGTGCCTGTCCCAAAAAGTTTGTCAATTGTACTTTTAAAAGACTCAAATTTGGCAACCTCGGTGATTTTTGAGCCTTTATACTCAGAAATAAATTTTTCGAGCAACTTTTCTAAAAGGGGAAAAATAGTTTTATATAAATATTTCTCAAGTCTATCGTCTTTATCGAGGACTATGAAAGCAAGAATATCTTGAGATCTTTTATAAAAATCATACATTTTTCCTTTTTTGAAAATTATGGTATATTTGCTACTTTCAAAATACTCTATAGGAGCCATCAAGCATTCGGCAAAGCTTAAGAGTCCACTCATTAATCCACTGGTACATATTAGATCTGTTGATTCTTTACTCGCTCTATGATAGCTAGCGAATATAACAGGAATACCATTGAAGATGATACCAGCTTCTCGGATTAACATTTTAACTCATGGAAAGGTTTAGGCTAAATAGCTTTAACACTATATTCTAGATAATTACTCTTTATTTAGATCTCAATGCCCCCTTATAAATATTTACTCATTAATAATTTTTAGTGACCGCAGTACGATCTTTTTTTGAAATGAAAAGTTACATTTTTTTGTCGTAAATTCGTCGGGCGATTCGAAAACTTAATAATAAAAAGTAAAAAAAAAGAAAAAAATAATTATGCTTTTTTCGATAAGATATTTTCCATCCATCGTGGGAGGAGAAAACCTCCATAGAATTCAAACGCACTTAAAACCAGTAATGTTCGAACAACCGCTAGCATTGTTGATAATATTGGGTTGGTTGGATTATCAAAAACAAGACCCAACATAATAGATCTTGCTGATTTCTCAAGAATCGCAGCTATGGTGAAGGAAATGAATGCTGCCCGAAGAAGTTTCCCTTTTAATCGAATCTCTTTCTCATCTGATCGAATTGAATTACCCGCAAACTTCAACCCCGTCACCAACATAATGATAAGGGTGAGGAATAAAGAGACCGTCAGGAAGATGCCAAAATCGGTACTAAATGCACTCGTCATAGTTCCTAGTAAGTTTACATCAATGAAGAGCAATGCGAAAAATATGATTTCGAATACAGCACTTACCGCAAGAATTAAACCAGTATATACCTTCTTTCTGTCTCGACTAATCATATCTGAATAGGCAAGGATCCAAGTAATCAACGGAACGGGGAGTAAAACATTGCCAATTATAAAATACCATTCTGTTGAAATGGTTTGCTGTGTGAATAAATTCATGATAAAAGACACTGAATCAGGGAGCCAAGGAAAAGATAATCCTATCCACGTTAATCCAACTAATACGAGTAATCGATTTTTCTTTTTAAAGTACTTAGACAAGATGGTTACGCCGATAATAAACGAGATAATAACAAATAGTAAGCTAAAAGTGCCGTGTAAAACATCTACCAATTCCATAAATATCCACCTAAGTATATTACTAAGATAGTATTATTGGTAAATAAATTGATGTAGAACTATATATAGTTTGTAATTGACAATAAAGAAAAAAATATTAAAAAAATAGAAATAGTTGAAAATTACTTCTTCTTGCGTTTAGGCTCAATCTTCTTGATTATTATTGATTCAGCATGGATCTTACAGTTCTTTAGGATTACTTTGAAACCTCCGCCCCCGCCAACTCCAGGGATTGTCATGCCAACGGTGCCCATTGGGACCATCGCACCTTCTTCTTCCCATTCATCTTCTCCTTCTTCCTCGACTCCACCGGCGGCTGCTTTATATTCCTCAGTTTCAATAACTGGGTGCTTTACTTTCTCTAACCAGGCTGGTAAATCATTTAAGTCAGGAACTTCCTCTTCAGTTGCTATTTTATCTCGGATATCTTCTGGTAAAAGATCATATACGCGTTCTTTAACTGTCTTTCCCATCCAAACAACTAAATCAATACCTGATTTTAATCCAGCTTGAATTGCATCGTATTGCTGAAATTTTGGGCTGATAATATATTGGATACTAATCCCATTAAAACCGGGCATTTGTTTTCCACCCCCGGTTTGATTTGCCATCGCCGAGAATGGTAATCCATTTAACGCAACGCCATCATGATTTCTGTCAATTATACCGTGACCAACTCCTGTTTCAGGAATAAGAAAATCAATAGCCTCAAAACAACCGCATGATGTGTGGGGGAATTCCATACCTGAATAAAGATAAATTCTTTCAATTTCTCCAAGTGAACGTTTTTTAATCATATCATTGATGCCAGTAAATTCTCCTGCTTCCACATTTAGTGCCTCTCCAGGCTCAATCTCAAAAAGAGGACCTTTTGGGTCTACGCGAGCGGCTGCTCTAGCGTCGAACCATGAAATCGAACCACATAAACTCATACGATTTGGCGTTATGCAACAGGCATGCGTTGGTGCGAATGATTGGCAAAGAACACAGCCATAATACATGTCAACATCTTCGTCATTAATACTTCGTGCTCTTTCGTCTCTTTTATTATATACTTCTATTGCTAGATCGTAAGGTTCATCGATTTTCTCAGGATCGGTAATAATTGTAACTTGCGCCTTTTTAATTATTGGTAATTCAGCTTTATATAATCGGATAAGGATTGTCCCAAGCATTTCGAAGGAATTAAATCCTTTCTCAAAAGCTGCCTTAGAAATACGCATCCAATTGGTGTATCGTTGGTTCAAATGCATTATTCCGTTTACAAAATTACAGAATTCATGAACTCGGCGTTCAAATACGGCCTCTAAATCTTCTTCAAGCTCAGGACCTGAAACCTCTACTAGGATACCAATTGGGTGTCTAGATCCCTCTTCCATGTCTTTAAGATCGGGACCAATAAGGAATACCTTCCCATCTTCAATTTCTTTTTCCGGTTTAACGCGAACAAGTTCAAAATGCTTCTCAGATTTTGGTCCTCCAAGTTCTACATACATTTGATTTCCTCTAATACGCTCTCCCTCATAAACCGGGCCAATATCTACAGGCATATCGGAAAAACTCATTTCATATATCTCCTCATTTAAGTTATATAATTTTTTTAATTTTGTTTTATAGCTTTCCAATTAATTCTTCTAAAAATGCTTTCCAATCACTATTACTCAGATTAGGTAAGCTAAATCGTGCATTTGGGTGGGAATATTTGTCTAAATCTATGGTTTTTATCCAGTTTGTAAAATTCTTGATTCGAGATAAAGTTTGAGAAACATAAAATACTAAATGTCCTCCAAAGATTGCCATAGAATATTGTCCTTCTCCATCCAAACCACCCCAATCTTTATCACATAAGCGATTAGTAACGTTGATCAGTGACATATCATACAAATCGTTCTTTGTAATCTTATCTTTTAAGTAGCTGTATGTGTGACCTGTACCAACCACGTGACAATCAATCTTGTTCGCAATTTCGATTAAGAAATCAACAAGTTTCTTGTCCCCCAGTTCCCAATTTAAGGATTCAGCACCAATAACTAATACTTTTTTCATTGGGCTCTTCAGAAAATTCGCCATTACTGCAGGATCTGAAACAGATGTACCCATTTCAGGGCCTGGAATATTTGCTTTTTGATACGGACGTGCCATTTTATTCAATTTCCTTTGTCTTTATTTTTAGCTATAAGTTATAAAATAGGTAGTTGTAAATAACTATACTTAGAATTATTAACGACAATTTAAAAAAATTGTTTTTATTAAGTTTAATGAAAAAAAGGGCTGAAAAAATAGAAATAAATAAGGATTATAATTTTGGTTTTTTATCTTGCCATGGTGCGATCTCTTCAAAAGCTTGTGAAACTTGGAGTACAGTCAATTCATCAAATCTTTTACCAACTATTTGCATTCCAATAGGTAATCCCTCACTAGACCATCCACATGGAATTGAAGCCGCGGGATGACTTGTCATATTGAATGGATGAGTGTAGGGTGACCACGCTCCTGCGGTAACATCTTTCCCCTCAATTTTAGTTGGAGAGGATACACCTAGTTCAAAGGCAGGACATGCCATAGTAGGTGTAATCAAAATGTCGAATTTTTTAAAATGCTTACAAACATTATCAAAGATAATTTCTCTTTGAATTTCTGCCTTATATAGATCCTCGGCAGTAAGTTGAAATCCGAATTGAGCTAGGGCAACTAAACCAGGGTCTAGCTTATCCCCATATTTTTCAATCAGAGGTTTGATAAAATATCCAAATCCATAACTCCATATATTATACCACGTTGCGCCATAGTGTAAAATTTCTACATTTCCTCGGAGTGTTTTTCCAGGAGTATTTAAATTAATATCACTTTTCTCGACTGACCAATTGAATTCTTCGAATTTTTTTACAGAATCTAATACTGCTTTCTCGACTTCAGAATGAATAATCTCCAAATTGCCAAGATCAATGGCATACCCTATTTTAAGGTTTTTAGGTGTTTCTCCTAATGAATCATAAAAGCTATAATTAGGTTTAGGTAAAGAATATCTATCAATATCATCAGCTCCAACCATAGCATCAAGCATTAAAGCAGCATCCTTTACATACCTAACTAAAGGACCCTTCTGAACAAACATCCCCATCATTCCTTCTAGCTTCACCGAAGTTTGCGGTATACGCCCATATGTTGGCTTTATGCCATATAGACCACAAAAACTGCTTGGAATTCGTATGGAACCTCCCCCATCCGAACCTTGAGTTAAAGGACTTAAACCTGCAGCTGTTGCTGCTGCTCCCCCTCCAGTAGATCCTCCTGTAGTCCGTTCAAGATGCCATGGATTTTTGCTTTCACCAAAAATTAAGTTATCTGTATTCCCTTTATACCCAAAAGGAGGCATGTTTGTTTTTCCTAGAATTACCGCTCCAGCTTCTTTCAATCTTTTGACTACTATATCATCTTCTGTTGAAACATAGTTTTCAAATGCTTTACAACCACTTGTAGTCCTCACTCCTTTGACATCAACACTGTCTTTAATAGAAGTTGGTATACCATGTATTAACCCTAATTTTCCTCCTTTCTTAACTAACTCATCAGCTCTTTTTGCCAAGTCTCGAGCTAAATCAAATGTTGGAGTACAAAACGCATTAATTTTTGGATTAATTCTTTCTATCCTTTCAATTATAACCTCCGTTATTTCTTGAGAACTTATGTCTTGGGACTTTATTCTTTCAGCAAGTTCCCAAGCTGGCATAAAACAAATATCGTCTTTATTCATTTTAATCAAGTATTTTTTTTGTCAATAAACAAATTGAGAAATCTCTTTATTTATTTTGCTAAAATAATGAAATTATAATACAACTATTACTTTTCAAGATATTAATAGATTCCCAAAAAACCAAGATAATAATGTGTGAATTCAAAATTATTAGACAAAATGATGGATCTCAGATTCAAGAAGACATGGTAATATTATCATATAATGAAGAAAATGAGTTAATTCTAAAGGATGTCATCGGAATGGGAGAAGTAATACCTTCCGCTCTCATAATGGATGTAAATACGATAAATCAGAAATGTATTATATTAGAACATCCAATCATTAATAGCTTCATGAGGTTTGTCACTAAGCTATGTGATAACAAAGGAGTTGCAGCTGACGTCGATGAGTTAATTGGCGAGTTAGAGAAGATAAAGACAATATTCTGATCCTATAGATTCAATTTCACATCAGAAGTTTTTTTAAGCACTACTCTTTCTTTAATGAGTATGGAAGCACAGTTTTACGAAAGTATCGATACATATTATGAGGTAGCATACCCCTTTTTAATGAAAAGAGAATTGGAAAATGGCCTTTTCCTTACAATTCTTAGCAACATAAAGGAGAACTTTAAACATTACGGTCAAGAACCCCCGATTCTCATTACTATAACTGAAGACAATGAAGTGAAATTAATCTCTTTTAGAACACCTCCATATAATCAAGTCTTATCTTTTTCCTTGGATTTAAGAACGGTAGATATTTTAATAGATGCACTAATTGGGAGGAAATCTGAATTACCTGGTGTTTTAGGACCTAAAGCAGAGTCTGAAAGATTTTCGAAGTTGTGGTCTGAAAAGCAAAACCTAAATTACAAAATAGTTATGAATGAGAGATTGTATAAATTAGAAGAAGTTTCAGAGGAAACTTTAGGTAAGAGAAAATTTAAGTTGGGCGATAGTACAGACGAGGATCTAATTCTACAATGGGGGGAAGAGTTTATGCTAGAGGCACTTCCTGAAAGAGATATAGAGATGATAGAGGGATCATTAAAACGAATGCGAAATCGTATTTCTGATAACCGAATCTTTTTACTTTTTGATAATGATAAACCCGTTTCAATGGCACAGAAGGCCGGAAAAACACCAAATGGTATTGGAATTAATGGTGTATACACTCCCCCATCATTGAGGAGAAGGGGATATGCTACAGAATGTGTGGCTAAATTAAGTCAATACTTGCTAGATGAGGGTAACAATTACTGTTTCTTATTTACAGATTTGAGTAACCCTATATCAAATAACATCTACCAGAAGATTGGTTATTGTCCCGTTACTGATGTAGACGAATATAGATTTGATACCTAATCAAAAAAATAAAAGAAAAAAAAGATACGAGAAAGTCTCCTGATTTTCTCCTGGATATTATTTGATTTTTGGCAACAACTATTTTTTTGGTGGCAAAATTTCTATCTCCATGGAAGAGACATTGCTATCTGTGCCATCAGTATTGGTAATCGTTTCAGTTGTTATCTCAATAGTACCGTAAGATGCACCGTTTACAAATTTGTTAATGAGTATTTCAGCAACATCCACGGCACGCGAGATAGATCGTCCTCGGGCGAGTAGCTTTACTGGTTGTTCATTCAAAACAACCATTGCAGCCATTACATAGTTTAATGATTTTTTTTTGCCAATAAAAACCTTTGCATCATCTTTTTTAGCCAATATAAATCACCATTTCAATGAAAACATTACTATTAGCTTCAAATAGGGTTTGGATCTAATGTATTGCTTATTTTTCAGTAAATATTTAAGTTCTATAAACCATAGTTAGATTTTAAAATTACGGAATTTCTTTTACGGTCAAGTATCGAAGTTCCATAAAATTCATTGAGAACTATATGAAACTCTAGGCTAATGTACATTAATTTGCATTTAATAAGAAACAATAATAAACTGACTTCACATTAGTGAATTATAGAAGGATTGATGAAGATAAAGTGCCAGTCGAAATTACTGATTTTACAGAGAAGAAATCTGGTGGGTTAAAAAAACAAGATTTAATTAAGTCTCCAAATTTGAAAAAGCTTTTTGACAGAATTAACCAACATTTATACGGGAAATTAAAATATACTGATACCGATACCAGAGCAAGATCGAAACAAATAATAAATCTCTTACTGTGTAAATTGGTGGATGAGATCAGTAAAAAGCCAGAGGAAGAAATAGAATTTTGTATAAAGAAAGGTGAATCCAGTAAAGCGTTATCCACCCGGATTCAAAATTTCTTCGATAAAAATGTACGAGAGAAATATCGCTATATATTAGAAGAAAATGAACAAATCAAATTAACAGAAGAACTCATATATTTAATCGTTCAGGAACTCCAAAATATCTCCTTACTTCGATCATCCAAAGACATTATTAGCGACGCTTTCGAAATTTTTGTAAGTAAGATTCTAAAAGACGAAGCCGGTCAATTTTTCACACCTCCTAATATCGTGAAGTTCATGGTTAATTATCTAAAACCTAAATTACATTCAGAAATATTAGACCCCGCTTGCGGACATGGGGGCTTTCTTCTTGAATCTAAAGAATATTTATTAAACACGAGCAAATCTAGAATAGAAAGTAGTGATGTTACTTCTCACTTATATGGAATTGATAAAGACCTGTTTTTAGCAAAATTATGTAACTTATACCTGGATATACAAGGAAATGGTAAATCTAAGGTATTTTGCGAAGATTCATTGGATAA
>JAEOTL010000462.1 GCA_016839845.1 Promethearchaeota archaeon
ATTGGAAGTGAATATGGAGTTACGAATTTTTTACAATCGTACCACACTGAGGGCAAAATTTCGCTGTCTTATTTAGTTTCATCCCACAGAATTTGCAGAATATTGGTATTTTCTTTGGGCTCTCAACTGGTGATGGAGGTGCTTCTTCAATTATAGGTTCTGGAATCTCTTCTATTGGCGGTTCTTCAGGTTTTTCCGGAATTGGTTCAAGTGGTTGTGGCTCTTCAATCATTTCTTTTATGTCTTCTTCTTGTATGGGTACTTTTTCCTCCTCTGGAGGAACGAGTGGTATAGGCTCCAATTCTTCAACTTCCGCACGGGATATTTCTATCTCTGCTATTTCCTTTTCTTCTATTAAAATTAATGGCTCCGGGAGTGTTTCTTCTTCTGGCGGTATCACAAGTTCCTCTTGAGGTTCTAATTCTTCAGGTTTCTGAACCAAATCTGATATAGGTGGAAACATTGGTTGTTGATCTTCAGAGATTTTTTCTTCCTGTTCACTTTCTAAAGTTGTTTCCCCACATTTAATACAAAAATTTGCTTTAATAGGCAATTCTTGACCACACTTAGTACAGAATTTTGTTTCCTTTTGTTCTTTCTCCATTACTCTCGGCTCCTCAAGTTTATCGAGCCATTTTCTTATAGTATAGATACTTGTATTTTGGTCTTGTGCAATTTGATAAAGTGTTTTCTTTTGATCATAGTATTGAGCTTTTAACCAATCTGGATTCATATATTCCTTCTTTTCCACTTTCTGAGCATATTGATATCTAGGTTTGGTATATTTCGGCACTGATGGCATCCTTCTCCTAGAAGCAATCACTGCAGATACGATTATTATTACAATGATGACTACTAGAACCACTACTATAGCCGTAATTACAGTAGGAAATTGAGGTTTCGGTGCCACGATTTCCTCGATATCTACACCATTATTGTTAAAGATATTGTTTGAAATTTGATTATTAGAAGAGTAGTAAACATAAATACCAAAATTATGGAATTGAATAGTGTTTCCCACAACTGTATTAAGGTTACTTCGACCTAAATATATTCCGCGGTCTATATTTTGACTTATAAAATTATTTATAATATCGATGTTATCAGATTCATATAAATAAATTCCGGTTAACGAGTTCCCACTTATTATATTGCCTGTAATTATGTTGGAATATCCGTATATCATATAGATCCCATAATCAAAATTATTATTCAGATTGTTATCTAAAATGCTATTATAATAATTGCCAGATGATAAATAAATTCCTGGACCATTATTGTCGTATACTGTATTATCTTCAATAAGATTGTAATCACCTCCATTTATGTATATCCCACGATGATTGTTGCTTATATCATTGGATACTATGTCGTTGTAATGGCTGTAATACAAATAGATCCCTTCATCTGCGTTGTTTGATATGATATTGTCGGTAAAGTCGTTAATGTCACTATAGTATAAATAAATCCCGATATCTAGGTTATTTCTTAATCTATTATTCAAAATTTGGTTTCTATCGCTATAATCTAAATAAATTCCTGCTTGATAATTAGCCTCTAAAGTGTTGTTCCTTATTACACTATCGAAGCAATTAGTCAGGAATAGCCCTCCTAATGAGTTATCACTTATGAGGTTGTCTAAAAACCTATTAAAAGAACCGTAATCTGAAATGATTCCCCACCCAACGTTATTAGATACATTGTTTACTAAAACATAATTATCATCACTATAAAACAAGTAGATCCCTGTCGAACTGCTGTACTCTACGCGATTTGCTTCAATAGTATTATTATCACTATCCGTACCGAAATATATTCCAATGTTATTATCCCATGCGAAATTTCCCTCAATTTTATTAAATTTACTGTCTGAATAAAGGATAAATCCTATGTCATTATTGCTAGCATTATTTCCTATGATGTCATTTCCATCACTAAAGACTAGATGTATACCATCAAAATTATTATTCAATACTGTATTGGAGGAGATGTTGTTATTATTGCTATATTGAATGTATATTCCATAATCGTTATTACTTACAAGATTCCCCTCAATTAAGTTATTCTCACCGTATTCTATATTTATCCCAAAATCGTCATTTGTCATCGCGAAATTGCCTAAAATTAAATTATTACTACTATTTATCAATTCTATTCCTCCTCTAATATTGTTATTTACATTGTTTCCTGTGACGTTATTAAAGTTGCTGTGCATCAGTGAAATTCCGATTTGTTCATTATCGTTTGCAGTATTCTCTATCAATTGCCCATTACTCACATTAACTAATTGGACACCTCCATTATATAATGTGCAATTTTCAATATTAAAGTAGATATCAGAATTTTCAATGGTTATGCATTGTCCCAACACTTCGCTATCTATTACTAAATCTTCAATTACATATGGATTGGAAATTGTTCCTTGACCAGTACATTTATTAGCGCTTCTAAAATATAGCCATTCTCGATTGCCATCTAAATGAATAGTTTGAGGGGCTAGTGAGCTATTCTGCGTTACTCCATAAAAACTTAATTTACCCAATGGATTCGATTGAAATCCAATAATATGACTTCGAAAAGCATCATACCTATGTGAAACAATACCATAAGCCCAAGGTATATCTTCTTCTACAAGAATCTGTTGAATTCTATCATAGTACGCCTCCCTAATAGTCTGATTGGTCTCGAATGATGCATTTTCAATTAATAATTGTGCATTGTCCCATAGATCATAGGGATTTCTCCCAGATTCGATGGCAGCTTGGTATCCGTCGTAAAAAGCCGTATTAAATAGTGAAGATCTGTTAGAAAATAAAAAATTAAGTGCACTAGCAGGATCATTATAATCAGAATAGAAACCTAACCAAACCAGCTCCCACATATCCCAAGTGTACCCACTTCTTTGATAAAATATATCGTAAAATTCTGAAGAACTAACTCCCGCATCTGTTATTTCGATTCCAATTTTATCAAGATTATCCTGCAACAGAAAAAGGAGATTTTCCCTAAATGTGTTTCCGGTGTCATAACTATAATTGAAAGTAGCAAATGTTATACTCGACCAGTTTACTTCAGAGGTCCCAGGAAATGTTGTGTCCCATCCAGTTCCGAATCCCATACTTTGCATGATACCTCTGGCTTTGGTGATATTAAACGTAGCTGTATCAAGCGACCAGTTAGCGAATAACAGATCCTCTAGTAGAGGAGACATTAATCTATCGGCCGGACTTTCACATAATGTATTAATTATATGAGAGTAGTTAATTGCATAAGAGATTGCTTTTCTATAAGTACTGTTAATTTTTTTGGTATTCATACTAAGATATTCAGTGACTGAGCTATGTCCCGCATCTTGGAGCGTGATATCTGGATCTGCATTAAGAGTAGGAAACATTGAGGGTTGCGGATCAGTAATAATATCAACATCTCCAGCTATCAATGCGAGATTTTTAGGATCGACATCTTTTAAATACCCATAGATCTTTACCTCATCAAAAGCAAAATCGTTGTAAAAATTTGTTCCCCCCACTACTACCCTAAATCTAATTTTTAAATCGTCATTTTCCAAGGCAGTAAAATCGTATGGACCTCGAGCAGTAAAGGTTGTAATACTATCTCCTGCCCAATCGTCTCTAATTTCCCAACTATCTCCATCCCAGTATTCAAAATACATGTGTCCTGCTGGGTCACCCTGCATGCATGTATCGAATGTCACGTAAATTCCATGAAGACGTGTATCTATTGCCTCTGTATCTGATAATGTCGCGATATATACGTCTCCAACTTCTGTGGGTGATGATGTTTCTGGATAAATACAGGATATCCCACTTGGTGGCCCTGTAGGGTCGGATGGTGTCCCACTATCAGTCCAACACCAATATTGGTACGTTCCTCTATCTGCTACTGAATGATAACCTATATCAGTATTCCAATATTCCCAACTTCCGTCGTTAGCTTCATTTAGAGTATTAAAACTATAAGTTTTATCGTAAGCAGTATATGTTTCTGAAATAATATCAAACTTTAGAATCGTAATATTGGCTCTTCCTGCCCAATAATCATCGTAAGCATGGAATAGCACCTCATCATCTGAGATGTAATGATCAAAAACAAATGGACCTGTACCAACTAAATCTCCAGTAACAGTATCTATAAGATCATATTGGGGTGTAGACATTGGAGATAAGATATACGAAGAGGGAAAACAGAGAAGTGCTTCAAAAGGTCCGTACAGTTTATTTAATTCAAAACGAACGGTATATTCATCAATAATTACTGTTTGTTTGATTATAAGTTTGACTATATCAACATCTGGATCATAATACTCATAAAGAAAACTTGCCATTGCCATAGAATTATTGATTAAATATGCCAAACGATCAAACGTAAACTTTACGGCAGTTGCATTAAATTTTGACCCATCGTGGAATGATACATCAGATCTTAGTGAAATGGTATACCAAGAATCAGTACTATTAATTAACCATGTTCCCTTACTGAGTGCTAGATTCGGAATAATTGAAAAAGAGGGATCGCTTAGATTATAAGTATACAATCCTTCGCACACTTGATTAATCACATCAAAAGAATCAGAGTTTAAGCTATTTTGAGGATCGAGATTTGTTGGACCTGAATCAGCACCATAGATTAATCTAAATATCTCTTCTCCTTGACTGCTAAGAATGAGGTTTTGGTCTAAGATTATTTGATCTTTTTCAATGGGTAGATATACCTCTTTGTCAAAATTTATTAAATAAATTGAGAATAGTGATGCAACGATGAAAAAAAGTAATAAAATTCCCTTTAAATTAAACTGCTTTCTTAATTTAATTGATTTATGAGATTTTCTGACCATAGAAACGCCCTTTTTGTAATTTGAATTTCATTTTTACCAAGAAAAACATCATTAATAAATCTTGATAATGATCTAAATGTGAAATTTCGATATTTTATATTATAAAATTAGAAGAGATTTGTTTATAAAGTTATATATCTCCTTATTTTTTTCACAAATCAGTAAAACCAATGGCTAGGAAAGTGATAGGAATAATACATTTAATTGATTTTTACAAAAAAGTGTAATTATGAAAAAATTCTAGATAAAAGAGAGGTTATAATAGAAGTTTGAAAAACCTATATCAAAAATAGTAATTTTCCGAGAAAACTCATGAGATCCATGACTTTCAATTTATCTTTCAATTCTCGATTCTCATTTAAATAACAATTTAAATGAGCTGTACATTTTGGACATGCCGTAATTAGATATTCCGCACCAGTTTCAATTGCTTGCTTGACTTTTTTTTCTTGTAATTTTTTAGAGTTCTGGTCACAAGAGATGTATGATGAGACTCCACAACATTCGGCATCTTCTTTTGAATATTCCATCTCAACTAAACCAACGGAAGGGATTAATTCCAAAACTTGGCGAGGTGCATCAAAGACTTTACTCATTCTCCCTAATCTGCATGGATCATGGTAAGTGACCTTAATTTTATCCAAGTTAGGAAAAGATATGTCTTCTAATAGCTTTTCTTTTAAAATATATTCTGAAATGTGATATATCTCGAAATCAAACTCATCCTTACCTTTAAAGAGATTTTTGTAGTCATGTTTCCATGTATAATAGCCTTCCGCACAATTAAAGATCAACGTTTTTACCCCTGCTTCTTTAAAGAGTTTTATATTATATTCTGCTAAAATTTTAAAGGTTTCAGTGTCTCCTCGCCAAAGAGCATCATGTCCACAACATTTTTCATCTGGTAACACAACTGGAATTATGTCATTTTGATTTAAAAGCCCAATTACACTTTTTGGGATTTCCAAATAATCAGGTGCATTCAGAGAACTCCAATTATCTTGATTCCCATAATTAGCTATCATGACACCAGAAGCATCCAGAGCTTTTTCGAAATCTTCGGGAAGTTGATCAGAATTACAGCAGCAATTACAGTTTAAGCATCTATTCGCTTCTTTTTTTGCTTGCTCATCTGTATAACCCAATTCCATTTCATCAAAACAGATCAGCCGCTCATTACCAGGCATAAAATTCATTTCCTGACATGAATTAGATTGGATATATTTCTTAGGGATTGTAGATCGTTTTAGGTCGCTTTTGACAATTCTTCCTTCTCTTAAATCAAGACCTCTAATATATCTATCAATTGTGAAGGCTGCTTCTCGTCCGTCACCAATTGCGTCAACAGCACACATTAACGAACTATAAATAATATCACCACCAGCAAACACACCAGGGATGCCTGTTTCATAAGTTAATTCATCAACTACAATTTTTCCTCTTTCAATTTTTAGTTTGCTCTCCGTTGCAGTATTAATAGGTACAGGATCAAGTCCTTGACCAATAGCAATTACAATGTGATCGACGACGATTTTAAATTCTGAGCCTTCTACTTTATTTAAGGGTCTTCTCCCAGTCTCAGGATCTGAATCACCCCATTGAATTTTATAACAATTTAGGGCTAATTTTCCATCAGGTTCTTGGGTAATATTCGCAGTTGACGTTTCAAAATGATACTCCATTACTTCTCTTTCAGCTTCATGTAAATCCTTGAGTACATTTTTTAAGGCTTCTTCAGATAAAATATCAACAAGATCAGCTTTAATAGCTCCTAACCGAATCGCAGTTTCCCCAGCATCTACGGCAACAGCGCCTCCTCCGATGATTCCAAATGTTTTACCTTTAAATTCTTCTGGATTTTCAGCACATTTATACTTTCTATCTACAAGAAAATCAAGTGCAACATGGACATTTGGGAGATCTTCTCCTTCAAGTCTAAGAGTTTTTGGTACATACAAACCGACGGCAATAAAAACTGCTTTAAATCCTTCCTTCCAGATATCTTCCAATGTAAAATTGGCCCCAAACTCTTTATTTAAAACTATTTCAACACCCATGGACTTTATAAACTCTACGTCATGATCAAGAGCCTCATCAGAAAGACGGTATTGAGGTACCCCATATCTCACTACCCCACCCGTTTTATCTCCTTTCTCAAAAATGGTGGGTTTATATCCCATTCTGGCAAGAAAATATGCGGCAGATAAACCTCCTGGTCCTGCTCCGATAATCGCAACTTTTTCTTTGGTTTGTGGAACTGGTTTAATTTTACTCTGACCTGGATGGGCAGCTTCATAATCTGACACAAATCGTTTAAGTTCTCTAATGGCTACTGGATCATCAAAGTTTTGGCGATTGCAGTTCAATGCACACTGAGCAGTACAAATTCTTCCACACAAGTATGGTAACGGATTTTTATCTCGTATCAGATCAATAGACTCTTGAAATTTTCCCTCAGATATCAATGATACATAGCCTTGAACGTCAACTCCCGCAGGGCATCCAACAACACAAGGAGCTGTACCAGATAAAAAGGGAACGCATCCCATAAAATACCCAACTTCTCCTTCATTAGCTATTTTTAATCCTGTACCTTCAAGAAATCCTGTTTTATTTGTAAATTTAATTTTATCTTCAGCCATTAATTTAGGTAGGCTAGAATAAACCCGTTCGTGATTACAGCTCTGTAATCCCTCCATCAATGGTTCATACTCTGAAGCTAACGAGCGGAGATCTTTAATAATTTTAGTAAAGTTAACTCCAATCTCTTCCTTCGTCATTGGGCAATAAACAGAACATAACCCACAAGTAAGACATTTCCAAATGTCATTATTTTCTAACGCTTCTTCAGGTGTTAAAAATGTAAGATCCATGATTAAACTACGAGGATAAAATACATCAAGAAAAGCAGTTGGGCAAACATTGTTGCATCGATTGCATGAATAGCAATAATTTGCAGCAGTATTTACTCGTTTAAGTAACTCAATTGACTCAGTGCTCGTAATTTTTTCTTCAGCTTCTTTTTGATCAGATTCAGTCATTTTACATCAATGGACTAGTAAAGTTGTTAATAAAAAATATTGCTGTAATTTGAATATAACTATTATAGATTGGTAAGTGCAAATTTATATAAACTTAATTGCCACATAATTAACTAATAAGATTCATTGGTGATAATCTTTAATCTCGAATCAATTGACTTTTCACGGATCGGTCCAATTTTTGGATTTTCTTTTCGGGATTCTTTAAAACTTATAATGTCAAATGGTTTCATCCCGGTAAAGCATTATATGCGTATTGTGTTTATTAATACAATCAGTATTGTTGGAATCTTATTCCGGATACGCGAATATCTACTTTATGATAGGCATCTAAAGAATTATAAGTTACCCTCAGATCCTATTTTTATTATTGGTCATTGGAGAAGTGGTACAACCCATCTCCATAACCTTCTCTGCCAAGATCCTCAATTCGGTTTCATAACCATGCTTCAAGCTTCATTTCCTAAGTCGTTCCTGAGCACTAGCTTTTTTAGCTTTTTTATGAGGACGTTTCTTCCTGAAACGCGTCCTATGGATAATATTCGAATGGGAGTTGAAGAGACTCAAGAGGATGAGATGGCTTTAGGTAATATTTTTCCATATACTCTTTATAATGCATGGTATTTTCCTAAACGAATAATAGAATATTATCATAAGTACGTAAGATTCAAGAGGATATCCCCAAGAATTAAAAAAGCCTGGAAAAAGGGCTATAATTACTTACTAAGAAAAACTACCTTCAATATGGGAGGTAAACAGTTAGTTCTAAAAAATCCCGCTAATACAGCTCGTATAAAATTCTTATTAGAATTATACCCTAATGCAAAATTCATTCACATCTTTCGGAATCCCTATACCATCTATTTATCAACCCGGTATTTCTATAAAAAAACGATGGAGAATTTCATGTTCCAAAATGTTTCAAATACCCTAATTGAGGATAGTATCATAAAGATATACAAGGATATGATGGAATGTTATTTCACTGAAAAGAAATTGATCCCTAAAGGAAATTTGGTTGAAATAAAGTTTGAAGATTTGGAAAAAGACGCTATTGGACAATTAAAAAGGATTTATGATATCCTAAATCTTCCTGGAATCGACAATAGCAGATCGAGTATTGAAGATTATCTTGAGCAACAAAAAAATTACAAAAAAAATAAATTCCAGTTGTCAAAAGGTATAATAGATAAAATAGAGAAACAATGGGGATTCACAATAAAGAAATGGGGTTATAAAATCCCTGAATCTACTTTTTAGGATGTCCAAGGGGACATACCTTCAAGCAATACGAACAATAGTTATTATTCACCAGACTATCAATGCACTTTTTTCGATCAATATGAGTTATTGCCGGAGAGTTTTCATGATAAATTGGAGTTTCATATGTAGCTCCCCCTCTACATTCTCTTACACAAGCTCCACAATTCTTACAAAAATCCTCAAATTCCTTTAAATCCTTCCCAACTGAACCTGATATTTCTGCATCAGTTGTTATTATTCCCCATCTTTGACGTGGCCCATATTCAGGAGTAATTACAAGTCCGTTTCTCCCCATAAATCCTAAACCTGCTGCTACAGCATGAGGAGGGTATAACATTTTGCCACCAAATGGGTGATGTGCTTCACTTTTATAACCTTTACTTTTCAGATACTCTGTTAACTCTATAGTTATTTCCCCCAGTTCATAATAAACCCGGAAAGCTTCAATACCACAGTAAATACTAGGTGCTTCTTTAATCTGACTCCAATCCATTTCCATTCCTAAAATAATCGAGTTTTTTCCGTAGACTTTAAGATTGTAAAATACAAATTCTTCTCTAAGGGGAGTATAACCTATTAGATCCACACCCAGGTTCTTAGCTTTATCTTCAAATTCTTTCCAAAATGCAGGGGTAGTTTGAGTTTGGGTATTATTTTCGTTTCCGTGTTTTGTTTCTCTTCCCTTCTGAAATCCTTTAAATGTTTCTTGTAGATAAATACTGTATTTTTTTGACATTTCAGGGTCAACCTTATTATCAGATTTTGTTCTCATCCTAAAGAGTTCTGTGGGAACTACAAACTTAAGGTTTTCATTTTTACCAATATATGTTGGTTCTATCCCGATTTCAGACAATTCCTAATCAACTCTAAAATAAAATACTAAAATTTTTAGTTTTCCTCATATTTAATATAATATAAAGATAATGGTTACCAAGATTAATCCTCTGAATTATAGATGCCCCTTTTGCGGTAACGAACTCACATCAAAGATTACTAAGTGTTTCAACATCTATTGTCGAGGACATAAATTCAATGTAGGAAATTTAGTAATTAATAGGTTGAATCCTGATTTAGGGATAGGAAAGATAATAAGAATTATCGAGGTCCCTGTTTCTAAATCCCTTGATGATGAGGATACACAAATTCTGAAGAAGTATAAAGTGCTTTTTAAAAATAGTGTAATAAGAGTTCTCCATCCTATAGATCTAATTCATTATATTTATGAGGTTAATGACAAGATTGAGACCAAACAGGGGTTGGGTGTTATAAATTCAAAAGATTTTATTATCAAAGATGGAGCGATTTCTTATGAGTTTCTCAAAGAAAATGGCAAGAAGGTTCAACTTGATGAAACTGAAATATATGCGAAATACACTCCTAAAATCGAGACAATGATCTCACAGCAAAGAATTGATCCTCCCAGACAGTTCTTAATTAAATATTGGGCAAATTTGTTTCATTCTTATTATACTTCCTATCAAATTAAATGTATTACTAATTCTCGTTTGTCATTGATGCAACACCAGATAAATGTGACTCACAGATTATCTGAAGATTTCTTTCCTAGAATTATCCTCGCAGACGAAGTTGGCCTTGGGAAGACGATAGAAGCAGGTATTTATCTTAAAGAGATGATTGCAAGAAACCTAGCTGAAAGAGTTTTGATTATTGTTCCTGCTTCCCTCGTAAAACAATGGCAATTCGAGATGTCAAACAAATTTCATATTTCCTTTACGATTTATGATGGAAAGAAGGTTAAAGAGTTACAGCGTGAAGGAAAATATACCAGTGCTGAGAAATTGCACAACCCCTTTTTATACGATAATTTTATTATCTGTTCTCTTCAATTTGCACGGAATAAAAAGTATATTGAGTTATTATCCGCAATCTCCTGGGATGTAGTTATCTTTGATGAGGCACATCACCTAAGAAGATATCTATCCAATTCAACAACAGGGAGATACCGAGAAACTCTTAACTACGAATTAGCACGAAATCTGAGTTCCTCTTCAGAATGTATGCTACTTCTGACAGCAACCCCCTTACAACTCCATTCATTTGAATTACATTCTCTAATTGAATTAATACACCCCGAAGCGTTTGAGACATTTAGCGATTTCGAACATTTTCGTAAGAACATGCCATTCATAAATTTGTTAATTACTAACATAAAACAAATTGATAAACTTAATAATTTTGAAGTGAAGAATACTGTAAAATTGCTTAAAGATCTTCGGTATATAGATAAAAATAAGAATACAGAGAAAGTTTTAATGGAAATTAAAAGTGAACCAATCCAGCAAAAAATACTAGAAAAAATCGAAAAAGATCACACACTTTCAAAATTTCTTATTCGGAATCGTAAAAAGAATGTATTTACAGAGGATCGTCTTAATAAGCGAGTCGTTCATACGATCATTGTAAATCCTACTCAGGAAGAATTAAATATTTACAATGAAATACGGCTGTATCTTGCTCAAATCTATAATTCCTCACCAAGTAAAGAAAATGTAGGATTAGGTTTCGTTATAACGACCCTTCAGAAATTAATAACTAGCTCAAAATACGCTATTTTGAAGAGTCTTGAAAGAAGATTAGAGCAAATTGACCGTTATAAAGATATTTTTCTTGATTTGGATGCTTTTAAAGCGGAAGATCCAGAATTTTTCGAATTAGAGGTTGAAGAAGAATTTTTAGATTCGGATATCTTCGAAAAATATAAAGATGAATTAACAGAAGAACAAATTGAGTACGGGGCAGATGTATTTAATCAAGAAAAAATTTTAAGAGAGTTTTATAATAAACTAAAAAAGATTCCTTATGATTCAAAATCAGATAGGTTATTGGAAGTTATTGAACAAATTCTTTCCCAAAATCCTAAAGAAAAAATAATAATTTTTACGCAATTTGTTGATACTCTCTTTTATTTAAAATATCTTTTAGAATCTCAAAAGAAGACCATATTGGTAGAAGTATTTTATGGGGGATTAGATAAAGACCAAAAAGATGAGGCTGTTGAAAGGTTTAAAAACAGTCAGGAATGTTCAGTTCTCATCTCAACAGAGATAGGGGGAGAAGGGAGAAATTTTCAGTTTTGCAGAACACTCATAAATTTTGATTTACCTTGGAATCCTATGAAATTAGAACAGAGAATAGGACGTTTGGATAGAATCGGGCAGGAGTCTCGAGAGATATTTATATATAACTTCTATATGGAAGGAACAGTTGAAACCGATGTTGTCTATGCCCTCATAAAGAGAATTAATTTGTTTGAAGAGTCAATAGGCATCTTAGAACCTATTATTGGACGAATTGAGAAGGATCTTAAGAATGTAATTTTCGCTGTAGATGATGGCAAGAGACGAAAACAACTTAATCAATTCTATCGGAGTCTTGATGAAGAGATTAAGAAAGCAAAAGAAATTGAAATGCAACTTGATGACTTAATGATAGATAAACGATCCTTCCAAATGGACGGTTTAATTAGTTCTCTAGCATCCTGTATTGACGTTAAACTAACTCATGATGAATTATATTTACTTATGAGATATTTCTTTGACCTTAAAATTGAAAATTATGGTGATCTAAAAGATATAAAAGATCAGGAAGTTGTGTTAAAAGAACCTAATAAGTTTATTACTAAGATCATCATTAATGACGAATTACGTAGATCCTCAAAACACAAATTATCAGGACATGAGTTTACAGGAATCTTTGATTTAGATTATGCAAGAGAAAAAGAAAAATTCGATTTTTTCGCACTAGGTCATCCACTTATCAACACCGTCTTAGATTTTTGCAGAAACGATTCTTTTAAAGGAAAGTTTACATTGTTAAAATTAAAAAACAACGCAGAATTACAAGATTTAGGGATTCAAGATTCTATTAAGCAAGAGTTTTTTCTTTTTGTATTTGAAGTTAAATTCCAGGGATATATCATAGAAACCCAGATTATACCCGTTGTAATCGATGCAAAGGGAAACAAAATTGAGGAGTTAAAAAAATATATCCTAAATATTGAAAATTTTCATCAAATCTTTGATATTAATGACCCTACAAATTTCAAGGCTTTTGATAAACAAGAAATTCTTAACTTGGAAACACATGCCAAAAGGATCGTAAAATCTAAAACATCTATTTGGAAAGATGAGATATTACAGCTAAATGATAAAATATTTGCAATGGAACAAGAGAAGAAGAAAAGAGTTTACAAGTACAACCGAAGAAGCTTAAGATTAAAAGCTGAATCAATTCACCAAATATTAGAGAGTAAAAAGAAAAACAAACCTACAGAGCGACAGCTCCAAAATATAAGAAATTTGACAGATAATTCTAAGAAACAAGAACGAATAAGATCAATTGAGAAATTAAAAGAAGAGATACGATTCCTTGAAAAAGATGCTCAATCCATAGAAAAGAAACTCGATGAATTATCTTTTGAATTTGAAGATCTAAAAAATGAGATGAAAAAAAGGAATCTTGGCAAATTTTATACCAATCTGCTCTCATTTGCAGTAATAATAATTCCTGATTAATCACAGCTAATTAGAGTAATTCTTTAGGAATTTTGTTCCCTCATTAGGTGTGTTAACTCGAGAAAAGCTTTCTCAACATTTTCTCCTGTTTTAGCAGAAGTTTCGATATATATGCTATTTTCTTTCTCGGCTAGTGAATTTGGTTCATTTTTTTTTATCGTTTCTCCAACTTCTGAGATCAAATCAGATTTGTTGCCAATTATAATTATAGGAATCCTCTCTTTAACCATACTCCGTAGATCTGAAAGCCATTTTTTCATACCAACAAATGTTTGTGATCTGGAAAGATCGAAGACCAATAATGCGCCATTAGTACCCTCAAAGAAACTACGCCGTAAAACCTTAAAGCGTTCTTGGCCACCCATGTCCCAGATTTGAAGTTTCGCATACTGACCCTCCTCATATTTGACATCTTTAGCTGAAATGTCTACACCAACAGTAAACTGATAAGTTTTTTCAAAGCAATTCTCTACAAATCTTCTCAAAAGGCTCGATTTACCTACAGCGCCATCACCGATAAGAACCACTTTGAAAGTAAAAGTGTGTATGTCTGTAGTCATTGGGAAATACTTATCTTTAATTTTAAAAAAATAATATATTATGCCTTTATTAAATTGTACTTTTTCCCATATTGTTTAAACAATTTTGTCCCTCCACCTTCTTGTATGACTCGTAGTGCTGATTCTGAGTCAAGAATTTCCATACCCCCAACAACGTCAACCCCGTATTTGAATAGGATATCTGGCAATGTACTAACAGATGGACCAATAATTACTATTTTTCCTGCTTTTTTTAAGAATAAATTCAATATAGATTCGATAGAATCGTTTATTAATGCAGTTCCAGTAGTGAACAACACATCTATGTTTAGTTCTTCAGGCTTTAATTGTTCTACCGTATTTTTAAAATGAAACTCTTTGAATTCTGCTGTAATATCGATTGAATCTTCTATTATAGTGATATTCGTTGTTCTTTTCTGAAGATTCCGGATAAACGGCTTCATTAATCCAATTATTGTGACAGTGGTGCTTTTTTTAATATTTAAGTAATCTAGAATATCGCCTTTAACTTCCTGGTGTGTAGTTACTGTTTTGAATAAGTGTTGAGATGCGGCGTTCAGAGCAGCTATCCCAATTATTTTGTTTATACTAGGAGGACGATAACTCCAGCTCAGTAATTCTAAAAGAGGTTGATTAGCAAGATTTCCAGCAAAATTTATTTTACTACAATCTGTAGCGTTAATTATTTTAGTTAGAGTAGATGCCACTCCAAGGATTGTCTTATTCTCATGCGTAAAAATTTCCACTCCGGTATAACCCAACCCAATTACTACTCTTGATACTTTGGGAATAGGTATCTCTTTATTATTATAGATCTGTTTAATTCGTTCAACAGTTTTTTCTAGTATCATATGAACAAGACAAGTTTAATATCGTTTAAATAATAGAATTGCTTATTTTGAATTAAAAATTATTCTTAATCGTGAGTATCCCATGGAATATATAATTATTGAAAATGAAAAAATTGGCTCAGTTAAAGCCAAACTTCTTACTGATAAGAACCCTAAGACGTGTGAAGCAATATGGAATGCGCTACCCTTTGAAGTAAACCTTTCTCGTTGGGGAGAAGAACTCTATGGTGAAATCCCCGTCTCTCTTGGAGAAGAAAACTCTCAAGTTGATTGCGAAGTTGGCGATGTGGGATTTTGGCCTAGTGGTAACGGATTTTGTATCTTTTTTGGGCCTACACCTGCAAGTTCCGGAGAAAAACCAAAAGCAGCATCCCCAGTAAATATATTTGCTAAGATTGAAGGTGACCCCAAAATATTTCTACAGTTTTCATCATTTGCGGGACAAGTGAAAAAGGGTTAATATATCATCTACGTATATCTATTTTTTCGTGAAGGGGCTGTTTCACGAAATATAAAAATATTAATAATATATAGGGAATAAAGTAATAATATTATGAAATTCATATTAGGTGGATTAGGAAACTGGTATAATGATTTTTCCCGAACTGAAACAGCTGTCATAGAAGCAGATAAATATGATTTTGAAGGAGCTATATTTCCCGATCATTATATGTGGGGAGAACTACCATGGCATAAAAGGCCAGATAGCAATAAAACTCTGGATACTTGGATAACAATATCTTATTTACTAGGTAAGACTGAAAAGATAAAAATGGGCACTCTTGTTACTCCGATACCTTTTCGTCCCCCAGGTATGCTAGCAAAAATGATAACTACTGCAGACGTGCTGTCTGGGGGACGTACAATGGTTGGAGTAGGTGCGGGTTGGTCCCAAACAGAGTTTGAAGGGTATAGTGAATGGAATGGTCCTAGTGTCAGGGTGGATAAAACCTATGAAGGCCTTGATCTGATGATCCAGCTATGGACGAAAGATGAAGTTAATTTCGAAGGTAACTATTATAATGCTAAGGGAGCTATATTAGATCCTAAGCCAATACAAAAACCATATCCTAAACTAATCTTTGGAAGTAGGGGCACGCGAATGCTTAAATTAGCAGGAAGATATGCAGATATTTGTTTTATTCCCCCGTGGCCAGGGAAAGATCCTGAAGAAATGAAGCAAATCGCAGTAGAAGAAGCAAAACTTCATAACCGTACTGAAAAATTAGTATTTATGGCAGGAACTATGGGGCCTACAGATATTGGAGAGTTTCCAAATAAAATCGAACAAGCTGTAAATTCTGGTTCTGGTTACTTTCTGGCGAGCTTTCAACGTACTCCAGAACTAGCCGAAACAATAAAAGAATTCGGTGAACAAATAATTCCCTCATTTACATAGAGCAGCCAAGATTCCTTTAAAGATTGTGATGAGAAGTACTACAAATTCTCATCCCTTACATTTATGATTACATTTCCAATTTTAGCTCCTGTTTCAACATACCTATGGGCCTCTACAGTTTGTTCTAGAGGAAATCGCTTACCTATAACCGTTTTTATATCTCCCGCTTCAATGAGCTCTTTAAGGAAGAGTAAATCTTCAATTTTTGGCTTAGCTGATCCAAATAATACTTTTTTGTTGTTTTTTTTTCTGGTGAATTTCCCACGAATCATCTGTGACAGCCCAGGGTTAGCTATAAGATAACGTCCGTTTTGTCTTAAGGATTTTATACTACCTGTAAACGAACTCTTGCTTACCACATCGATAATAAAATCATATTTCTCACCGTTTTTAGTGAAATCTACCTGAGTATAATCAATAACCTGGTCTGTGCCAATAGAGCGTAACATATCTAGTTTCTCCGTGCTATCCACTGCAGTTACTTCGGCTCCAAAGTACTTAGCAAGCTGCACTGCGAAAGGGCCTATAGTTCCTCCTGCCCCATTAATCAGAACCTTGCGGTCCTTCTGAATATTTCCTTGTCTAATAAAATGTAGTGCTTCTAGCCCCCCAACAGGAACAGCAGCAGCTTCCTCAAACGTCATATTGTTTGGTTTTGTTGTCAGTGCCCCGTCTTCAGGTTCTTCAGGCATACATATGTACTCAGCACAAGTACCCATACCAACAAAACCGGTAGATGCAAAGACTTGGTCACCTTCCTTAAATAGTTTTACATCTTTGCCCACTGATTCAATTATCCCGGCTAACTCCATCCCTAATATAGTTATTCTCTTTGGTTTTCTAAAACCAATATATAGTCGCATGAGGAGACGGTACCAAATTTGCA
>JAEOTL010000143.1 GCA_016839845.1 Promethearchaeota archaeon
TCCAGCAGAAAAAAGAAGTGTTAACTGGTCATACGGAATTCCTAACGAGTTTAGAACAGAAATCTCTCCATAAGCAACGCTAGCAAGCCCTGTAGCTGTGTCACCTTGGCTTTGCTGTTCAAATGCAATTGCTAATACAGTATCTACACCTGGTAATCCAGAAGCAACAGAATAATATCCCGCTATAGCTACTGAACCCCCTGTAGTACCCCCTGTTGTCACTCTTAATAATGGTTTATTTCTAGCACCCATCCAATCTGTCATCCACAATTCAGGAATGTTTGCCCCTTCAAACGCAGGCATATTCCCATTCACAAACGCATCAATATCTTTAATGTCAACACTCGGAACTTTTTTTAAGCAGTCTTCGATCGCTTCACTTACTAATTCTGGCATGCTTACGTCAGAGCGTTTTGAAGCATGTTCACTAAAGCCTGCACTTGCAACACATACTTGTCTTCCCATTTTTAATTATCACCCTCCAATACATATAATATATTATTTTGAGCACACATTCCGATTTGACCCGAAGCAATTGCTTTATGGGCATCTTTGACTTGATAACCTTTTGCTTCTCCTCTAATCTGCTTAACAGCTTCAATTATTCTAATTATTCCTGTTGCACATAGGGGATTTCCTCCCAAAGCGCCTCCAGAAGGATTTATTGGAAGATCCCCCTCAAGATCAGCTTTAAAATTCGCCCCTTTACCCTTCTCAGTAAGGCCTAAGGCTTCAATAAAAATTAATTCTTCATGCGCAAATGATTCAAATAATTCTGCTACATCAATTTGAGTCCTGGGATCATTAATACCAGCAGCTTCAAATGCAACTTTACTAGCTAATTCCATGGATTTGCTAACAGATAAATCTCGATCACCAAGATAATATGTTTCTTGATTATAACCAACACCAGTAATCCACACTGGATTATCTGTTATTTTTCTTGCTTGTTTTTCAGGAGCTAATAATAGTGCAGCAACACCATCACAAGGTTGAGCTACCATTAATTCCGTTACAGGATCAGAATAAACTTCTGATTCTAATACATCAGTGACAGTAATATTAGGATTTTGTGCTTCAGCTAATGCTAAAGGATTTTTAGCAGCATTTTTTCGATTTTTTACAGCTGTTCTGGCAATATCTTCAGCACTTATTCCATATTTTTCCATGTATGCACGCATCTGGAAACCAGCAGAAGTAACATCATTGACATAAGTATTTGGACGTTCCCATGTTGGATCTGTTTCATATAAGCGAGCGGAGTGATATGGAAACGCAGATGCCATACTCCCTCCCCATACAACAGCTAATTTATGATTTCCCGATAAAACTCGCATTAATCCATATAAAACCGCATGGGCGCCATCCATTTCTACTTTTGATTCATCTGCTAAGTAACCTCCTCCAGGTTCAACAGTTAATGAATTTGAGATAGTACGTCCATCATAATAATCATTTGTGGCAGAAACAACTGTACTTATATCCTTCTTTTTCAATCCAGCATTATCTAAAGCACCCCGTACAGCCTCAAATACCATTTCATATCTACCGTAATTTGCATTAGAATATAATTTTACTTGATTATATCCTACTATTGCTACTTTTTCCATCTTTATATCACCTCTATACTTTGGCAAAACCCTTTATATCTGAAGGGTCTCCCTTTGTTTGTTCTTCCCATTCAACTCTAACTTTCATTCCTGTCTTCACTTCTCCAGGTTCAATATTTAATAGGCGATAAATTATTGATGTACTACTTCCATCTATCTGCACCATCCCAATAATTTGAGGTTTCTTGACTCTTCGGCTAGATCTATCATTTATTTTGTAATAAGTTATTGTAAAATTCTTTAATATTCCAGTATTTGGTAAATCCACCCAGTTCTGATCTAAGGGAATCGTTTCGTTACATTTACCACATATTTTCCTTGGTGGAACAAAGACATCTCCACACTTGGGGCATTTATTTCCAATAATTTTCTTATTTTCAAAAGCATCATAAAACTTATCCAAATATTGGCCAACACAAAAATCAAAATCAGCTTTTATAAGCCCCTTATTTGCAACAACTAATTTTTCAGTCATGATATTTATTTTTTTGAATTTTAAATTATGTAATGATTAATATTGTGATTAGTAGTATTTATAATTTTAAAAAGGGCTAATTCCCTTTCTTTACTTTACAATATAATTATTCAATAATTTTAAGAGAAATGAGCAATAATCCCATTCAAATAAATAAGTTAAATTTAAAGAGTTGACTTAAATGGCTATAAAAAAAGGAGAAGTACAATGTATTAATGATGAGATACTTGAAAAGCTTTCATTAAAGAATCGATATAAGTTCTTAAATTTTAACCTTATGTCATATTTGCCAAAAGAACAATTAGAATTCCTTAAAAAAGCTCAAAAGTTCTTTGTGAGTTATGAAAAGAAGAATAATATAACTCATACCGAAGATTTTTATAAGTGGATTCCTGATATTGGACAAGAGGGTTTGGTTACACGAATGAATAAATTTGAGTTTCTAGATTTGAATTTTGAGCCCTATGGATTAACTGCTGAATTCATGAGAACTTTAGCTACTGACTTTTTTGATCCACAACTGACAATGGGTATGGGAGCTCATGTTTTAGCAATCAATCCACTGATAGTACATCAGGAAGATGTTGATATTCGCTTAAATGTATTAAAAGAATTAGTTACTGGGCAAAAAAACGGATGTATATGTATAACAGAACCTGAAAGAGGTTCTGACGCAGTTCATATGTTAACCACATGTGAGGAACAAGAAGATGGAAGTTTTATACTTAATGGGGAAAAAATATATCAAACCAATGGACCTAAGGCAGATTATGCAATAATTTATGCTGTTACTGAGAAGAATAGCGGAAATACAATGGGACAATTCTTAGCTGACACGAGTTGGGACGGCTGGAATGTAGAAAGGATAAATGTTCCTTGGACACCTCGAATTTATCTTGGTAAAGAAACTTTATCAAATTTAAGAATTCCTCAAGATTATGTTTTGGGCAAACCAGGTCAAGGTAGAGAACATCTTTTTGAAGGCTTAAATTTAGAACGAATAGGAATTGTCATTTTAAACGCAGCAGAAGCTTGGAATGCTATAACCCATGCAGTAATTTATGCTAATATGAGAAAACAGTTTAATCAAGAGATTTTAAAATTCCAAGGAGTTGGATTTCCTTTAGCAGATTTATGGGCAGAAACTATGAACCTTACATTATCTACATTAAATATATGCCAAATGGTAGATAAAAAAATGGAACAATTTGGAGCTCTTCCTAAAGAATTCAGTTTAGCTTTAATGGCCACAGCAGCCCAATTAAAATCAATAAGTGCTAAATTAAGTCAAAAGACAGCTTACGAATGTGCAAATCTTCTGGGTGGCGCCGGTGTGTGTGATAATACATTAATGCAGGATCTATTGGGAATAACTAGAATCCAGGAGATAGGAGGAGGTACCAGACAAATTCAGCAGCACATCATGAGTTTAACATTACGACAATTATTTAAATTACTTTGAATATCCTTCAATATTTTCTTTTTTTTTTTCATTATTTTCACATTTCTTCTCTTCAATTTAATCAATTCTTCATTAATAGACACTGATATACTATATGATGATGCGTTTCATTCAACTTGTTTTATAGAAAGGATATATATCAATAATTTTTATAAAAAAAATGTCAATTTTTATAAATATTTGTGTTTAAGTAATAAATTAATTGAAATTATTTTAAAAAAAAATTTTAATTAAAGTGTTTAAGATGAGTCAACAAATGAGTGGAGAAAAAATTTGGTTAAAATCTTATGACAAACATGTACCTGCAACATTAACCTATCCAACAGAAGATTTGGGTACTATTCTAACCCAGACTATGACTAAATATGCTGATCGAGTTGGGATTTATTTCATGGATCGAACCTTTCTTTTTGGAGAGATATTAGAATATTCACAGAAATTTGCAACATTCTTACAGAAAAATGGTTTAGAAAGAGGAGATGTGGTGGCAATTTGTTTTCCTAATTCGCCTCAATACCTCTTTGCTGCTTATGGAACATATATGGCAGGAGGTACTATTACAGGATGTTCTGCTTTATTGAGCCCAGAGGAAATGGCATATCAAATGAAGGATTCAGGTGCTAAATTTTTAGTTACTATGGATATTCTTCATGAAAAGGTTTTTTCAAAGATTTATGATCGTTTACCTGAAATGAAAGTGATTATACCATCAAATATATCAGAATTTATGGGTTTCGGTGGATTTAAAGTATTTATGGGAAAATTAATTAAAAAGATCCCTAAAGGTGAAATGATTCCGTGGCCAGGAAAAACTGTTATCCCCTTTCTTGAAGCTGTTGATATCGACATCGATATAAAGAAAGTGCCTATGGATCCTAAAAAAGATTTAGGATTAATTCAATACACAGGAGGTACTACTGGACTTCCAAAAGGAACTCAAGTGACACAATTCAATTTAATAGCTAACATGGTACAATTTGATGTATGGCTTAATAGAGAAAAAGGTAAAGAAACAGTTCTTTCAGCATTTCCTTTCTTTCACATTGCGGGGTATTTCATTAGTCTATTCTTGAATTATATAGGTGGTGCCCAAGTTTTAATAGCAAATCCAAGAGATACTGATCATATAATAGATGAAATTATTGATAAGAAACCTTCTAGTTTTGGTAATGTACCAACTTTATTTTTAATGGTTCAAAATAATCCAAAGTCAAAAAAAATTCCCTCAGAAACATTAGATAACATACAACTATATGTAAGTGGAGCAGCTCCTTTTCCTCCTGAAGCAATAAGGGTTTTTGAGAAACAATTTCATTCTGAAAATAAATTTGTTGAGGTGTATGGAATGACTGAAACTTCACCTTTAGCTTCTGCTAATCCAATGTTTGGAGAGAAAAAGATTGGTACAGTAGGACTTCCTTTACCAGATACTGATGTTAAGCTAATTGATACAGAAACAGGTGCTGAGATAAAGGAGATTGGACAACCAGGTGAAATTTTGATAAAAGGACCCCAAGTAGTTAAGCAATATCATAATAAACCAGAAGCTACAGCGGTAACATTTGATAAAGAAGGGTATGTTCATACTGGTGATGTAGGTGTATTTGATGATGATGGATATCTTAAAATAGTAGATCGAACGAAGGATATGCTTATTGTTAGTGGGTTTAAAGTATATAGTGTTCATGTTGAAGAAGTGATGACTAAGCATCCTGATGTTCAAATCATCGCAATAATAGGAATTCCTAATCCAGATAGACCTGGCGCTGAAATTGTTAAAGCAGTGATTCAATTAAAAGAGGGTGTGGAAGAATCAGACGCTGTTAAAGAGAGTATCAAAAAGTATGCAGAAGAAAATCTTTCAAAATATGAAGTCCCTAAAATCTGGGAATTTAAGGAGGAACTTCCTCTCTCACTTGTAGGAAAAGTGTTAAAAAAGGCATTAAGAGAAGAAGAATCCAAATAATTATTAAATAACTTTTTTTTATTTTTTTCTTTAGACTAGCTTAAATTTAGTTATGAAAATGTAAAAATTCAAAAAATTTATTCAATATTTTTTATAATTTTAATTATGCGAATAGAAGATTTTGAAGATGTCATTTATGAAAAGGAAGAAAATGGGATATGTACTGCTACGATTTCAAGACCAGAGGCAAGAAATGCAGTAACTTACATAAGTTTCTTGGAAATATACACTCTTTTAGAAGATATGGAAAATGATAAGAATGCTAGGGTACTTATTCTTACAGGAGATCCCAGAGGAAACGCTTTCACATCTGGAGGATATTTTAAACCAGAAATGATGGAAGAAATGAGAAAATATCCCGAAATTGATCTCATGGATATCGCTCAAAAAAGAGTATGCATGAAATTTTGGAACTTTAATAAACCTGTTATTGTTGCAATAAATGGAATGGCTATTGGTGGAGGTATTACTATGCCTTTAGCAGGTGCAGATTTAATCTACATGGCAGAAGATGCCTGGCTTGGATTTTTTTTCTCTAAACGAGGAATAATTCCAGAATTTGGGTGCTCATTTCTTTTACCTTTACTAGTTGGTTTTCAAAAAGCAAAAGAAATATGCTATTTTGGAGAAAAAATTACTGCTCAGAAAGCTCTCGATCTTGGTCTCATAAATAAAGTCCTACCTCCAAAAGAATTAATCCCTTATGCAAGAGAACAAGCATTAAAATTAATACCACCGAAAGGTCCTAGTTTATCATTAAAGTTGATGAAAAAGACAATGCATGCATATTTTAGAGATATTTTAGAGAAAACCTTAGATCTAGAAAATAGAGGATTAAGAAAAACTTTTACTTCGAAAGATTTTAATGAATCCATGAAAGCTATTAAAGAAAAAAGAGATCCCGTGTTTATAGGACGTTAATGAACTCTTGTGAATTAATATCTCCACTCGAGTGAATCTATTTTTTTTCTTATTTAATAAAATCGGAATTTAAAAGTTAAAATCTATAGTTTTAAATGTTATCTAATAGAATTATTTTTTATGAATGATAGTATTTATGATGAAAGTAGAGTTATAGACTCTTATCCCATCATTGTTATTGGTGCGGGACTTGGAGGACTAGGTGCTGCATGTCAACTTGCTTCATTAGGAAAGAAAGTATTATTATTGGAAAAACATAATGTTCCTGGTGGTTTTGCTTCTTCATTTGTGAGAGGAAGATTTGAATTTGATAGTGCTCTACATGAATTAAGCGATATTGGGACCGAAAGTAATAAAGGTAGTTTATATCGATTTTTGGAAAGACTTGGTGTAATTCCTGACAAAATTCAGTTCAAACAAATCCCTGAGTTTTATCGGAGCGTATTTATGGATGGATATGATGTTACAATACCTATTGGCTTAGAGGAATATACTGAAAAATTAATTGAATTATTTCCTTCAGAGAAGAAGGGAATTGAAGATTTTTTAGATGTGTGTCAGAAAGTGTTAGAAGGAATCCAATTTATGATAAAAAGAAGAGGTCAGTATTCACCAGCAGAAATCCTTAAAGAACATCCATGGCTTATACGCGTGTCGGGAATCACATTATCAGAACTTTTCAAGAAATTCTTTACTGATAAGCGACTAATTTCAGTTATCGCACATTTATGGGGGTATCTAGGAGTACCTCCATCTAGACTAAATGCATATGCTTATGTCGCTATGATAATTACATTTTTAAAATGGGGAGCAGCTTATCCAGTTGGACGATCACATGCATTAACCTCTGCCATGGTTAAGGCTTTCGAAGAATTGGGTGGAGAGATAAGATATAATGCCTTAGTAAACAGAATCATTGTTGAAGATGGTAGAGTTAAAGGTGTGGAACTTCTTAATGGAGATGTGTACAAATGTGAAGCAGCTATTTCAAATGTTAATCCGATTTGTACAACCATGAAAATGCTTCCTAAAAACGTGGTTCCAGATAGTTATATAAAAAAAATTTATGCTCCTGAAGTGGGACCCTCAGCTTTTTCAGTTTATTTAGGTTTAAATACCTCATATAAAGAATTAGGATTGAAGGCACATGAGATGACAATAAGTGAATCAGATGACATGGATAAAGCGTATGAAACATTTGCTAAATTAGAACCACCAAAATTCTTAGTAGCGGGTTGTTATAATCACGTTTATAATGATATATCACCTCCAGGAACGGCAGAACTCTGTATTACAACATTACAAATGGGCAAATTATGGCATAACGTTTCTCCTGATCAATACCACAAAATCAAGGATTATTTTGCTGATAAAATGGTTGAAGTAATTGAAAAAACAGTTTGTCCAAATGTTCGTGATTATATTGAAGTCGCAGAAGCAGCAACACCTCTAACATATTATCGATACTCAAAAAATATGGATGGAGCAATCTATGGATATACTCAAGATTTATTAGATGGAACAAATCTTAGTATAAAAAGCCGCGGTCCTATTACAGGTTTATATCAATGTGGAGCTTTTACAAATATTGGTGGTGGATTTTCAGCAAGCATCCTTAGTGGTAGAATTGCTGCAGGAATGTTTTTAAA
>JAEOTL010000463.1 GCA_016839845.1 Promethearchaeota archaeon
AGTCTTTATGGTAATGGAGTTTATCATTTGGGTAATCAACTCGGGTTTAAACGCATCCCCCATATAAAAGGTCAAGGTATTTCAGGATATGATCCTCGAGTGTTTAAAGCTATGGGGGTAACTTATGCTACAACTCCAATGGGGGCTGATCATACTACTGGTGCGGCTATTGCGGGAAGATCAGCAAACCAAAATAAAGAATATGGTGAACTTACAGAAGACATGGGAAAACTTGACTTATCTTTTGAATTACAACTCTATACCGCGGTGCTAGACTCGATGGGGTGCTGTTATTTTATCGGCCCAAGTTGGGAGAATATGGAAATAGTAGCGCAGGCTATAAATGCTATGTATGGTACTGAGTTGAATCGAGACGATGTTATTAATATTGGAAAAAGTATAATAAAATCAGAACTTGAATTTAACGAAAAAGCAATGATAACCGCAGATTCAAACGATTTTCCACCTTTTCTTTGGGAAGAGGCATCTAATCCAACCAATTTAAAGATAACATTTCAGAAAAAAGACTTCCAATCATTTTGGGATAGGCTTGATGAAAAATAATCGTACCTGAATTACATTTTTCTTTATAGATAATTCAAGAATCCTTTTTTTCTCATTCTCAATTCTGTTATTATAATGATAAGCAAACCGCAGATTATCATCATCAGCGGTATTAGGCTTAAAACTAGGCCGAAAAGATTGTTAGAATAGTTCGATCTTATAAAAATAGTTAAAATACTAGATAAGCTATACCCTGCTACAGCAAGGATCTTCTTGTTTCTATATATTGTTAAAGAATAATGCCAACTTATGGAAATTAGGATATTTGAGCTTGTAATGAGTAAATACAATAGACTGATTGATTCAATAACTCTAAATAAACACCCGGTTATTATAAATATAATTAGAATTATCGATACTATTATTGAAATTATGAAATAATGCTCACGGACATATTTTACTTCAAATTTTAAACAAGCTATAAATGAAAAGAGAATAAGGATGGGAAAAACAGAAAATAAAAAAGTTAGAATATTAAGCAAAAAATAATCAAATATTATTGAAAGGACGATTCCCAGAAGAATAATAAATGCACCAACAAAGCGTAGGAAGAATTTACGCTTAGCGAGAATACCCATATTACTTAGAATCTACATAATTTTAAAAATTTATATGGATTTTTCTTAATGAATATATTATAAATAGGTGTTAAAATGAGAATTGGGGCACATATGAGTATTTCTGGTGGTAGACAATTAGCTTTTGACAGAGGTCAAAAGTTAAATTGTGAAGCAATTCAGATTTTTGTGAGGAATGCCCGTCGATGGGAACTACCCTCTTTAAAATTGGAAGAGATTGATGCTTTTAGAAAGAAGAAAGAGGAATTAAAGGATGAGATTTGGCCTCTTATGTCTCACAATAGCTACCTTGTGAATTTGGCAAGTTTGGATAAAGAAAAATTGGAGAAGTCATATAAAGCTATGCTTGATGAACTTACAAAAGTAGAACAGTTAGGCATTGAATATGAAGTTATGCATCCGGGGATTATCCCAATTGCAGATAAGGAAGAAGTTTCAAAAGAAGAGGCTTTTAAAAAAATATCAGTACAGTTAAATAAGTTGATTGGGATGTTAAAAAATAAAGAAACAATAATTCTCCTTGAAACAACAGCCGGACAGGGGAAAGGATTAGGGAATAAATTCCATCATTTCAAAAAAATTATAGATAATATTGAAGATAAAAATAGAATTGGGATCTGTTTTGATACTGCCCACAGCTTTGCAGCAGGGTATGATTATACTACTAGAAAAGGGTATGATAATCTCTGGAATGATTTTGAAGACACCATTGGCTTAAAATATCTCCATGCTTTTCATTTAAATGACACTGATAAAGATTGTGGTTCTAGGGTTGACAGACATACTCATATTGGCCAAGGAAAGATTGGGAAAGAAGCTTTTCGATTTTTAATGAATGATGAAAGGTTTAAAGACATACCTGGGATTTTAGAAACTCCTAAAGGAGAGGACATGAAAGAAGATGTCATGAATTTAGCCACACTACGCGCTCTTCGAGATTAAGTTATTCTTCGATGTTAAACCATACAGGACTTTCATCATCAACAAGTCCGTTGTAATTAACAGTTATTTCTTCTCCTTGAACAATATCCCTTATGGCAGAAAACTCCATTGATTTATTCTCATAATCATAGAGATATCTTACATTAGGATCATAAGAGTGATTAATAAATTGACTTATACTTAAGGTTATAGCATTTGTAAATTCAGGAGAGTGATTTGGGTCTTCCCAAATATAGCAATAATTATATAAAACCGTTTTTCTAATCTTTTTGTAATCCTTATTTGGAATTGGGATCACGTGAGCAATATCTATAATTGTATCCTTATCAATGTTTCTTTTTGCAAAGACACCTTTCCCTTTTTTCTGAGAGATAAACCTTACTTCTAGCAATTCATTCATGAATATATTCACTATTAGATAAATGTGCTGTTACTCAATTGAAGCATGTCTCTCATCAATATCATTCTCCGTTATTCCTAAATTTTGCATAAGCGTTCCTCCAATTGAATCGAGTACAGCTAGAGCCGATATGTCAAATAAACTGGTATATGGAGCAAGAGATTTTTCTGTAAGAGCGACATCCTTACTTTTTGCTTTAATCTCAATTATATAATCTGAGAGTTTTGCAATAGTACTCTGCGCATTGCTAGTTATTAACACAATTTTACCTCCAATTTCGTGTGCTTTTTGGGCAATTGCTAAGGGTGAAGTGGTTTCACCACTCCCACTTATTATAAACAGAATATCTTTTTCAGTGAATTGATGGGTCACAGCATCTGACACGTAGCAAGAATCTATGTTTAGGTGCATTAATCTCTGGGCAAAACATTTACCAATAAAACCAGATCTTCCCGCACCATACGTAAAAACTCTTTTCCCTTTTTTATGTGTTTGTAAAATTAATAATAAGACGTTTTCAATATTAAGGAGATCTACTACATCAGATATTTTCTTGATTTGGTCTGCAATTTCTACAAGTGTGGCTCGAAATCGTTCCTTGTCTTTTTGATTAACCATGATGTGTCACTTTCAATAAATTATTGTTACTCCTCAAATTTTTCAGGATTAACGCATTTGCGCCATTCTGTTAATGTTTCTAAAGGACCTAGGCCAATAAGAAGATCCCCTTCTTCAAAAAGAAAATCTGGTTTAAAACTATAGATCCATTTACTCTCTCTTTTCATGGCAATAATATGGAATCCTCGTTTATATCTACTGTCTTGTAACTCGCTGTAAGTTTTATCTTTAAAATAAGATCCTTCAGATAATACTTCTCTTACAACAATTTCTGAGGTTTCACGAATAGCTTGCTGTAAGATGCTATGAGGTTCAAATCCTTTTAATATGTTCTCAGCTATATGAGTTGCGGCGTCAGCAATTAATTCACAAGAGAACACAATTCGCATAATCCCAGTTAGATCACGTGGACTCTTTATTAGTTGAGCAAAATCCAAGAGATCTTTTTCAAATGCTATATTTAATCCATCCATTAATTCTTCCATTTCAACAATATCAGATGCCAGTTCCTCATTCTTAAAGAATAATGCTGCTAAAGCTAACTCAATCATAGTCTCTGAGATATCTGTTACAAGTACATAGTTTCTCTGGAGTTCCTCAATTTTTTCACAGACTTTCTCATCTTTGAGATCAATCATCGGATCCTCTTTTTGTGTGACAATATCAAACGAGAAAGGGTCCTCATCATGACAAAGTGCTTTTAGTTCCATTATTGGCTGTATTACTCCTTTAACGATTAAAATATCGTCTAAGAATATCTTCTCATCTTTTTCAAAAAGCCACTTATCTCCCCTTCTAATGGCTATTAAATCAACTCCGAGTTTGGATCTAAAATGAACATCTTTCCGGTACTTTCCGATAAAATCGCAGGATTGACAAACAGTGATATTAACAATCGGTTCAGGTACATAACTTATATCGCTGAATAACTGAATAAAATAGGGTATGTCACTATTGATATTGATTACTCTCGCAATGTCGCTTAATGCATCAGATATTTTATCAATTGAATATCCCATAACCACTATGGGTTCTAACGTTTTTGCTTCATTTATTCCGCCGGGGTGAGCTTGGATAATCTGGAAATTCAACAAAAATGTGAGTTCATGAATTCTCTGTTCAATTTTATATGCTTCGTCAGCCATTACCCGACTTCCAAACTTAATGGCACTATATGTAAGATCGATCATCAAATCGATATTCTGTTTCATTTCTCTGATGATATCTTTTAAGGAAAGTGGTTTATACTTAAATTTTGTTCTCTTCTTTGGCATGTTGTTTTATTCACTCATTTTTCATATAATTTTGATGTTATAAAAATATTATTATAAATATAATTAAGAATAGGGGTGTCAAGAAATCAGCTAAAGAGGTAATAAAGGGAATAAGAAAATTATTTGGGTCCATCCCTCGTTTAAATAAAAAAATTGCCCCAAGAAATAATAAAATGAACATTAGCAAAAAGATGATTAAGATGGTTAAAAAGATGATTGAAATCATTAGGAAAGGATTGACAATTGTTATCCCTGTTGCAATCCCTAAAGTATATCCAAAAATAACTAAAAAAATAAAACCAAGTAAAAGAGTAGCACTAAGTCCGATGAAATCATCTACTATTCTTTTGGTTTTTTGAATTTTAGGGGGGAGAGTACCAACGTAAAGATGAGTAGTTAATCTTGCCACTAATACTGTTGATATATCCCCAATTAAAGAATTTAGAGCAGGTAATATTAAAAGTAAGATAGGAAACGTGTAGAGAACTTCTTCATTGAAAGAAAGAACCGTACCCGAAAATAACCCAATTATTGAGGAAATGGCAACAATTACAATAGATTCCTTAAATATTTTTATGAAGTATTTCATTACGGCACCCCCAAAATAAGTAATGATAAAAGGAAACAAAATACGGTTGAAAAATCGTCAATAGCCGTCATTATCGGATTTACTATATTGTTGGGATTTAATCCTTTTTTGAATGTTAAGTAGTTCAATCCTGTTGAGGTTGGAATCGAAATGGCAAGGGTGAGGATGATGGAAATAATGGGTATGAGTATGAAGTCCGCGATAGGAAGGATCTCTAATTTGAAAAATAACATATTAATCAAGATCGAAAAACAACCAATAAAAATCGCGGTTATAACTGCGAGTACATAAGTTGCTAAAACATTTTCGATCCATGATTTCTTTGAAAAGTCTCCTATAATTAAGTCACGCGAAGTTCTCGCGATAAATGGACCACTTAAATTTCCTCTCAGTGAAAGCAATGCCGGAATCATTATTAAAAGCGCGAGGAAACTCTTAAACGGTAAGATTAAAAGGGATAGAACTATGCCTGCAAAAATATCCCCTATAATTGAAATCGTTTCTGATGGGAATGTTTCTTTAATAATTTTAAGTTTGGTATCCTGAGATGCCATATGCCTTCCTCATCAGATTCTGTAATTTTTAACATTTGATTTTCAGCTATTTTCTATTAATAAAATAACACTTGATTCTATTTTAAAACTTACTACTTATGTCTTATAGTCTGTAATAATATTTAAAGTTATTAGGTATAACTAAATTTATCAGATTATGTATCAAAAAGATTTCATATAAAGGTTGAAAAATAAAGGAGATCATTTTTTATGCATCTAAATGAATATTTTAACATTCATTTCAGTACTGGAAGTTTATTTCATCTTAATTTTTATAATTCTAATGAAGAAAAAAATTGAACTTCTTCGGATCTTAACAATTTTTATTTATCAAAAACAATTCCTTATTATGGCTTAACTTAGAAAATGCAAACAATTTAAAGAGCAAAACTTACGTGAGTCTGTGGAGAGTAATTGCGAAGAATGAACTGCGATTAAAAACAAATCGAGTTCGAAAGAATCGAAAATTGTTCTTTATTGTTATCTATACTTTATTCTTATTTTGGGCTATTTTCTTAGGTCCTGTTTTATTCGATGCGATTATCCCTGAGATTGTGAAAGAATTCTCTGAGTCGATTATTCCCATATTCTCGACTCTACTTGAATACACACTTATGATAATGTTTATTCTGTATATGATGTATCCTATTTTTATGTTATATAGAAAGGCTGAAATTGGATACAAGGATATTATATTAGCATCTCCTATAAAAACAGGAGATATCTTTATTGGTGAATTTCTAGGGCAATTGCCATTTTATTTTTTATTTATTTTAGGCCTTGGACCATTTGTTAACAGTCTCCTACTTCAATTGAATCCTAATCTCACTATATTTCATCATATTATTTTTTATATAGTCATCTTTACATTGCTAATTTTTGGATTGCTGGTCGGAACTATCATTGCCAACTGGCTTGAGCATAAGATGATATTAAAAAATAAATCAAGAACATTAAATTATTCACTACTACTTTTAGTATCCTTTCTACTTATTGGTGTATTCTATTTTTTTCACTTCCTATTTGATTTTATCGAAGTTCATCCTGAATTCAAAAGTTGGCTAATTATTTATCCCTCTTTCTGGTATTCAAATATACTGCTATTCATTGTAGATCCCGCTCTAATTGGCTCTTATTTTTTAAACGTATGGGCTAGTGGTGTATTGGCGATATTAGTCCCTATTCTAACTTTGTATTTCTCCTATAAAGGTGCAAAAATATTCTATAGCATAGATGACCAGATTGAAGGAACTTCAAACACGGTAAAATCAGAAAGTAGATTTTACAATTTTATAGGAAAGATTACACCACGTCGATATAAAACTTTAATTGTTATTCAATTCAAGGAATTCTTTAGAAAAAGAGAGAATATTCCGAAACTTGCGTATATTGGTGCATTCACAGCAATTTTGGGATTATTTATCTATGTATCGTTAGGTGACCCCCTCCTTGAAATTGGTAGATTTTGGGAAATATCACCTTTTATCTTACAGATTTTTTATTTCAGATATTTACTGATGATGGTTCTTGCATGGATTGGTGGATTCTTGTTTGGTGTTTTTATTGGAATATACGTTCTAATTAGCTCTAAAGAGGTTATCTTTCTTTATAAAAAATCATTAAGGGGAATTAAAACGTTGTTACAATCATTTTTATTAGAAATGCTATATCTTATTGTTTTTTTGGATATAACCTTAACAATTTTCTTTTCAATACTATTTCTCTTAGATTTCCTTGTAGCAATTACTTTTTTCTTCTTTTATCTAATGAATAGCTTTCTAATGCTAGTACAAGCAATAGGAATTCAATGTATTAGACCTCTTTTTGATGAGAAAGGAAAAAATGTCTATTTTAATATTTATCTTATAGTTATCATACAAGTATTCTCTCTTTTTATCTCGTTCTTTCTAGTTTTACCGAATATACCATCGTATATTGATCATTCACTAGGACTATTGTATATCCTACTGGTTAATTTAGGTATATCGTATGGGTTCGCTTTTTTACTGTTTTTTCTAGGACTCCGTAAGTTAAACAGGATTGAATAATCGTCTTAGTTTTTTCTTACCAAAGCCTTTCTTTGTTTTGTCCTTTGAAAAATGAAGTAAACTACGAGGGGGATAATTAATATAATAATACCCACTGGATTTAATACGATAAACTCAAATGTCCTTAAGATCACCTCTATAGGATCCATAAAAAATAACATTACAAAAAAATACATCAGAATTACTGTACCAAATACCATGAAGAAAATATCGGCTTTAATTACCCATAAAAATGCGACCAAGAGCAATAGAAAGAACAAGGAGTCCTGAATATTCATGATAGAGAAGTAGTGTAAAAATTCATTAGATCTTTATTCGAAATGTATGTTAATAATAAATAGAATAAAATAAAAAAAAAGTTGTTTAATTTTTTATAGTACACGTTTTTTTCTTCTCACTACTGAGATTGTTCCGATTAATCCTATCATACCTGCCCCCAAGAAAATTGGAATAATGAATCCCGGAATTTCTTCTAAGTTCCCGATCAATTGAAGTGTGGCAATCGTTAATCCGTCATAAGCAAAGGTTGCAAGATTAAGGATACCATTTGGATTCCATCTTACTGTAACTACGATGTTTCCTAAAGTAGGAATAGGAAAAGGCGCACCACTACCCGCTGCCATATCCTCAAGAAAAGCCCCTAAAATTGTAAAAGTAAATCCATTTCCAACTCCAGTAACAGTAATATTATTATAAATAGGAGGTACTCCGGTTAAACCCGCACCAATCCAGGTAGCGACTTGGTTAAAGTTAATCCCTTTTGCTAAAAACAGTGGTGGTCCCATTGGAAATAGATAATACATGAACGTAGTTTCATTCAGACCTGCTGGATCTGCTATCATAAATGTTGGATCAGAATCATTAGCAACTAGCACCCAGTTATCAATTTCATAAGCCACAGAAATATTAGTAAATACACCAACTCCAGTTGCACCTGGCCATAATGGTGTTTCAGGTGTTATTACAGATATATCAGCTTTTATTCCAGCGCCTAGGTAATCACTAATCTCATATCCTGAAGCATTCTTCGCCATTTCATTAAGCATGTCATAGGTCATTGACCAATTGTCTGCTCCAATAAGACCATTCATTGTTGTGTTGACACTTGCCATGTTAACTGTAGTTAACCATACATAAGAATCACCTTCGCTGATACCTACATAACTTGGGGTTTGAGCTCGTGCCATATTTATAGTTGAAAAGATTAATAACGTGCAAATTAAAGATAACCCAATTACTTTACCCTTTTTCATAGTAGACGTCTACTCTTTTTTCTAATAAATTATTAGATAGAGATGTTATAATAAACATCTAAATATACATATATAAATCCATCACTAAAATTTACAAACTCACATGATTCGTTGTTAAAATTCAATATGTTATTCACTTGAGTTAAAGAATTGGTGTTAATCCTTCTAAGTTTTTTTCTTTTCAAGCAAAAACATCGAATTTCTGCCATATTAAAAGCACATATGGGATACTTAAGAAATCTACATGTGATGTGAAACTATCTTAGGAGTATGAAAAGAAAAGTAAAAAAAAAAATACTTCATGCACTTTCTAAACGAAATAGAATAGATGCGTGTGGAATATAGAATTCATCCTTCTTCTTTATTACCACAGTATGAAAGTATTCTGCAAGGCCAAGGAATCCACGAATTACTGATTCGTCTTCTTCGAATCTAAAGACTACTGCAGCAATAGCGGCTCCTGTGCTGAAATTAACCTTATCATAAACTCGCTCATCAATCAGAGGAATTTTCAGCTCGTTTACTATCTCATAAACCCGTTTTATGAACAATTCTCGTTTAGGCATTTTAACCAACTTTTTATGTTAATTCAACATAGAAGAATTTATTGAATTTTATAATATGTTTTAGTAATATATTACTTTTAGTGTTTATCTATTTTATATTTATTTTTTTTTTGAAATTTTATTTTGTTTTTCTTCTCTCCACGTTAATAAATCCTCAATTTTCTTTACTCCCATTACTTTGAGGTATGCATCCTCTAAATCTTTAGCATCGACAGATTCCATAATTTCCTGAGGACTTCCCTCAATTTTTAATTTTCCTTCATCTATTATGCCAATTTGATCACAGAGTTCTTCTGCCGCATCAAGAAGATGAGTACAAATAAAAATGGTTTTATCAGCTTTTTTAGCAAGATTTTTTATCAAATCTTTAACCAATCTTGCAGTTGCAGGATCTAAATTGGAGGTGGGTTCATCTAAGAAGATTATTTTGGGATCCTGAATTAATGCCGCACAAAGACAGACTTTTTGTTTCATGCCCCTACTGTATCCTTCAAGAAGATCATTTTTACGCCCCTCTAGATTGAATAGGGTTATTAATTCATCTATTCGGGAGGAGATGACATCTTTAGGGAGATAATACAGTTCAGCCACAAATTCTAAAAATTCATATGCTGTTAATTTCTGATACAAGCCTGGTGTTTCAGGTAAGAAACCAGAATTTAATTTAACTTGCTGACTCTCCTTAACAATATCATAACCAACAACTTTTGCAGTACCCAAG
>JAEOTL010000464.1 GCA_016839845.1 Promethearchaeota archaeon
ATATAACACCTGGGGAAGCCAAATTTTTATGGTGGGCAAAAAGACACTTAACAAACTATACCAATAAACTAACTGATAAGGAACTCCGAAAAGCCCGAAAAAAAATGGGAAAAGACTACAAATATTAGTTTTATTCTTATTTTATTTTTATTTTTTCTGAGCGAAAATATATCTTAAAAAATGTGTGTGTTTACCTAAGCTTCCATGATTCTCAGTGTCATCTACTTTTCCTAAGTTAATAATTTTAAAATTTTTAAAGTGGTCAATTAAATCAACTTCTGTAAAATAATGTGTGGGTCTTCCTGGTTTACTCTCAAATGTATTCTCTTCAATTTTCTTTCCTTTTCCATAGGAATTCTCTAAATCTGAGAAAATTACAAAGAAAAGATATCCCTTTTTTTTAATAAGATTATAACAATTTTTTATAAATTTTTGTCGCTCTTTTTCTAAAAATAAGTGGAGGGTGTTAAAGCAATATATTGCATCGTATAGGACATTTGAATATTCCATATCCAAAATATTCTTTTTAATGAATAGTGTTTTGACATCAAATTCTCGTGCAATTCGTAGGGCAAAAGAAGATATTTCAATTCCAGTAACTATATAATGATTAGTAGAGAAAATTTTAGTGTTCCTTCCATATCCTGCCCCTGGAACTAAGATCTTTTTTATATTTCTAGTTTCAAAATATTTTAAAGCAATTTCAGCAGATTTACTAGGTCGATCACCCCAGATTTTCTCGCCCTCTAAATATCTACCATTCCAGTATTCTTCAAAATTTAGCATTTTCTATTGTACCATTAATTTTCTTGTTCAAATCATAGCATTGATCTAATTTTTTTTAGACTCGCTTTAGCGATCTGATATTTTCCTTGCATGAAATCATGGGCAGCATCTTGAAATAGTCTATCAGTTTCGTCTGAAAAATTTTGTTTTAATTCCAGCTTCTTAACATTTACTTGTTTATAGGTAGCAACATACTATTCCCAAATTTCCTCGTAATTATTAGGTAATCTAGGCACTCTCTCCTTAGCTTCTGGTAATGGCTTAAATTCATTATGAGGCTCTTTTTGATACCAATACGCAACGCTGGAATAGTCGTTCTCAAAATTGTTTGCATGTCCATGCTCAATTGTCCATTTGACTCGCTTTTTAAATCTAATAGGATCGTGGATAAACCAACGGTACATTCCATTATTGCCCGAATAGTTGAAGTTTTCTATAATGTGAAATCCTGTATAAAGTCCTGAATATTCGTGTTTAGGGCTTGCACCATCTCCAAAAATCTCTTCTGTACCTGTACCATGTAAGGAAGGAGGCCAAATATCATCATCGATGAAAATCATATCGTCACCTTCCCCATACCACCCTCCAGCTAAATTATCTATGTTCAACAACAACCCAACTAATTGTCCATCTCCCTCTATATCTAAAATTTTATAATTATCTTCTCCAGTTAGATTTTTTCCTATCCATAAAGATACGTTTTTTTTCTTATCAGATATTTTTTCAGAGATTCGCGTTAGATTTTCACGATTCCAATGAGCATGAAAATATCCTATATCATTAGGTAAAGGCTCATTTAATTTTTCAAAATCGATATGATACCAAAAGGCTGTAATATACCCTCCTAATGTCGATGGTCCTTGATTTTCTATTTCAATCTTAGCGTGTGTTGAAAAAGGCATCGGAAAATAGAGATTAAATCCATAACTTCCTGAAGTTCCCCTATTTATAGTGATCATTAACGAATTAATTAAACGAAGTCTACAATTACACACCCCAAAGAAATCACCCAGGGGGACTTCTACGCTTGGATTTTTTTCATGATCCCAATAAATTCTCATGATCCCATTTCGAAAATCCAACGGATTATGCATAATAGTGGTAAAATAGATATGTTTAATTATACCAGGACCCTCAATTTCAGCTAAAGTTTCAGTAGTGTTGCTTTTAATCTGTATCCAATCCAGATTTTTTCCTTTTTTATCCCAACTTGAGGCTCGATGACTAGATTTATTTTCCAACTTACATAAATTTAGAAATGAATTATACACCATGCTATTCCAAATTCTTAAGTCCATTTTACTTTATTAATTTTTTTTAATTGAGAAAGCTTTATAAGCTTATTTGACAAAAAATTAGTTAATACACAATTTAAAACAGAAATCTTATTAATAAAAAATTAAAAATTAGTGGTGTAATTAACAGAATGAATGAGATAAATAAAAGTGATTCTGAAGGTATAATACTACATACAAAGAAGATCCAAGCCTCATACGGCGCTACTGAGATTGTTACTCATCTTATCGACATGGCTTTAGTAGGTATTATAATCTTCTTCTATGAAGCAGAGGTAGGTTTAAATATTTGGCTTATAGGTTTAGCTTACACTATTTATATGGTTTGGGACGCATTTAATGATCCACTTGTAGGCTACATGACTGATCGTCCCTTTAAATTCACGAAAAAAAGGGGACGTAGATATCCTTGGATGATGATAGCATATATCCCTTGGTTAATTTCTTTTATCCTCATATTTGCCCCTCCTAGCTCAGATAATCAATGGATCCTCTTTGGTTGGCTCGCAGCTACATTGTGTTTATATGATTTTCTTGAATCTATATTTACGGTTAATTTTTTTGCTCTCTACCCTGATAAGTTCCGCGACAAGGATGAAAGGGTATCGGTTTCTGCATTCATCGTATATCTTGGGTTCTTTGGGATCATAGGCGCGTTTATACTTCCACCTATGATAATTACGTTTGGAGATAGAGGAAGTTATATTTTGATGGCAGTGGTTATCATCGTCATTAGCCTTATTTGTTGGATATTTATGATACCTGGCCTTAGGGATGACAAAGAAAATGTTGAGCGGTATCTAGTGAAATATGAAGAAAGACTGGAACGACAATCTTTCTTCAAGGTTTTAAGAGAAGCACTCAGACAAAAATCTTTTTTAGTATTTCTAATTATGTTTATATGTTACCAGGCGCTAACAAACCTTATGACGGGTTCCTTATTTTATTTTGTAAGGTACGTTTTAGAAGGGGAAGCCTCTATAACAGCTCTTCTTATGGTCGCATTTCTTTTAGGAGGTATTATCTCAATACCATTTTGGATGAAATTTAATAAAAAAATGGGGGATAATCGTAAAGTAATGCTTACAGGAGGAATCATAATGGTTTGCTTCGCTGCCCTATTATCAGCATTCACGAATCTAACAGTGGTTCTAATAATATTTTTTATATGGGGGATAGGACTTGGAGGGTATTGGGTAATGTATCGAGTAATTTTCGGTCAAGTTATTGATGAATCTATAGCAATTAATGAAAAACGACGAGAAGGTACGTACAATGGAGTAAGAATCTTCTTTTCCAGAGCTGCGGGAGTTATTCAAGTAGTTACAATAGCTCTCGTTCATGAACTTACGGGATTCTCTTCAGGTGCTTCAACTCAAACAGATTTAGCATTGATAGGAATTCGACTTCACATGGGACTAATACCAGCAATTATTATGGGCATAGGTTTATTCGTATTTTGGAAGTATTACGATATCACTCC
>JAEOTL010000465.1 GCA_016839845.1 Promethearchaeota archaeon
ATACAACGCTTAATATCCTCAATTCGACCTTCAAAATATTTATTCGGGGTTTCGGGATCACATATTAACTGACGACCCATGTAAATTATATCACACTTTTCTTGTTCTATAAATTCGGCTGCCATCCGAGGATCATTTACTCCTCCAACTCCCATAACTGGAACATCAACATGTTTTTTAATCTCTTCTGCTAAATGAATATAACAACCTGGTTTGCAATAGCTTGGTATTGTGATCCCAAATGGACTTCTGAGGATTATACCTTGGGTTATATCAAGGCAATCAACCCCCGCTTTTTCCATAATTTGTGCAATTTCAATTGATTGTTCAATTCGATTTCCATCATAAACGAGATCATCCGCAGAAAATCTGACTAAAATAGGCGGTTCATCACCTATAGCTTTTCGAATTTTACCTACAGTTTCCTTGATGAAAGTACATCGTTTCTCCACTGAACCTCCATATTTATCGGTTCTTTTATTGAAATACGGGGTAAGAAAAGATTGGGGTAAGGTTCCATGACCAGAATGGACATGCGCATAATCAAATCCTGCGTCTATTGCATTCTTTGCCCCAACTGCATACATATCTTGAATTTGTTCTATCTCTGGTATTGTTAATTCTCTTATTTGAAGATTATTCTTTTTAATCGTTTCACCCCAAGCCGGGTACATCAATGTCCAAGCTGATGATGCGTGATCTACACCAATACTTGATGGACCGATGTTAGAGGGACCAAAGTAATTGGCAAGTCCATTAAAAACATATGAGATCATTCCAAGTTTGTTCATCTGCATTCCAATTTTTACACCTTTACCATGTTTATGAACAGCATCGGTCATTTTTTTAAATGCAGGGACATTTTCTGCTCTTCCAATGTTTGGACCCGTATTTCCCGGGCCTCGGAGCCAGGTATCAAGCTGACTTGCTTCATACGTCATTATTCCTACACCACCCATTGCCTTTCGCACATAGTTGTTATATGCTCTCTCAGTAGGTCGACCTTCTTCATCATGCGAACCAGATACCATAGGAGGGTAACCAAATCGGTTTTTAATCGTCATATTTCTAATAGTTAGTGGATCTGAAATTTTTGGCATAATTTACTTTACTCCTTGAATACGTTTTATATTTTTAATAATATGTAAAAAAAAAGTTAATAGAAAAACGTTATTATTCTAATATTTTAGCAAAAACCTAAGCTTCTATCATGGCTACAATAATATCTTTTGGCTGTTTTCCGTCTCCATTTAGAACTATTTCGGGAGTAATTCCTTCAAACTCATTTTTTAGCTTTTATCCAAGGGAAGTTCTAAACTCACAGTGTATTAGTGTATCACTGAAACAAAAACATTTAAGTTAAATCAATTAGTTTATTTGTTAAATTAAAATTTCAAAAAAAAAATGATAAAAAAATGCCAAGAGTAACTGATCCATTAAAAATAAGAAATATGGAAATAAAGAACAGGCTTGGATTTCCACCTATGATGTCGGGTTCCATCTCAAATGGTATACCCGGGAAGAATTTCTACAATGTTTATGAACCAATAGCAAAGGGGGGAGTTGGATTTATCACGGTAGAAGCGAGTTCAACAGATCCAATGAATAACCCAATTCAGCCATGTTTGGGATTGGATGAAAATATTCCCGCTTTTAAAGAATTTACTGATAAAATCCATGAATATGGTACTAAAATAGGCATTCAATTTGCACATGGAGGGATTCTTGCATTGATGATTATTGCCTCGATGAAATTCCCCTTGCCTGTATGGGCGCCCTCCAAAGTAGATCCTGTAATAGCTAGCTCTGCTTATGATTTGATAAATCCTAATTGGCGAGAAGACTTAATGAGCACGGGATTTAAAGAGATTCATGAAATAACTGTGGAAGAAATGGATGGCGTTGGAAATAGATTTGCATCTGCCGCTAAAAGGGCTATTGAGGCTGGATTTGATTACGTAATGATCCATTCTGCCCACGGCACGTTATACCATGATTTTTTATCACCTTATTACAATCAACGAACTGATGAATATGGTGGTTCATGGGAAAATAAAACTAGGTTTGTCAGAGAGACAATTGAAAAAATAAGAGATAAAATAGGGGATAATCCTATTTTTATACGAATTTCTGCGGAAGAACTCTTAGATGATGGCTTAAAAATTGAAGATCAGAAAAAAGTTTCTGTACTTCTTGAAAAGGCGGGAGTTGACTGTATTGATGTAAGTCAAGGAATTCAAGTAAGGACTCCTCGAGGGATAAACGTACCGACGTATGTAGGACTTGGGGGATTTATTCATTATCCTGAAGCCATAAAGAAAGTGGTTAGTATTCCTGTAATTGGTGTTGGAAATATTATTCACCCGAAAATGGCTGATGATTTCATACAACAAGAAAAGGCTGATTTAATTAATATGGGAAGACAATTAATTTGTGATCCAGAAACTCCCAATAAATATTTTAATGGCCAAACTGAGGATATTAAACATTGCATAGGGTGTCTAATTGGATGTAGTCGTGTGTGCGTTTTAAATCCCTATAAAAGACATAATTATAAAGAACTTATTCCAGCTGATGTTCCAAAAAAAATCGTTGTTTTAGGAGCGGGAATTGCAGGAATGGAATTAGCAAGAGTAGCAAAGCTTCGAGGGCATGACGTTGAAATTTATGAAAAATCGGATAGAGTAGGCGGGTTGATGCACCTATTAGCAGCAGAATACAAAAAAGAACAATTTATGAATATTATAAATTATCAGAAAATTCAACTGAAGAAGTTAGGTGTTCCAATTCATCTTAATAGAGAATTAACAACCAATGAAATTAAGGAACTGAATTGCGATGTTTTAGCATTTGCTATAGGATCTCAAGCAGTTATTCCTGTTAAATACGAAGATTACCCAAATATTATAACTCAGGATGAAGCGATTTCAAAATCAAAATCAATCGGTAAAAATGTAGTAGTATGGGGATTGGACACATATTGGAGAGGTGGTGCCGAAACAGCAATTACACTAAGAGAACAAGGTTATAACATTAAAGCTATTGCTGGATCAGAAAAGGGATTAGCCGGAACAATTACTGGACCGGGTCTTACAGGCAGGGTTACGTGGATTCATCAATATTATAAAGATAATAAAATACCGCAATTAAAAGAAGCTAAACTCCTTGACGTTACTGATAAAACAGTTATAATACAAGACTCTGAGGGCAACGAACATGAAATAGAGGCTGATTCACTCGTATATATAGGAGGTCGGACCACAGCAAAAAAGTCTCTTGAAAAAGAATTTGATAATGCAAAATTCAGAATAGAGTTTGTTGGGGATTGTAAAAGCCCAAGAGATATTCAAGCAGCAATATATGATGCCCAAACTTTAGCCCGTACTATTTAATTCTTTTAATATTTATTTTTGATAAATCTTTTTTATTTTATTTTAATATACTTTTGATGTTTCTCACAATCTGCATTCTCCATTAAGTAATTTCAGATGAGATACTTTTAAACTGTATTAAGAAATATGGAATATGAGAAAAATTAGCTCTAACAAAAACTGTTATTATGTAACCTTCTCCAAAAAAGTATAAACTAAATCATTGATAGAGCTGAATCGATTGATGATAAAATTTAAGTCAAATCAAGTAGATACACTATTTAATTATAAATTTTTGAAGAAGTGAGAAAAATATGACAAAAGTAACTGATCCATTAAAAATTAGAAATATGGAAATTAAAAACAGGCTTGGATTTCCACCCATGATGTCCGGGTCAATCTCCAACGGTATCCCAGGAAAGAATTTCTACAATGTATATGAACCTATAGCCAGAGGCGGTGTTGGATTAATCACAGTGGAAGCATCTTCACCAGAACCAATGAATGGGCCAATATCACCATGTATTGGATTGGATGAAAATATACCTGCGTTTAAAAAATTTACTGATAAAATTCATGAATATGGAACTAAGATTGGTATCCAAATTGCAAACGGGGGTATTCTTACTCTAATGTTTATTGCCATTATGAAAATGAACATGCCCGTAATGGCACCCTCTAGTGTAGATCCTGTAATAGCAAGTGATGCTTATGAACTGATTAATCCTAATTGGCGTGAAGACTTGGAAAAAGCAGGATTTAAAGAAATTCATGCCATGACAAAATCAGAAATTATAGTTGTTGAGGATAGATTTGCCGCGGCTGCTAAAAGAGCAATCGATATGGGTTTTGATTATGTATTAATACACTCTGCACACGGAACGTTATATCACGATTTCTTATCCCCTTATTACAATCAAAGAACAGATGAGTACGGTGGTTCATGGGAAAATAAAACACGATTTATTAGAGAAACCGTTGAAAAAATGAGAGATAAAATTGGAGATAATCCCATTTTTGTTCGGATCTCTGCTGAAGAACTGCTAGATGATGGATTAAAATTAAAAGATCAGCAAGAAGTGGCCAAAATCTTAGAAAAAATCGGAGTTGATTGTATTGATGTCAGCCAAGGAATACAAGTAAGAAAACCTGAAGGAATAAATATCCCTACATATATCCCACCTGGTGGTTTTATTCACCACGCCGAGGGAATTAAAAAAGTTGTGAATATACCTGTAATTGGTGTTGGAAATATTATTGATGTGAAAATGGCCGATGACTTCATCCAACAAGGAAAAGCAGATATAATTTATATGGGAAGACAGTTAATTACTGATCCTGAAACTCCTAATAAATATTTTAGTGGACACGCTGATGATATCAAGTATTGTATCGGTTGTCAAGTAGGTTGTGGTGGTGTTTGTGTTCTTAACCCATATGAAAGGCATGCTTATAAAGAGCTCATTCCTACTGAAGAACCCAAAAAAATAATTGTTTTGGGAGCTGGTATTGCAGGGATGGAATTAGCACGAGTAGCAAAGCTTCGAGGGCATGACGTTGAAATTTATGAAAAATCGGATAGAGTAGGCGGGTTGATGCACATATTAGCAGCAGAATACAAAAAAGAACAATTTATGAACATTGTGAATTACCAGAAAATACAACTAAAGAAGCTAAACGTTCCCATTCATTTAAATCGAGAATTAAAAACCAATGAAATTAAGGAACTGGATTGTGATGTTTTAGCATTTGCTGTAGGAACTGAGGCAGTTCTTCCGGTTAAATATAAAGACCACCCAAATGTTATAACTCAGGATGAAGCGATATTAAAAAGCAAACCAATAGGTAAAAATGTAGTAATATGGGGATTGGATACCTATTGGAAGGGAGGGACAGAAACCGCAATAACATTAAGAGAGCAAGGTCATAACATTAAAGCAATTGCGGGAACGGAGAAAGTATTAGCAGGAATACTTACCCAAGCTAGACTTACTGGCAGGGTTACGTGGATTCATCGGTATTTCAAAGATAATAAAATACCACAATTTAAAGGAGCAAAACTTATAGATGTTACGAAGAATGCGGTTATAATACAAGACTCTGAGGGAAAAGAACATGAAATTGAAGCTGATACCCTAGTTCATATTGGAGCTAGAACTACGCCAAAAAATACTCTAGAAAAAGAGTTTGAAGATGTAGGATTTAAAGTAGAGTTTGTTGGGGATTGTAAAACTCCAAGGGATATTCAAGCAGCTATAAAGGATGCCCAAACTTTAGCACGAGCAATTTAATCCTTAATCTAAAATATTACTATTTCTTTTTTTTTGAAACTTTAAAGTAGTACTAATGATACTTGTATAATTCCTAAAAACACGAAAAAAAATAAAAAGAAAAAAAAAGATTATTCTAAAGCTTGGATTATTAAATCTGTTAAGTCTATCATTTTTAGTTTTGATCCCAGTGCTTCAATAGCATCAGCTAGATTCCTAAAGCAGAAGGGACACATACTTACTAAATATTCTGCCCCTGTTTCTTCAGCTTCCTGAATTCTACTCTTTGCGATGTCAATGGATAATTCAGCAAAACCCTTTCTTACTCCTCCACCAGCACCGCAGCACTTTGCAGCCTGTTTGATCGTTTTCATCTCTGTTAAATCTGTTATCTTGCTCAAGATTTCTCTTGGTTCTTCATAGAGTCCCATATGTCGTCCTGTGTGACAAGGATCATGGTAAGTTGTTTTAACCCCCAAGTTCTTCATTTGTACATTGTTTTCCTTGATGTATTTGGCTAAAAATTCAATAGTATGATACACTGTAATTCCCAGATCTTCCATGTGGTCGGCATAATCCTTCTTTAATGTTCTATAGCATCCCGCGCAACTCGTGATAATAGTTTTAAATCCACTTTTCTTAAACATCTCATAGTTTTTGTTCGCAACTGAATTGAAAGCTTTCCGGTCACCTGTACGCATGCCTACGCTTCCACAGCAAACTTCTTGTTCCCCGTATACACCAAAATCGATTCCTAATTTATTAAAAATCTTAGCTGAATTGATTGCTACGTTTTCAATATCAGGTGTTAGAGCCGCTGTGCATCCTACAAAATAGAGATTTTCTACTTGCTCTGTGTTTGCATCCTTTACTTTGAAATCAAGTTTTTCTAACCATTTAGCCTTTAACTTGTTGTCCCTTTCATATGGATTTAAAAGTTCTACCATTGCTTTGTTCATTGGGTTATGAGCTTCTAAACCGCAACCAGCATCTACTAATTCGGCTCTGAGAGCTTCATAAAGCTCAACATTGTCCATATCGTAGGCACAAGCTTCTGTGCATGCATTGCATGTTGGGCATTGAAAGATAACTTCTGCCATTTCCTTGCTCAAATCGAGTTTGCCTTGCCATAGAGATCGAATAATTTGCATTTTCCCACGAGCAAAATAAGGCTCAAATCCGGATGTATGGTCTTTTGCGACACATACACCCCATTTTGGTGGACTAGCTGTATAATCAGTTTGTTCTCTACAATCTCCACAAGCAATACATTGCAAAACATTAGGACCTATCTTTGCAAGATGCTTAAATTTTTCCTTTGGTTCAAATTCTGTCATTTTTTTTTAATCCTCTTCTTCTACATTATAATCTTTAAATTTCGAATCGTATGTGTGTAAGTGGAATTTATTTGGGCTCAAAAGATAATTTGGGTCAACTGTCTTCTTCATATCTCTGAAAAACTGCTCATATTCTGGAGTAAACGCTCCTGCTTCTGTCACTGACTGTGAAATTGACTCGCCTAACCAATAGTGAGCACCTCCATACCGAACTTGATGTCTAATTTTCCTATGCCATCTTTCCATATTTTTTTCACGCTCCCCTTCAATATTCTTACCACTAACTCCACCTAACACAACAAAGTTTCCATTTGG
>JAEOTL010000466.1 GCA_016839845.1 Promethearchaeota archaeon
AAAAGAAAGAGAAGGACCAACAAAACCCGACCCAAAGTAATAAAATCAGGGAGAGAATTAAACTCAAGAGAGTTTAATAGAGGGCGAATTTTGGCACTTTCCCGAAATGGGGCGAGCTATCCAATGTTTGATCAGGTTCAAATTGGCCTTCACATATAGCTATAGCCTTTTTACTTATAAAAACCAATTGGTTATATTTTAAAATTCGTTCTCATATCAAGAACAAATAAAATTTCAACCGATAGAATTGGTTTGTTTCAAATTTTAACTAGAAATAAAGTTTCCGTTTATATCTTAAACTGCAAATTTAAAAATCAGCTAATATATTAACTCGTTAATGCGAAATCTCAATCCATCTTCTGCAGCAATTATCTTCTTGATAGTGGTTTCTTCTTTCAGCTTCTTAATTTGGCTTGGAACATGATTTATTCGTGAACGAGGCCCATCCATATATGAACCAAAATGAGTAATAATTAATGTAGTAAGAGAAGGACTAATTTTGTTTAAATAGGGAATAACTTCATCGGTACATAAATGTCTCTTACATGTGATAGAATCTGGGCGTAATAGGTTAAGGATCAGTATGTCTACATTAGAAAACTGTTCTGAGAAACCATTAAAAACCATAGTATCGCTAGTATAAGCCAGATTATAATCTTTTAACTTAAATATTATCCCAAAACCATCGGTGTTTGGGGAGTGGATCACTTTCGTCCCAATCATTCTGACTCCATTATATTCAAAACTTTCCCCTTCCTTAAATATTACAACCTTCTCAAGCATATTTAGATGATAATCAGAAACGTATTGAAGGACCTCATCAGTCGTAATCAGTACCCCTTTTTTAAAATAGTTATAATCTTTATCATGTAAAACTTCTCTTGAGCTTTCTATTATTGAGCTTACGTCATTATAATGGTCAACATGCGCATGTGTTATTATAAATAATTCTGTTTTTGTAGGGTCTTCGTTGAATTGATTAATCCTAACTAATGCACCAGGTCCAGGATCTATATGTGCTTGTATTCCATTAAATTTGTATAATAATCCTCCAGTAGCACGATGTTGAGTTCGTATATGATGTCGTCCCCCACCAGATCCTAAGATAACAAGTTCATCCTTCATGATTTAAATCTAAATATTTTCTTAATTTCAATATTTCCCTGTAGATATTAATTTTTTTGCTAAGATTTCGAATGGCTCTTCAACATTTTGACCGTTTTTAGCGGAAGTTTTTATGTATTCTACCATATTGAAAGCGTTTTTGAGATTAAAAGCACTTTCATCGTCAACAGCAACAAAATCATCTAGATCACTTTTATTTCCAACAAGAATGATCGGTAGGTTTATATCATGAAGCCTGGCGATATTTACCCATTCTAATATATCTCCTATTTTAGGAAGCTTTGTGAGATCAAATAACAGTAGAGCACCTCTCGCTCCCGCAACATAATTTTCAAGGAGATACCTAAACCTTTGTTGCCCTCCTAAATCCCATAATTGTAACGAGCAATTTACGTTATCAAAACTTATCTCTTTAATAAAAAATTCAACACCCACTGTCATTATTGTGCTGTCATCAAAGAAACCATCAACATATCTCCGTAATAAACTTGTCTTTCCGACTCCGCCGTTGCCTGTTATCAAAATTTTGAATAAGTAGTTGCGCATCCTAATTGCATTATGAATGGGTATATGATATATTATAGAAATTAAAAATCATTTATAATCTAATAGATCAAAGATTTCAATGGCTCATTCAAAAATAACTAAACTGAAATCTGTTTTGTTAAGGTAATTTCTGCTTTATAATTTAAATTCTCTCAAAAGAATTTCATCAGTTTGAGAAAATAATGTCTTTAACTTACCTTGTAGTCTATTTTGAATTTTTATTTTTGATATTTTATGGTTTGCATTTATTGAAGAAATGGTTTTTTTCGATATTTTTTGACCTTCTATGCCTAGTTCGACTAATCGCTGATGATCTGAATTATTTTCATCATATTTTTTAATTGGAATATCTAATGGGAGCTTAAAAATATGTCGAGAGCTTTTCAATATCCTAATTTGGTTTGTTAACAGAGGAGAATTTAAGATTGCTGATAAATAAAAAGCTTCATCAAGATTTTCAGTGACAAAAAAACTCAAATCTCCCGTAATTAAAAAATTTCCTTGCACTACAGCGCAGTTCAGTATAGAACCAGAATTATTATACACAACTTTTATTTTTGAAATTTGTCTCTGGTTGATTAATTTGGCCCACCTGTTTAAGTTTTCCATTAGATTATTATGAAGAGTAGTGTCTTTTTTATTTTTCAAATAAACATTATTAATTTTTTCATAAAATTTCTTTGCTTGTTTCCCTAGAATACTTATGTTAAAGCTTAGATCTTCTTGTGAGAGTGGCAAAAAAACATAATAATAATCATATATATGAAATTTAACTAATTCAGTACTCTTGATAACCTTGAAGATATATTTTTTCTCAATAGTTACATCATTGAATTCTTTTTTATTCCACGGTGCTTTTGCTCTTTTAAAGATTCTCTCGTCTGGATAAACCTTTACAAATTCATCATTAATCTCTGTAAAATTTACAAAGATAAGATTTCTTGGGTTCAAATCGGCTCCCTTATGAAATAGTTCTTTGTAAGGGCTAGTTTTAATCGGTATTAATTTCTTCCACTGTTCTTTAGTTATCAACTTATTAACGTAAGTTCTTTCTCTTTTTCGCTCAATCGAAAAAGGAATAAGGTTTTTGGTCTCTCTTATCTCTAATTGGATATCATCAAAGTAATTAAGATCTTCAATTTCATTATATATGGTAAAGTAATGTGCGGGAATTTCGTAATCTCTAAGTTCTCCCCTTTTTTTGGAATTACGGGCATAAAGACAAATAAAATCAATATTAAAAATATCTTCTATCGTTTTTTCGAATATCCAGATTTTGAGATCTGAGAGACCTTTAAATGTTCGAAATCGGGAAGCATGAGAACCAGTAATAACACCCTTAGTAATAACAAAAAAAATTTTTCCATTTCTTTTCAAATAAGAATAAGTTGCTTTGGCAAAGAACAAAGTTGAGATTTCCAAATTTAAGATATTTTTAGGGCGAGGTTTAATTTCCATAGCTTCCGCGAGCAGTTTTATTTGCTGTTGATAAATATTGGATCCTACATCTCTATAAGTATACCAAGGTGGATTCCCAATGATTAAATCAAATTTCTGGTGGAAATTATTCCTTTCTTGAAAAAGGAAATCCGTAACATATAGGTTACATGAAAAATCATGAAATTTTTCGGGCAAAATTAAGAACAGGTTTACTTTTGATAAATAAATAGAAATGGGGTTAATATCAAATCCGTATATCTTATTTAGAGCTTCAAATTTCTCATTATCATTCTTATCTTGAGAAAGTATCGCCTTTATTATCCCCACCAAAAAATTCCCTGAACCACAACAGGGATCAAGAACAATATCCCCAAATGAATAAGCGTCCTCAATCATCTTTTTCACTAAAAATGGAGGCGTATAATATTCACCAGATTTATGCCTGAAGTTAGTAGAAATCATTCTCTGGATTAGAAAATCAAAGATATATTCCCTTTTTATCTTTGATTGGAATAATTTGGTTGATAAATCATAAATAAGATCCGAAAGGATACTGGATTCATCAATATCAATAAGCGAGAGAATCGGTGAAAAATAATGAATTTCCCCAATTTCGATTTTTTTTATCGTGGATATTCTCCTTTCATATTTGCTTAAATCATTAAGGATGCCACTTTTCTGAGAAAAAACATCTCTTTCACGTAGGATATAATGAGTAATAAAGACAATACTAAAAAAATAAATAATAGAAAGAATAACATACAATCGTGGATTTGCTTCCTCCTTGCCATATATTTCTTTGAAATCTGTTAACCATTCCTTATATTTGCTATCACTAAAAATCTTATGTTTGGAAAAGACATTTTCTAACAACATAATCTTTTCGTTAATAGATTGAAAATCTAAATCAGAATCTATCTCATTGATTAATGTCTTTACCAAAAATCAGAACTCCTCTTTTATAATTCTCTAGTATAATCAATTAATTAATATTTAAATATTAATTAACTATTTCAATATTATTTATTAAGCATTAAATTAAGTTAAATTCATTAACTTGACCTCGATTGAGATAAAAATTTCAAAAGCTCTAGAGAAAGGTATAAAATTTTCCTGTCAGATGTGTGGAGATTGTTGCAGAGGTTTACATGAAGGTGAAGTCTATCTTTATCAAGATGATATTCAAATTTTAGCCGATCATTTGAATATGAAGGGAAAAAAAGGATTAAAGGCTTTTGCTAAAAAGTATCTGAAGGTTATTAATGACAGTTTCTTCTGGAGAGAAGTAGGTGCTAAAAAAGGTAGAACTTACAGATTTAAAACTCTTGGATTTGCTTTTATGGGGGGGGATGAGCACTGCCATTTTTTAATTGAAAATAACTGTAGTGTACATAAAGCCCGTCCATTTCAATGCAGATCGTTTCCCTTTTGGCAAATGATGGTTTCCAATTTAAAAAACCTTCAAGATTATAAAAAGAAGTGTAAGGGATTGCAAGAATTAAATGGTAAATACTATTCAAAAGAAGAAATACTCAGCTGGGCTAGAAAAGAATATGAAATTGAAAAAAAATACTTTCTACAGATGAAGAATCAAGATTTTGATATTTTGAAAGTATATCCCTTTTTACCAAAGGAAATCCTACAGGAAAATTAAAAATAGCATATAAATATTGAACTAGTTCTTTCAATCTCCGAAAAAGTTTCAGAAATTCTTAAATTACCCAAAAATTTTCAAGTAGAAATGCATACTTTTATAATATAATGAAGAGAAAACATCAACTTTTATATATTATTAGGAATAATTAATAAAAACTCACCCCTATAATTAACATAGAACTGGGAAAACTTCAAATAAGCATGAGGTAAAAAAATGAAAATTGGCTTATTTTTATGTGACTGTGGAAAAAATATAAGCGGTACAATCAATAACACGAAGCTAATAGAATACTTTAGCAAACTTTCTGATATCCATGTTATAAAAGATCAATATTTATGTTCAGAATCCGGTTTAAAGAAAATTATAGAAGAAATCAAAGAAAATAAAATAGATAGAATTGTAATCGCCGCGTGTTCCTTTAAATTGCATGGTTTGTTATTCAGAAAAACTATCGAAAAGGCAGGTATTAACCGCTTCTTGATTTCCTTTGCTAATATCCGGGAACAAAATTCTTGGGTTCATGCTGATGAACCAGAGAAAGCTACAATAAAGGCGATCGATCAAATTAATATGGCCATTGAACGTGTAAAATTATTAGAGCCCCTTGAGGTAAAATATTCTAACATTACACCTTCTACTCTTATTATTGGGGGAGGAATAGCAGGAATAAAAGCTGCTTTAGTTATTGCTGACGCAGGATATAAAGTATTCTTGGTTGAGAAGAAGGCTACAATTGGGGGTCATATGGCACTTTTTGACAAAACTTTCCCAACTTTGGATTGTTCAATATGCATTTTAGGTCCATTGATGTCAGAAATTAAAGATCACCCGAATATTGAACTTTATACTAATTCTGAGATTGAAGCTGTTAATGGTTATATTGGTAACTTTGAAATAACTATTAGAAAACAACCACGATTTATAAAAGAAGATGTGTGTGTTGGTTGTTTTGATATTTGCCGGGATGTTTGTCCAATTGATATTGAAGATACCTTTTTTCCGAGGAAAGCTATTGATATACCCTATCCTCAAGCAATTCCACTCCTACCTAACATATTAGAAGAATATTGTATTGGTTGTAAAGCTTGTCAACAAGCTTGTGGTGAAAGAGATGCGATAGATTTTGATCAAAAATCAGAAATTCTAGAGATAAAAACTGGAACAATAATAGTAGCAACAGGATTAAAAACATTTGATCCAAGTTTGTTAGGGGAGTATAATTATCTGAAATCCCCAGATATCATTACAACAATGCAAATGGAGCGATTACTCAATAACGACGGTCCAACTAATGGAAAAGTCATTAAACCCTCCTCTGGAAAACCTCCTAAAAAAGTTTCTTTTATTTTATGCGTTGGATCTCGGAATAAGCAAATACATCATGAATATTGTAGCCAAACGTGCTGTAACGCAGCAATTAAACAAGCTACGATTATAAAAAACGAAAATCCAGACACAGAAATAAATATATTTTATAACGATATTAGAGCTATTGGGAAGAACTGTGAAGAGTTTTACAATAGGGCTCGGGAGGCTTTTGGAATTCGATTTATAAAAAGTAATATCTCTGCGGTGTTAAAAAGTGACACTTCAGAGGAATTATTGGTCCGGGGTGAGGATGTAATTGAGGATCGAATATTTGAGAATAGAACCGACCTCGTAGTCTTAGCAGTTGGAATTGAACCTGCCGAGGGGACAGATAAGTTAAGCAAGATTCTAAATGTCTCCCAAGATCCATACGGATTTTTATTAGAAAAACATTTAAAAGTAAAACCCTCAGAAACAACATTAAATGGAATTTACCTAGCTGGGGCTATACAAAGTCCAAAGGATATTCCTTCTAGTATCGCTCAAGCTGAGAGTGCTGCAGCAAAAGCAATTTCATTAATTGCTAAAGGGAAAGTTGAGTTGGATCCTCATATAGTTTCTTTTAATAAGGAAAAATGCGATTTTTGCAGACTATGTCTTGAAACCTGTGCTTATAATGCTCTGAAGATCGAAAATGAAAACCTTGAGGTAGTTCAAGCCAATTGTTCCGGATGTGGTGCTTGCGCTGCGATGTGTCATTCAGATGCCCTGTATATCCCCGGGTTTGAAAAAAACCAGATTTCCGCTCAAATTCGTTCTATTTTAAAGCAAAAAAGAGAATCCCCCCTGATAATAGGATTTCTTTGTAACTGGTGTTCTTATATTGGTGCTGATCTTGCTGGAACAAGTAAACTTCTTTACTCAACAAATATTAGAGTTGTACATGTTATGTGTACAGCAATGCTTAATCCCTCTTTAGTTTTTGAAAGCTTCTTCTATGGAGCTGACGGTGTTTTAATAGCTGGATGCTATCCTCAAGACTGCCATTACCAAGACGGCTTTGTTAAAGCAAATTCTCGCTATGAAAGTATTAAAGAAATTTTAGCTGAAGCTGGTATAGATGAGAGGAGAGTGAAAATCGTCAGTATTGCAGCAGGAGAGGGAGAAAAATATGCGAGAACTATTAATGCGTTTAAGGAAGAACTCTCCAAAATTGGCCCCATTCAACCTGGTGAATATATTAAAATTATACCACCTAGGAAAAAACCTGAAGAAAAAGCAAAACTCGATGAAATATAACTTCTACTTACCCTAATAAGATTATACCTACATCAAAAATTAATAAAAAGTATACATGAATATCTTTCATTATTATATTGGGAAAAAATCTCTTTAAGTGATATTAAAATAGGATGGTAATTTCTTTAAGTTGAGGTATCCATGAGAATTAGAGCAATTACAACAGGTCAAATCATCCCGTTCTTAAATAAAAACGAATCGATTCTATCATTCATGCAAGAAAACCTTGAAAACTTTTCTAACTTTAATAAAGAATTAACAAATGCGTTTGACAATATCGGGATCCCTGTTCAGACAAAGCGGTTTTGCTCCCAACCTATTTTCAGCTATGGAAATCGATTATTTTACGAAAGAAATCTAAATAAAACTTTAGTTGAAATAAAAGATCAATTAATTTTCTTACAAAGCATGTTTAAAGATTATGAAATGGATTATTTTGCTTGCTGTATGATGTTAGCTGATCAAATTCACGAACTCGGTATTTTTGAAAGACTTCTCTTGGATGAGGTTCCAAATTTTATTAAAAACACCAATACTTTCTTTACTTCATTACCTGTGGCATCATCCCGAGAAGGTATTAATATCAGTGCTCTGAGGTCAGGAGCTAGCATAATAAAACATCTATCTGAACCGGATCCATTCAAAAATCTTAATTTTTGCGTTTCTGCTAATGTAGGTCCTAACTTCCCTTTTTTTCCTGCAGCTTACCATCATTCGGAGAAACCTACATTTTCGCTTGCATTAGAAATGGCAGATGAGGTGATAGATGCCATTAAAAACTCAACTAATTTAAAAGAAGCCCAACATAACATGTTAGCTAAATTTAATCAGATTTATGATGATATAACCAAAATATGTGAAAGAACTAGTCGAAATTTTGGAATTGAGTTTAAAGGGATTGATCTTTCTCCTGCTCCCTTTCCAGAGATAGATAAAAGTATCGGAACCGCCATAGAGGAGCTAGGTATTGAGTATTTTGGGGCTAATGGGACCTTGACAGGAGTTGCATTAATAAAGAATGCTATACCTGTCAACAAGGAGAAGGTTATTGGTTTTTCGGGATTTTTTCAACCAGTATTAGAAGATTATATAATATCTAAAAGATTAGCTGAAGATAAATTTAACTTGGATTCATTGTTATTATATTCAACGATATGCGGGGCTGGACTAGATGTTATTCCTCTTCCTGGAGACATAACTGAACAAGAATTATTTTATATTCTATTAGATTTATGTACAATTTCTGTTAGGCTTAATAAACCATTAACGGCACGTCTTATGCCAATACCCGGTAGAAGCGCAGGAGATCCAGTTGAATTTGAATTTGAATATTTTGCCCCTTCAAAGGTTATCGACTTCAGAAGATTAACAGGAGAAAAAAAGGATGATATCTTCAATAGAAATGAAAAATTTCTCAAATTTCTGTGATAAAATTTTTTTAGTTGGTTGGGATACATATTCTTTGAAGAGATATAATTAACAAATAAAATATAGGTGTATTTTATGAGTAAGAAAGACATTAGAGAAAAACTCTCATTTTTTAATAGCGCAATTGAATATTTCGAAGTAGATTCTAATAGTGAGATTCTATCTGATAGAAAAAGTAATGAGAAGAGAGAAATCGCAAATTTCTTAAGAAATTCAATGATCAATGAGTTGGATAATTTGAAGAATATACTCGAGAGCAATCCTAACTTAAAAATAGCATCTCTATCACCTACAGAAAGAAAGAAATTTCAAAAATTTATAAAATTCTACTCATATTGCCCATTATGTGGAAATCCTAATCATTATTTTAACTTACAACAGTTATATTTCGATCGAAATAAGAGAGAATTAATCAAGAATTTAATTAACTTTATGCGTATTAAAAAGAATAAATTTAGATATCATAATCTTCATTTTGGAATTCCTTGTTGCGATTGCTATAATAAGATGAACAAAGAATGATGAAAAAATACTTCTATTATAAGTATTCTACTACTCGACCACTCTGAGTGATTTCATAGTATTCATCATTTTCAACTTTGGTTTTTTGAACGCAAAAAGCTTTAATCAAGTAATCCATATTATAATTAAGTGCTGCTTCGTCATTCACTAATTTTTTACTTGAAAGAATTCCCAATAACTCGCTTTTTGAAACTTTTTTTTTTTCATTTACGATATTTAATATTTCACGCCTAATCGGGTGATTTACCGCTTTCAGGTAAAGAGAATGTAAGTATTTTGTGCCTTCAACGGTTTTACCATAGTCTTCCATCGATTTATAATCCTTAAATTCAAACTCATCAGGCATAAATCATAGAAATTAACTAACAATAATAATTTTTATAAACGAGACTTGAAATCTCCAGTAGTTTTGATAGAAATGTCATTGATTTATATAATTTTTACAACATATGCAATACTTGGATATTTTTAAAATTTTTAATATACAACCATATTATTTAAACCAACAGGGTTAGTCAAATGAAAACTAAATCAAAGAGATGTGTATTTTTAGTGGTTCTTTTTTTCCTAGGAATCGCAATGTTTAATTTTAATTCGCTAAATTTTCAATATCATGATTTTAATCCTGGAAGTTTTCAAGATAATGAAGACAGATTAATTGATGATACTTATAATCAAATTCAACCTAATTTTGGCGGATATTCGTCCTCTAATAACACCAACTTTGATGTCGTTGAAAATGCCTCAAGTATCCTTTCTGACAGAAACTTCCTTGCACAAGAGGGGAATTATTTCAATACTCTCACACCTGAAAGTTGGAATATTAGTTCAATGGAGTTTGAGATAGAATCTTATTCTAAAGAACAGAAATTAACAGACTCCACTTTTGATGTAGACCAAGAGGAATCACCTTGGAATGATGAAGAATATGAAAATGGTAGAGGTTCTTTTTACCAGACGTTTGAACCAGATGACGAAGAACCAGATTACGTAAGAACGCAAATTTATAATGATTACGATGGTAAAGAACCAGGTTTTAGAAGAGGAAACTATGCCTTATGGAGCCAGACTTTAAGTAATATAAATCCAGATAGTTTAGATATCCAGAAGGGTGAGATTTTTCAAGAAACTGATGAGACTATTGAGGATTTTAACAATTTTGAGACAGATCCTTATTTTATTAAGGATGATAGATCTCCCTATGGGGGTCAGTACGACCCAGTTTGGGATTTTGTTGAGTTAAATTATGATGACGTTGCTGATGCGCTGCGAATAATAATTGTTCCTCATGAATCAATGGTAGGAGGAAATCCTTCTGCTGCATGGTGGTATTATTTAAATTTATCATATGCAGTGGAATATGCTCAGGTGACGCTTACGTGGAGTATTGATGATGATTCTACTTTTGAATCTGAGGATGAATATGAAGTAAAAGCTAGAATTAATAATAAATATATTGACGGAACCAAATGGATTTCAAAAACGGGGGATGTTCCTTTTAATGGATCAGATACAGCTTTAATGGTTTATCATAATAAATACCTGACAGGCCATATTTTTCATGAATCTATCTCAAGGACTTATAACATTACAGATTTAATTGATGGATTAGTAGGGATCAATAAGTTTGATTTTGGTATTTGGGCAAAGAATCCCTCTCATAGCGGGGATATTGATATAATCAGTGCGAAATTCGAATCAATTGAATTTATGTTTAACACTTCAAACAAATATGAAGTTGCTTCTCTTGAGTTTGATTATAAATGTATTGATCAGGATGGAAATTGGATTAATCCCTTTGTTTTCGAGAATAATGCCTCACTATTTATGGTTATTGATGATTTAATGGGAACTACCGAACTTATTAGGGTTCTTCCATTCTCTATGATGTCAATAAGCCGAACAGGTTTCAGTTCTACTCCCTGGACGCATTTTAACTTTAGTATATCTGAAGAGTATATAGATATTTTAAGAAATGATGATTTAGAATTCAAAATAGGAGTAATTTTTGAAGATAATTATTATCATCGTATATATTATCGACATTACTTAGACAATGTCTATTTCAATATCAATTATAAACATCCAGATGTTGTGTATTCTGATTTAAAAATTAATATTGACGACTCTGGTATGTGGCAAGCTGTTACTCAAAATAATTTCAGTATAGATACATCTAGCTGGTTAGGAGGAGAATTGCATAATTTTCAATTTAGATCCGATATATCAAAATACCAGGATAATTTATACCTAAGCCTTCTTTCAGAACTAAATGTATCCCGTTTTAATTATAACATCAGTGGCTCAAATGCATTCTATAGTATTGAAACTGCAAACTCTAGATTTGGTATATGGAATATTGTTTTTAACAATTCGATTTCTTATAATAAATTAAATTCAGTAAATTCAACTCCCTTTTTCAACCTATCTTCTTACTCTATTTCTTATCTTGATTTACCTGCATTTGATATGAATGGTTCACAGAGTTCAAATTGGAATGTTTTTAGTGCAATTACACCAAATTTGCTAAATCACACACAATATCTCCGTCGACTTAATTCTTCATTGGGCTCAGACTATCAAAATAGTAGAGTTTTAAATACATTTCAATCAGGAAATTGGACATTGCGAGCAAGACAATGGAACTATATTACAAATTGTTCCTTAAATTCGACAATTCGTTATGATGGTTCCCCCGCTTATTATAAAAATGAAATCCTCGAGTATAACTTTACACTCTATGAAGATTTAATAAACGGTAATTATAGCGTTAGTTTACTCAACGGAACTGGAGATAAATTGGGAAATTATCCAAAATACTATACCTCCACCAATAAGAATGTTGTAGGAACTCTAAATATTTTGGAATCTTACGAGGTTGGTCGATATTTTTTATATTTCAAATGGAATGACACAGGAGAAGGTAAATCTTTAAGATTTGGTTCTAAGATAAAACAATTTTATATTCTTAATGATACTAAAGCGGGATTTATTAGCGAGGCAGGTTCAGTTTCATCAGGAGATATCGCAGATTTCAGTGTTTACTATAGAACTTCTGCTGATTGGGGGATTGAAAATGCAACCCTGCATGTCTTTGAGAACTCGACTGGAATTTGGAGATTATGGGGGAAGGCTTGGACAGGCACATATCAAATCGGAACCATAACTTATAACGGAGATGGAAATTATAGCATCCCACTATTTACTTCTGGTGCACCAAATGGGACTTATACGTTAAGGTTTACTTTATTTAAACAATTCCATAGGCCAAGATTTTTGTTTACTAGTCTAGACGTGATTTCTGTAAATAATTTAGATGTTAGTATCGTGTGGGGTGCATACCTTAATCCATTTTCTCAATATGTCATAAATGAAAATAACATACCTTTTGTCAATGATACAATTAATAGTCGAATTCAAATTAATATAACAGATCAATCAACTGCCAACCCTATAACAGGAGGATTGGTTTTAGGAACTATAGGTAATACAGGGACATATTTTGAAGCACTAGAAATAGGGATAGGACTATACAATCTTACGCTGGATACAACAGGATTAAACGCTACTCAAAGCGGTCAAAATGAGACTTTATTCATAATATGTTCCGCTAGTGATTATAATACCAATGAAATCAATGTAACTATTTTCATTAATAAAATTAATACGGAAATAACTCTCCAAAATATAGAATCTGTTTATGCTGAAGGAGAAATTTCAATATATGCTACGATGGAAAAAGTTATCGATCCATCTAATCCTATACCGAATAATTTTGGAATATTGGAGTATTTTATCTACGATGGGACTATACAGAAAAAAGCTGGATCCCTAAGTTTACTAATGAGTGGGGTATATTCAGCTGATATTTCTCTGGAAAACCTCATTGCTGGAGAATATACAATATACATAAATGGAACCGCGTTTAATTGTGAAGATGCTCAAAGTAATATCGTGAATCTTACTATAATCCCCCAGAGTCCTACAGAGCTCGGAATTTCAATTCCCAGCACAATTAGGATCTTAAAGGAATTTGAAATCAGAACGACGCTCAAATACATGGAAAACGAGACAACCATCCCCTTTCAAATTGTTTATCTTAATATCTCTATTGGATTAGATAGTTTCCTCGTTAATACGATTACTGGAGTAGAGGGGGTAAGTATCCATGATTATATTATATCCTCTGAATATGAAGGTCAAAATATTACAATTCAAGCAGCATATGAAGGTCAAGAAAAAATTGGGCGTTCAGAAATTAGTGTTACCCAAATTATCTATGGAAAAATCCCCATTATATTGGAATTTATTGATTTTCCTAATAATACTGCCAGAGTGGGATATTCAGCGACTTATCAGGTAAGAATTGATATACAAGATCCTGGGGAAGCGTTACAAAATCGAATTATTCTCTTTTCAAGTTATTATGATAATGAAATATCTCCTTTTACTACTCAACAACTTTACACTGATGAGAACGGAGAGTGTGGATATACAATTCTTGAGCTAGCAGATGGTAAAAATAACATTACCACCTATTTTGAATTTCTTGGCTCTACTACAATTGCGTATAATTTAAGCTCCAGAACTGATAATATATTACCTAAATGGAACTCTAGCTTCAATTATGATATTTTAGATGAAGATGGTGATGGTGTCTATCGATATGGTGAGATGATCACATTTAACATGACTTTTTGGAGTCCAGATAACGGAGCTCCTTCTTTTAGCGGTCTTCCTGTAGTTTTCATTTTTGACTATGATTCAATTCACGCAATAGAAACACAATATGTAACTGGAAATAATACAATTTGGTATCCATTTTCAATTCCAGATAGTTTTATCAGCACTTCTATGAACATCACTATTGATTTTCAAGGATCAAACAAAGTGAACAATTATACGATAAGTTTCTTAATAGATGTAGATGATAAAATAACCGCTGATATAGGTTTCGATGAAGAACCATACTCTCGTTATACTTTAGGTTCTTATTCAATTTCTGTTATTTTAACTACTATATCTGCGAATACAACTACTCCCCTAACTAATGTCAAATTGAATTTTAAATTATTTGATGCTAGTGGAACTGAAATTGATAGTGATTACGATATTACAAATGATGAAGGAATTGCTACGGTAACTTTAGAATTTAACAAAGAGGGGAAAAATTGTTATATTACTATCGAAGTTGATGATACCTATGGATATTATCAGGTTACTACATTAACCTCTGAACCAATTAGAATTACTACAGAATTTATAGCTTTCATTGAAGATTGGGGAATATACATTCTTATAGGTGCAATTGTAGTAGTAGGGGCATATCTTATTCTTACATATGGATATAAGAAACCAAAACAGCGCAAAAAGAGGGCTTTTTTGAAGCAAATGTACCAGAAGCTTTCAGATGTTGAAAACATTCAATATTGTTTAATTTTAACCGCGGATGGAGGGATTCCCGTTTTCAGTAAGAGTTTAGCCGAAGTTCCTATAGATGAAACCTTAATTTCCGGATTTTTAAGTGCAATATCTTCATTCGGCGTAGAAATAGGTTCGAAGATTCAGAAAGCTGAGGGTGGCGGCTTAGAAGAATTATCTTACAAACAGTTTAAAATAATTATTAATGAAGGTGACTATGTTAAAGTAGCTTTACTTCTTCTAAGGAGACCGCAAGAATCTCTAAAGAAAAAACTTAAATCATTCAACAACATATTTGAAGAGACATATAAAGAGCGATTAGTAGCGTTTTCTGGTGAAATGTTTGACGAAGTTCAAGTCACAAAACTTATGGAAGAATCTTTTGAGACTGATCTACTGTATCCCCATCAAGTAATTCAAACGCGAGCAACAAATTACATAAAGGATAGCTCTAGAAAAGATATTCCTAAAAAGATTGTTATTATTGCTCAAGGAGATGAATTTGAATCTAATTTCTATTTAAGGGAAATGATAGATCATCTAAAAACTAAAGGCATAGAGGAAGTAAAATCCTTTGAAAGTCTTGAGCTATTAAAGGAAAGTAAAATTGTATTCGCGATAAATCCTAGGACAAGCAACTTAATCGAACAATTCCAAGGATATATAAATTCAATGGATATTGATGATAGAAATGTATTATTTGCAATTTTCGACGGTAATAACAACTTAGATCTGATTAGCAGATACCTTAAAAAACGCCAGATTCAAGTTTCAAAACACTTACATGATGTAATAGAGAAATTAAGCGGCCTTAAAGTTATTGACGGATTTGATATTAATGACACAGGAACTATCGTCGCAACTTTATTAAAGTTAATCCCTGATCTCTAATCTTCTTTTTTTTTTTTAATTGTTTTTCAATAATTTATGCTGAGTTTTTAAGTATTATTCTAGACTTTATTGATGATTTTATATACATATAATTCTTCTAGTTGGATTAAAATGGATAAATCTAAGAAACTAGGATTGGAAAATCCCACAATATTAAACGGGCATAAATTACGATCGAATAATGCCAAGGAAAAAATGGTTAATAAAATAGAAAGCCTATGGGATAATAATTCCTCCAATAATAGTAAGGTAAAGCATGATACTAAGAAATTATCAATTAAACTAGAAACTTCGGGAAGAGAGAGGAGGAAAATTTCGTTAAAATTAGAGAGTAATAATGCAAGTGTCACAACCTCCAATTATACTCTTATTTCTGAGCTGTTAAAAGAGTTTTTCAGCATAGAAAATGATCGAAAATAAGGAGATCCTCCTGATCACTAATGTTTAGATAACAACATTCACCCATTATCAAAATTTTAGTTTTCAGTCGTGGATTATAAACAAAAATATATTATAGTTGGACTCTTATTTCTTCTTTAAATTAATTTTCAAAATCACAATCTTATTGAGATTATAATGGATATTAATGAAATTAAGAAAACTTTAGGTTCAGAAGCTGATAATTTATTAACTCATGTATGTACCGGAATCCCAAAGGAGATGATACATGCTCCTGGTCCCGATTACATAGAACGAGTTTTTGAACTCTCAGATAGAAGCAATTTAGTATTGAATAATATGGGAAGGCTATTTAATCAAACAGGAAGATTAGCAGGAACGGGTTATTTATCTATATTGCCGGTAGACCAGGGAATTGAACATACTGCTTCTGCAAGTTTCGCAATTAATCCCACCTATTTCGATCCAGAAAATATTGTAAAACTGGCGATAAATGGTGGATGCAATGGCGTTGTTTCTACTTTAGGAGTATTAGGTTCGGTCTCAAGACGATACGCAAACAAAATTCCGTTTATAGTAAAAATCAATCATAATGAGCTTTTAACTAAACCAAATTTGTCTGATCAAACTCTCTTTGCAAATATTGATCACGCATGGACAATGGGTGCCGCAGGAATCGGTGCTACCATATATTTTGGATCGCCAAAAAGCAGACGCCAAATTCAGGAGATAAGTGAAGCCTTTAAGTACGCACATGAGTTAGGCCTTGTGTGCATCTTATGGACTTATTTAAGAAATCAAGAAGAATTTATAAAAGATGGAAAAGACTATCATACGGCAAATGATTTACAAAGTCAAGCAAACTACCTAGGCGTGACAATTGAGGCTGATATTATTAAACAAAAACTATCAACCACAAGTAGAGGATTTCTTGATTTAGGGTTTGGGAGAACGGATAAATTGGTATACGATAAATTGGCTGTGGACAATCCGATTGAATGGAACAGATATCAAGTAGCAAATTGCTATATGGGGCGCATAGGATTAATCAATTCAGGGGGTGCTTCAGGAGATAATGACATTCAAGATGCAGTAACCGCTGCAGTTATTAATAAACGTTCAGGGGGAATGGGGTTGATTTTAGGACGTAAGGCTTTTAAAAGACCAACCCCAGAAGGTATTAGAATACTAAATGCTGTTCAAGATGTTTATCTTAGTAAGGAAATCACTATTGCATAGAAACTAAGAATAAATATTTATTTCTTTTTTATCTATTCGTCATCCTTATTTGGAATTTTAGGTAAAGGCTTTCTTCCTTTCATTGAAGAGGATTTAGGTGTCATAGCAGGCTTTTTTTTGGGAGCTGCCCTCGCTGTTGTAGGATTTTTCTTGGGTGCCGTCCTTGTTGCTGTGGGTTTCTTTTTTGGTGCAGATTTTTTCGGAGGAGTTTTTGACGGCCGAGTAATTTCTTTTCCTTTTTTTTCTAAGACTTCTATAGCTTCTACGATCCCCTCTTTTTCATCAAAATACACTCTTAAAATATGATTAGAAAGTTCAATCATCTTTTTAGGAACTTTTTTCATAGGCTCCCACTCTATTTCTTCGATATCCTCACCAAAAACGTTAGCTGTTTTTGAAACTGCTGCAAATAGACTGTGACCAAGAATTAGATTCACCCTTTTACAGTTCTCGGGTATTTTAGATTTCAATATAGTATTTTTAATTTCCTCTTGTTTTTCTATCGATAAACCAGCAGCCGATAATGTTTTTGGTGAATTTGAATATCGGGTAAAACTTTTTGATTTATATCCAGTTGGAGGAAGAGAGGATTTAACAAGATCTGTACTTGGGCGACTTGATGTTGGGGAAGAATAATTTTCTATCGGCTCATTCTTAGTTATTATGGGAGTCGTTGACTTTTCCATTTGTTCTCTATCAATATTTCTGATGTATATTAAATCTTCTAACCTTTCAGTTACTTCCATTGATTCCAATTGAAAGGCGTCCAAGAACTCAACGGGCTCATCCCCCGCATCAACAGAAACTATTTTACATCGGTGATATCTCGAGTCTAGTCGGAGTTCTTGCTGAAGATCCTGAGCTACTCGGGAACTAATGAATCTCTTCCTTACTGGAGATTTTGGTCCCTTCCATATGAAAATTCTTCTGAGATCTTCTCGCACTATAACAAGGACTTGTTCAGGATACAGAGTTGATTCTAATTCTTGCTGTGTTATATTCAATTGCTTCCGTTCTCCTGAATCATCCAATTCATAAACAAAAAAAGTTTCGTATTCCATCATATCTATTCAATTGAACTATCGGTTAATAATATATGCCAGAAAACTTGGGTATATCTTTCCTTGCCAAGTTGATATGAATTTTCTATTCAATCGTACTTAGCTTAAAGAAAATATAAATTTTGTTAATAAAAATGTAAGCTATTATGGTTAGATCATCATCCTCTCCATAAAAAATTCGAAAAAAAGAAAATTGTTAGTAATCATGTAAAACATTATCAATAGAGAGAACAAATCCTAAGAGAATTCTTCGATCAGTTTCGTTATCAAGTATTCTTAGAGCATAGGTATCTTTGAAATCCATTAAACCTCCAAGGAAAACGTCTCTCCATCTGTCAGCTTTTTCTATTTCAGCGATTAAATTTCCCGACATATCAGTTACTTTATAAGACCACCCCATAAATTTACCTTGAGCTTCAAAATAACGAGTCCCATCAGGACCTTCTAAATAGAATTTTGGTCGGAATACTGATGTAATTTTTTTTTTAATTCTTGCAATTAAATTTCCATATGGATCTTTTAGATCCTGAGCTCCTCGAGCTGATACAATTTTGGCATGAATTGTTGCAGATAACGTGCCATCAACCTCCAATAATTCAACCCTACGTCGAATACTAAGGATGATTCTATTCATTCGGCCTATGATTTGATTATTCTCGTCAAGAATTTCACCGCTCCCCCAATCCCAGTATTTTTCTTTGAGAACATATAAATTACGTTGAGGATCGAATAATCCTCCGGGACGATTATAGGCTTGAAAGCCCATTTTTGTTGTTGGAACTGAGGATGGCGTAGTTTCATTGCTTTTTGTATCATCAACTGAAGGTAAAGTAGCACCACACTTCTCACAATAGTTTTGGTTTTCTGGGTCCTTAACTTCTGCTCCACAATTATTACAATACATATTTTTTTCCCTTAATAATGATCTTATGCTACAAATGGTATCTTGCTTTTTTAAAGTTTAGGATGGAGAACAAAAGAAAGATTCCCTCACGAAAATATTTTAATTGAATAGGAGTTAATTAATATTAATATAGACTAAACGTAAAATAGGAACATTAAATGTCAATTAGCATCCCGAAATTATTGAAGCTTAAGGACTATATCACTCTTATAGGATCTGCCCTTGGAATTGTTGCGCTAATTTGTGCATGTCTTGGGTTTAATCGTCGTGAATATATTTCTGTAGGTTTTTTTTTAGTCACATTAACTCTTGGTACAGATATGATTGATGGATATATTGCCCGTAAAACAAAAACCGATAATGATATTGGGCGGGAGTTGGATTCGTTGAGCGATTCTTTAACATTCGGAATAGCACCCGCAATTTTAACATTCCAAGCATTTAGAACAGAAACTATTTATGATATTTTTTTGATAATTGGGGCAGTATGTTTTGCGTATGGAGCAATTCTCAGACTAGCACGGTTTAATATTTCTGAAATTCCCGGTTATACAGGAGTTCCAACTCCTGTAAGTGCTATTCTATTAATTTTATATTTCTATGCAAATTATTTCTATGCATTCGGGAGAGGAGGTATTTCATATCCTTTTCCTGTGTTTGCGAACTATTTGATACCTTTTTTAATGATATTAATTGCTTGGTTTAATATTACAACTCATGTACGGTTTGGGAAAAAAGATAGAACTACTTACGTTGCAACTATGGTTCTTACTCCTCTTTGCCCAGTTTTAGGGATAATAGGATTGCTCAACCCAAACTTCATAATTTCTACTATAGTTTCTATTACTTTTATTATATTGTTTGCTTTATTTATCATATTTATTATTCGTGGGTTCCTACAAGAAATCTTTAAAAAACGAGAAAATAATTGAGGTATTATAAAAGAAGAGTGCTAGCTCTAAATTAATTTTTTTTTCCAATCTTCAACGTTTTCCATTATTTGTTTAATATCATTCTCGTCAAGTTTTGTACTGATAAACCTGTAATGATTTATTACGTTTCTTAATTTATGCAGAGTAACTGAAAAGCCCCTTTTCTCTAATATAAGATCAGCCACCTTTTGTAATTCAAGACTAAATTCTTCACCATTCATGTTGTTTATTTTTTGTATTAAGTTGTTGAAAGATGAGTTAATAACTATTCCCTCTTCTCCTCCTGTTTTGAGTGCTGGTACGTCAGTAGATCTTATTTTCTCTTGTAACGTCTGTTTAATTTCTTCAATCTGTTCTTCGGGTTTAGGAAAACTTGTCTTGAATGTCTGGGGCATTTGAACAGTGTTTTTTTCAGTTTTTTTTGTTAGAAATTTTCTAACTTGGGTAGTCTGAGCTTTAGGGCTTGTAATTGGTTTGACGCTCCTAAACTTACCGGATTTTGAAGAAGCTTCTGATTTAAAAGACGGTTGCGTCTTTTGAGAAGCTTGATATGAATCTGAATAAGCTTCTTCCCAAAATTTCCGAACGACAGGTTCTAACAATTCAATAATTGGTTCGAAATTACTTCCTATTCCCATAAAATCTTTTAATGGATCGTTAGCTCCTCCTTGGACAACCCCTAGTGATAAATAGTCTGAATCTCCCTTTAAAATAATCAAGTTTTCATTTTTGAGTGTTTTATATATTAAATTTGAAATATTCTTGAATTTCTTAACACTGCTATTCGTATGAGGTTCTGACGCTGCGACTCTAATTTTCAAGCTACGAGTAATATTGTCAAATATTTCAGCTGATAAATGATTTTCAAGTTTAGGAATAATAATCGTTAATTCTTTCTCACAGGTGGATAATAATTTTTGAATTTCTTCATTCACTTTTGCCACACTGTTGATTGTCCATATATTTGATACACTATTACCTGCTGTTGAAGTTATTCTATGGTAGTAATCTTTCATAAGATCTTCAGCAGGGCGATTTAAACCCGATATTTGATCAATTGAGTTTTGAATTACCTCATCTAAATTTTCTGCTATCTTGATCTCGAAATTATTCATTTCTTTCGAAAGCTGGTCATCATTTTTTTTTATCAAATTATGGATTTTATTCATTTTTAATTCAAAATTATTCAACATATCCAAAAGGATTAATTTAAAATCGTCACGATATTGAAAAGTGTTGTTAATCAATGTTTCCATAGGTTTAGAGGCACTATCAAATTTTTCTTCAATTATCTCATGTAAATCTCGAGAAAAATCTTGGGCTTTTCTATCCAATTTTTTTTTGAATTTGTTTTCAAGAATCTTGACTACTTCCTGTTTTTGCTTTTTTAAGTCTAAAGCTTTGATTTCTTCTGTAATTTCAGATTGAATCCTCGAAATCTCTTTCATTAAGTTTGCAAATTGAGTTTGAGTAATAATCTTGATCTGTTGATTTAGTTCCGTTAAACCTGTTTTTACTTTCTTCAGTTCTTCCATTCCCTCAACCGCATCTTCTACTTCTTTTTTTTCGATTATGATATCCTCATTAATATCCTTTTTCATTTCTTGAAATGATTTGAGAATCAGGTCTAATTGGATTGGGTTATTTTGTTGAAACATCTGTTTAATCGTGTTTATCATCAATTCATGAATTGAATCCTTAATACTACCAAGATTCAAATTGATGTTTTCATAATAATTTATAATTGGGAATATAGGTGGAATTGGTTGATAAGATAAAAGCGTCTTTTGACTTGAAGGTTTTATTTGTAACAACAATCCCCCACTGACAAGTTGATTCATATTTTTTTCAAATTCCTCTTTAGATAAATTTGGAGCGAGGGAGAGAAGTTCGTTATACGTGAGGGCAAATTTTCCTAAGGAACTAAGGTAAATTCTGATTGCACTATCTGAAAGCTGCAATTTCTTTAAAAATACTTCCACCTATTCGTCACCTAAACAAATCACTTATTATTGCGTGTCTTATATAAATCTATAAGCCTTATGAATTTTTATTTGTATTTATTAAAATATTTAAGGATGTTCTATTATTATGATTAATAATAACATTCCTTATATCTGTTGACTAATTTTTCATGTAAGTGAAAGAGATGAAAGAAGATATCTATTTTTACCTTGATTTAACAAAGGATATATTGAAAAAAAAAGAGATTATTAAAGCTGTTAAGTACTACATTGATGAAAAGAATAAAATGAGTGTTCATGGTCATTATTCTTTACTCATTTTCCAGGAAGAAGGAAATCCAATCTTTATTACTGATAAAAAGGACGCGGGGATTATTACAAACTCTATTGAAGAAAATTGGAAACTTAGACCAAAAACTCAGAGTTATTTTGAAAATGGTTTATTCTATATCTTCTCCTTTATTGCCGAAACAGTAAGAAAAAAGTCTAAGTTTAACAGAATCATAATTATTACAGATACTCCCTCTGATCTGTCTGAAGGTTATCAAGAAGCCTTGTTTAATCTGGTTTCAAAAATAAAAAATTTCCCAACTTTTATTGATATTATTCGAATATCGGAGGGGGATAATCGATTCTTCAGTGATGATGTCAAATTGAACATGTTAGCTAGTGATACGAAAGGAGGGATTTTTTACCTTCAAGATAAAAAGGAGTTTTCCGCTATCATTAAAAAACTCGTAAAAACAAAACAGTTTACAAGCACTTTTATTGATAAGCCAGATCGGATTAAAATTACCACGGAGGATTATGCATTTTATAACCAATTGGCTAAATCACTGAAAAAACCAATACAATCTGAGGAATCCCCGGTGTGCTACTTATGTAAGGAGGAACTTTGTCCTATATGCTCTGATGCATATGATATTCCATTAATCTGTGAAGATTGTAATTCTGGTTTTCACAATTGTTGTATTACAAATTATACAATTAATCATAATATAGGGATCCCAAATATCCTTAGGTGCCCCTCTTGTGATGTTCTCCTCAAAATTGACGAAGATGAAATCATTAGCGTTTCTGGTGAAGTAGAAGTCAGCACGGTCAAGGAATATATGAAGACTGAGGTTTTAGATTCATTAACCCGAAATCGCCCTACAGTTCAACCCCTTCCATCATCTAGTTCTATAACTACACCTACAGATAACTTAATAGCTCCCCCTATCTCGTCACCAGAGGATACTTATACTGACGATAACTCAGCAAAAACTGTTCGAATTGGAGGTTTTTTTGGGAAAATGTACACAGTTAAAAAAATTGGTGATAAAATTGTGTATGAAAAAGTGACAAAACAAGCAACTTTCAAACCCTCATCACCCACCTCACAAGCTATTTCTACCCCAAATAGTAAAAAAACTGCAGAAAAATCCCCTACTTTCAGTATTTGCCCACAATGTGGAAGACAAGTCAACCCAAACATAAATGATAAATGTCTTAACTGTGGGTTTAAGATAAAATAACTTCTTAATAATAAATTAATAAAGACTCAGTGCGTATAATAAATAAAAATAAATACCTTTTTCACCATTATACTTTTATAATTTGTAGGTTTTTTCAAAGATTCAAATCGGACTAAATCATAAAGATGTTAACGGGAGCAAATGTTATAAACTCAGAGGAATTCATCTTCTATATTGATCTTTCAACGAATTTTCTTAAAAAGAAATCTGTAGTGAAGGCTATCAGCTCATTCATGAAGGAAAAAGAGAAATTTAATGCGTTGAGCTCCTATGGATTAGTAATCTTCCAAAATGATGATAATCCAATAAGTGAATATGACATAAAAGATTCCGAAGCTGTTCTTACTGCGTTAAATAATGCGTGGGAATCACGAGAAGTTAATCAAAGTTTTTTGGAAAATGGATTGTACGAAATTCTTGCCTATATTTTCAGAAAAAGCAGAGATAATCGGAAAAATTATCGTATAATAATCATTTCAGATGCACCGAGTAAATTGGAGGAGGATTATTACAACGCACTTTATGATTTATTAATAAAAGCAAAGAAATTCTCAGCCTTTATTGATATAATTCGTGTTGGAGAAGAGAAATTTTACGAAGATGACGTTAAATTAAAGGTCATTTCAAGTGAAACTTATGGTGGGATGTTTTATTGCCAAGACGAGAAGTTGTTACAAAATATTTTAGGTTCCTTAGTACAAACTAAGAAAGAATTTAAAGTTCTTAACACAGAAGACCAAGATCAGGTATTAAAGGAAGATAAAGTATTTTACGAGCGATTAGCTGTAGATCTTATTAGCCTTTCGGCTGATGACGAAGAAATATGCTCGATATGTGAACAGGAATTATGTCCTATCTGTGAGGTTCATTCTGACGAGATACATAAATGTTTCAATTGTAACACAAAATTCCATAGTTGTTGCGCTGCAAAATATTCCCTCGCTAGAAATATTGGATTCAAGCATTTATTTAGATGCCCGCAATGTCAAACTTTACTGAAAATAGACGAGGATTATGTAAACTTGGTTTATGAAGAAGAATTGGAAGAAGACATAACGGGAACTGAAATAGAAGAACATGATTTAACGGAAATTCCTCAACAGACTGAATTCATGCAAGAACAACCTTATGAAGAACCGCGAGCTGAAGAGGAATTTTATGAGGAATTAAGCCCCGACGAAAGTGTAGGGTTACCGCAACCTCCTTCAGAAGTTACTAGAAAAGTAAAAGTAGGGGGCTTTTTTGGCAAGGAAGTTGAGGTTAAGATAAATAATAGTCTAACACCAGTAGAGGTCACTCAAACTATTAAAGAGGAATCAGAAGAAACAGTATCAATAACAACCTTAAAACCTCCTAGAAAAAGAGGAACAGCAACAATAAAATTATGCAAGATTTGTGGGGCTACTCTACAGAATACAAAAAACTGTCCGATGTGTGGGGCTCGAACAGATTAAAAATCATTTAAATTTTGATCAATATCTAAATCTTCCACAAGATATATTCCAGATATTCCTGTTCCTTTAACAGCTTTGAAATTTTTATTTTTAATAACTGCGTACCCCCTTAAAACCCTTAAAATTTCAAAAACTTTGTGCTTATGAAAATCTAATAAACTAAGTGTAATATTCTTTTCTAATTCACCCCCCCCAAAGCAGAACTGATAAGCAAGATATGGCTTCATGGCAATTTTCCGTTGTTCAACCTCAATTGATTCAAATTCTTCCCAGTTAACATTGAATTGAGGTTTGTCAGGAAAAATTATTTCTATACCCTCATCTGAGATCGTAAATTTTCGAAGTTTACCAGGATATTTTGTGGCAATATAGTAATAATAACCAATGAAAACACCAATTAAACCAATACTTAGAAGAATGGGAATTGGAGTACCTGGAATTAACATCATAAAAAACACATTTAAGACAGCTAATATCGAAACTATAACCCAGGGGACCCAACTCGGGATTGAAATAGTACTAAAATTTTCTCCTGAAAAATCAATTATTTCAGTTTTGTCTCTCTCCATTTGCTTAATCATGCAATACATAAGTTTACATAAAAACTTTAATGAAAGTTTCTGCACTAGTTTTGATTTTTCTTAAGACTCCCCATTTAAAAATAAAAAACTGAATCGGAAAGATATTATTCAAAAAACAACTAGATTATATACTATACGAAAGGTGATCCTCAAATGTTTATCAAAACCGAATTGGAGAACTTTCAGAAAGCAAGGCCAAGATCGGAGCAACTATGGCATAAAGCGTTGAAAGTGTTACCAGGAGGAATTTCTCATAATATTAGAACATTTGGCCTTCCTCTTATTGGGAGCTTTCCTGTTTTTATAAAGTCCAGCAAGGGTTCACAATTAACAGATATTGATGATAATAATTATTTAGATTGCTGGAATGGGCATTTTGCAATGATTTTAGGTCATAATCCTCCTGAAATACAAACGATGTTAAAAGAATTCTTAAAGAACGGTTGGCACTTCGGTACTAACACAGAATTCCAAGTACTCCTTGCTGAAAAAATTATCGAGGGAAATCCGGGTGTTGAAAAAATAAGATTTTGTGTCACGGGAACTGAATCGACTATGTATGCCTCACGTTTAGCTCGTGCTTTCACTAACAAGAGAATTATCGCGAAGGCTAAATTGGGATGGCATGGGGCAAATGATACCCTTTATTATGGGGTAGGGAATTTAGTTGAAGAACTCCCATCTCCCGGACTTCTCAAATCAGAGGAGGCGGGGATTAAAACGTTTGAAATCAATAATGACGATATATTTAATATAATCAAGAAAAATGGAAATGATCTTGCGGCAATAATTTTAGAGCCTGTCTTAGGAGGTGGTGGTGGATTTCCAGCAGAGAAAGATTTTTTAGAGCGATTGAGAGAAGAGACTGAAAGAAAGGATATCCTCCTTATTTTTGATGAAGTTATTACTGGATATCGCTTTACTAACGCGCTATTTCAAAACCAACTAAAAATACTACCTGATTTGACTACAATGGGAAAAATTATTGGTGGAGGTATGCCAATCGGAGCAGTTGGAGGAAGAAAAGATATTATTGAGCAATCAAGTCCCGACACTGAAAATCAAGTGTTAATTGGTGGTGGAACCTTTTCAGGTTTCCCTTTAAGCATGATTGCTGGATTAAAGACCTTAGAAGTATTAGAGGGCAAGCATGAAGAATATCAACGGATAGGAAAAGAAGGAGACATGTTAAGAAAAAATCTAAACCAATTTTTTACTGAGGAAAAAATTCCTCTCATCGCCATAGGAGACAAATCTCTAATAATGCTTCATGCTTGGTCAAAATGGATCAATAATCCTTCAATAAGGGAGATCTTTGCTTTCAAAGATAAAAAACGGGAAGCTTTACTGCAGTTGGCGTTATTTAATAGAAATATATCGGGGTTACATGGTTTGGGTTCTCTTTCAATGGCTCATACACATGAAGATGTAGTTCGAATACAAAATGTTATGGAGGAAATTGCACAGCCTATTTCAGACTCTAAATTTAAATAGGCTTAGCAAACTTTATAGCCCTCATATCATTCTTAACTTAAATATTACTTAAAGATAATGATGAAAATATGAAAAATAGGTTTGAAGTAATACAAGTCGGTTTAGGACCAATGGGAAAAATTATTGCTAAATTACTCATAAATCGTAGTAATCTTCTCCTAAAAGGAGTCGTCGATACTGATCCTAAATTTATTCATAAAAGATTGAGTGAAATCCTTGAAGTGAACATGGACGATGATGTTATTATAAGGCAAGACTTAGAATCTCTGCTAGCAACCAATAAAGTTGATATTGTAATTATTGCAACCTCGTCTTCTTTGAAAAAAGTAGCACCAACAATATCAAAAGCAGTTGGTTCGGGTTGTAATGTAATTTCGATTTGTGAAGAATTATCCTATCCTTTTGAAGATGCCCCAATATTATCTCAAGAATTAGACGACTTAGCAAAATCAAACGAGGTAACTATTGTCGGAACAGGAATTAATCCGGGGTACCTTATGGACTTATTACCTATTGTAATCACTGCCCCATGTCAGACAGTTAAATCTATAAATGTAACCAGGATGATGAATTCTGCAAAAAGAAGAGTTCCTTTCCAAAAAAAGATTGGAACTGGTTTAACAATAGAGGAATTTCATAATAAAATTTCAAACAAGGAAATAACAGGGCATGTTGGTCTTACCCAATCAATTCAGATGATTATTGGGGCATTGGGTATTGATTATGATGAAATTATTGAGTTACCTCCAAAAGAAATTATAACTGAAAAAGAACTCAAGACCTCTTATGGCGAAATCGTAACACCAGGTATGGTATGTGGGTTACAGAGTGAAGCCTTTGCAAGGAAGTCAGGAGAGGATGTAATTGTGTTAAATTTTGTAGCCTATGCAGGAGATCATGAAGAATACGATAGTATACAAATAGAAGGAACTCCTAAGATTTACCAGAAAATTATTGGGGGTGTTCATGGAGATTTAGGTACGTCTGCAATGGTTGCTAATCTAATACCAAAAGTAATTGAAGCACGAGCTGGATTATTAACAATGAAAGATCTCCCAGTTCCCTGTAATACTGAAAATATTTGGAAAGAATAAAAAAAAATAGTTAAATTACTGCATTTATTGGAAAATACAGTAATATAGCGAGAAGTCCAGCCATAGGAAAAGTTAAAAACCAAGTCAACACTATTTTCCATAATCCTTTTTTTACCGGTGTGCGATTTGCTTTAGATAATCCCACAAACGACGCTACCAGCATATGAGATCCTGATAATGGAATTCCTAAAGCTGTACCAAGAAATAAAATTGCTGCTGTAGGAATTTGAGCAGCAAAGGCTGTGCTTGGATATAATTCTGTAATTCTTCCTACACTTTTAATAACTCCCCGACCTAATACTACTAATCCCCCGGCTAAACTTATGCCTGTTATTAGAAGAAGTAAGTTTATTTGAACATCCCCCACGCCAACAACAATTCCGACTGCGTTTGAGCAATCATTACCTGCTCTTGAGAATGCTGTCACACAGATAATAATTAGCACTATAAAAGAAAAGCGTCGTTCGGTCCTTTCATAACTCTGAAAACCATTAAGATGTTTAATTTTATACTTTTGCATTATCCTGAAAACGAGGAAAGTAACAATGTACCCAATAATTGGAGATAATATCCACCAAATACCTAATTCAAGAATCTTCATCCAACCAAGTTCAGCATTTAGTGCGATACCAAGACCTATAACAGCTCCAATTGTGGCATGTGTAGTGGAGATTGGTAAGCCTAACGCGGATGACAAGATTAACCATATAGCAGTAGAAACTAAAATGGTTATAACAACTGCATCATTAAGGGAAACGAGTATACCTTTTCCTACAGTTTTACTTACTGCTTCACCTAGAATTAATGCTCCCGTAATTGCGAATATTGAAGCTAATATTAATATATATTTCATAGGTAGAATTCTTGAACCATAGACCCCGGCGAAAGTTTCGTCGTTAGCACCAATTCCAAACGCGATTACGATTGCTATCACAAGAAATATAGCTAATATTACAGAGAAAGCCATTTAAATCACATTTTTTCTATTTAGTTGGATATTTAACAATTAAACTTCTTAAAAAATCACTAATCTCTTCAGCTCTTACGATCATATCAAATATTTTAATACAGATTTTTGAAGTCAAATATACACGAAGGGACTTCTCTTGAGGTTTTTTATAGATTGTTTCTAAAATCTTATATTTCGCCTCACGACCTCTTCTTTTTAACGTTTCAATATGGAAACTTATTTCATAAGCCGTTTTAAAATCAGTTTCCATAAGATTGACCATATCTACTAAATTATCAATTGCTTCTTGATAAATGTCATTAAGTGCTTTCATATTCTTTTTAATATCGTCAAAAAGTTCAAATGGATATACCTTAAGTCCACGTGCTAGTTCTTCTGAGCTATCTGAAATAATATCTAAATATTTAATGAGCCTGTATCGATCCTCGATTAAAAAGGGAAGTGCTCGCTTATCCTTATAAAGTAAATTAATATATTCTTCCTTAGCCTCATCCGCTGCATGTTCAGATTCAATTACTTCATCCAACTTCTTCTTAACTATCTTTCCATCAATAAGATCATTGATGCAATCATGAAGAGAGAGGGAGCCATTTAAAACCTCACCATTGAATTTACTTGCTGCTGTTAAAAGTTGATTTTGTTTATCTTTAAACAGTTTTAATTTCATATTTATCAGTTTAAGATTTAATTCGTTATTATCTAATAGGATTTAATAGTGACACTTATCATTGATTTCTTAAAAAAAATTCTATTTTCCCTTGGATATTGAAAGGATTTACATTAAAATGGAAAACATATTATTAAACTCATAATTTTTACTTTTTAAATAAGAAAAAGAAGAAAAATTCTTGCCGTATCGAAAAATTAGCTTAAAGGAAATATTATTTGATCCAAAAGTTCAAACTTATTGTGTGAGCCCCAATTATAAGTGTCCTAGCTATGGACATTCTTGGGCATGTCCTCCTGAAGCCCCCTATTTAGAGAAGGAAGTTTCTAAGTTTAAGGAATTTTTTCTTGTGTATTGCGAGATCGATTTGATAAATCAAATTAGAAAGGAAAAAATCAGAAACCCAAACCTAAGTGAATCTCAAATACGAACCAAATTATTTTCGAGTGCACTTCTACGAGATAAGATGGAAAAAGAAGTTCAAACATTGCTTAATGAAGAACAAAATAATACTAAAGAAAAGCTTATATTATGGGGAGGTTATTGCCGAGTTTGTTTTAATAAGAAAGATGGAGGATGTACATATGATAGTGGTAAACCTTGTAGATATCCTAACAAAAAACGATATTCAATGGAAGCTGTGGGGATCAACGTTACTGACACTATTAAGCAGATAGGTCTTAATATTGAGTGGCCTCCAATTAACCATGTTTATCAATTTGGATTAGTGTGCTTAAAATAGGATTAATTAAAAACTGGACTACGTATTTTTTTAATTTGAGTTCGAATTCCTTTCTAATAAGTAAACACAATACTTATGATGGTAAAATTGGATTTTTTTAGTATATTACAAACTGGTTGGGATTATATATGGGAAGCCCCTATTGCTTGGTTTCTACAACAAACCTTATTTAGTCAAATATTAATAATCGTTGGTATCATTGCTGTATCTATAGCAGCAGTTATATTGGTCTATTATATATTGAAAGGGGTAGTCTACCTCCTTTATTATTTATTTAAAGGACTTTATTATCTATTTAAAGCTCTTTTTCTTGGTATTTATAAATTATTTGAACTAATATTTTACGCAATTTCAGGAAAACCGAGAGAAAAGAAAAATATAATAAAACCTACTACTGATCAGCCTATAGTTTTAGATGACCAATCTCCCCAAATCTTTGAGAGGGATGATATAGATTTCCCAAATTTTTGTTCAGAATGCGGGAGAAAAATAACTGAATCATTGGAACCTCTTCTAATCTCACGGGGTGTTGCCTTCTGTTTTTATTGCGGAAATGAATTTAAAGTAACAACCTCTAATGGCGCAGAATACTAAATTCTTCAAAAAAAAAGGAAAAAAATAAATAATTACAATTAGAGGATATTATTGTCTAAAACGATGGTTTCAGCCCTATCAGGACCTATAGAAATCATTGCGATTTTAGTTTGTAGCTCAACTTTAATTGCATTAATATAGATCTTCATTGTCTCTGGTAATGCATCATACCCCTTCAATGCTATCTCAGCCCATTCCTCTCTAGACCTTTCCTCCCATCCTTCAAATTCTTTGTAGATCGGGGAGCAATTTTCAATAATTTCATGCTGAATGGGCCAGCTTTCAAGAATTTCTCCCTTTAGTTCATATGCGGTGCATAATCTAATAGGATTTACACCTTGGAGGGCATCGAGGAGGGTAATTACAATATAATCTATTCCATTAATCATAACCCCATACTTAATATTGAAAAGATCTATCCACCCTACTCTACGAGGTCTTCCGGTTACCGTTCCATATTCCTGACCTTGTTCCCGTATCTTTTCAGATATGTCATTAAATAATTCTGTCGGGAGATATCCTTCACCTACTCTTGATGTATATGCCTTTACTATCCCAATTATTTTTCCTATATTTTTAGGTGGAATTCCAGTTCCAGCAGAGATTCCTAGTGCATTTGCGTTTGAAGAAGTACCAAATGGATAAAATCCATGGTCAATCCCTAGTAGACTTCCTTGGGCTGCTTCAAAGACAACTTTTTTACCAGATTTCATTACTTTATTCAAATAATATGCAGTATCTATTACGTAGGGCTTTAGTTGTTCTCCATATGATTTATACTCTTCAAAGATTGAATCAAGATCAGCATCCCACGTTGGATCATATATTTGGATTAGAGGTTTTTTCGTATTATACAATTTTTCAAGTTTAGGCCGTAAGAATTCAGGATTTATTAAATCAAAAATTCTTAATCCCCAACGAGCAGCTTTATCGGAATAAGTGGGTCCTATTCCTCTTTTAGTTGTACCAGCTTTATATTTACCCTTTGATACTTCTTCTAAAGCATCTAAGGTACGATGAAATGGAAAAATTACATGCGCCGTTGAACTCAATTTCAGGTTTATTTTCTTGTTGAGTTTTTTTAAATTTTCGATTTCTTCAAGTAATATTTTTGGATCTATTACGCAACCATTCGCAATGATACATTCCTTTTCCAAGGGAGCTCCACTTGGCATTAGTTTGAATTTATACTTTATCCCATTAGCTTTAATAGTATGTCCCGCGTTGTTTCCCCCATTGAATCGCACAACAACATCTGCTTTCTGTGCAAAGTAGTCAACAAATTTACCCTTACCCTCATCTCCAAAGGATAAACCTATAATAGCAATATTATTATTCATCAATTTTTTCCCGGACGATTTTTTTACAAGTCAAAACACTTAGTTTAATCCAAAAAAGAGTATCATAAACCGTTTAAAAAACTTTTGGTATGCATTACAAGATATGTAAGGATTTTTATATTTGTGTTTTCATTAGAGAAATAATCCTATTTTAACAATCCTTTAATAATCAATCAATTTCACCAAAGAGAAAATAGCTCTTTAACGCTACTTCAACAATGCCGAAATTAATTTTATTCGATAATACTCATAATGAAATGTTGAATGTCCGAGATAAGGAATTCTCCAAATTTCAGACCCTTCTCCGGAGAATGGATCTAAACTTAAAAAGCATTGAAGGAGATGGACTCGAGGCGGAGCACATAAGAAATGCGGATCTGCTAATCATTGGGAACCCTATTGATAATTTCTTTTCCAGTGTTGAAGTCAAAATTATAATAGATTTCGTAAGAACGGGGGGCTCATTACTTGTATTGAGTGAGTATGGTGCTGACTTTCTTCAAAAAACTAATTTGAATGATATCGTAGGAAAGTTTGGTATTAAGTTTGAAAAGGATCTTATAAAAGAAATTAAAAGTACAAATCAGAGTAGTGGAAGTATTTTACACATCCATGATTTCCAGAAACATGAGTTGACAAAACAATTAAGAGAAGTAAGGATAGGGGGAGCGTGTTCTCTCTCATTAAGCAAGGAGGCAAAAC
>JAEOTL010000467.1 GCA_016839845.1 Promethearchaeota archaeon
GTTAGAAGCTGAAAAAAACATGGACAAGTTTTACATGCCCCACATTCATTTTAGTCTTGATGGAAGTTCTGGTTTTGAAGGTCTTAGAACAAGAATCGAAGCATTTCACGATTTAATGGTTGGCAACAAGAAAACTAATCCCAAGTTTAGAGATGCCAAGTATGTGGTCCCGGATGAAATAAAAAATATATATTTTAATAAGCCGAAATCCGATTTTGAATATTTCGTGTCTAGTATTGAAACCCCAATATCAAAGGTTTTAACAATGCTGAATCCATCAAAGAAATTAGATGTAGGATTCGCTGTTAAGAATGGACTCGAGTTTTTTTCAAGAAATTCGTTTTTTGGAGAATTTGCGAAAAAAATTATTGAAAAATAATTGCTAACCTCATCGTCTACTCTAAAAATATCTTGTCAACTGAGATAACAACCTTGAAATAATTGACAAATTTTAATATATTTTAGTTTACTGATTTTTTTTTGCTTTTCTTTTAGCCAATTTTTCTTCCTTTTCTTTCGCATCACAATGGGTACCATTGTATTTTCGACCACTACCTATGCATCCATTACAGTAAATACACTCGACTCCAGTATCACCTTCTCCTTTCAACCATCTATTAGGGAGATTAGGTTCTCTGATAAGGGGTCGAGCCAAAGCTATGAAATCAGCACTTCCGTCATTTAAAATTTTCTCTGCCAATTCTAAGGAATTTATTCCACCAATCGCTATTATAGGAACATCGACTATTTTCTTAATCTCTTTAGCATGTGGTACATTATAAGCAGGTTGATTCACTGTACCAACACTAATTCGAGATTCTGGTAACATGGTAATTTTCCAGCCTAATTCCTTTTCGCTACGTGTAACAGCTGCCCACATTCCTCCACTGATCTCAAGTGCAGCATATCCTAAGTTTGAGAGGCTTACAGCAATTTTTTTTGCTTCATCTATATCCATTCCACCTTCCATGAAGTCATCAGCATTATACTTGATCATGATTGGAAAATCTGTTCCAACTAACTCCACTGCTCTGTTGTAGATTTCTTCAACTATTCTAATCCTATTTTCTGTATTTCCACCATAATCATCTGTTCGTAGATTTGTATAAGGAGATAAAAATGCACTTAAGAGCCATCCATGAGCAGCATGTAACTGGACTGCATCAAATCCTGCTTCTTTAGCTCTCCTTATTCCTTGTGCAAAAGCTTCTATAGTCACTTTAATTTCATCAATATTCATTTCACGAGGAGAGCTTTTGAGGAAAGGATTGTAGACGGCTGAAGGTGCAACACGAGTCGTTTCAATGCGATTTTGAGTTCCGGTATGGTGCAGTTGCAAAGCTATTTTACACCCATTACCATAAGCATGTGCTGTATCGGCAATCTTTTTCAACCCAGGAATGAATTTATCGTCAGATATACGCATTTGCGCTTCACTAATATACGCATTTTCTTGTACAGCCGTAATTCCAGTAATAATTAATCCAACACCCCCTTCAGCTAAGGCTTTATAAAAATTTATAAGGTTATCATTCACATGACCATCTGAAGCTCGGGATTCGGCGGTGGCAGATCTCACAAATCGATTCTTGATTTTTAAATTTCCTATTTTTTTTGGAGTAGAAAACATCTTTATATTCAGAAAAAAAGTATTTTTGAATTAATCTAAATTAATCCAAATTAAAAAACTTTTTATACCTTTTTTTAGTAATTTGACATCTGACAATAAAAAGAAAGTATTTTGGTATCGGATCTCTTTTTAACCTTTGAGAGGTTACTATATAAAGATATTCTGGTAGATCTCTAATAAGGATTTGACGGTGATATATGCCAGGATTTGAGTACGTTCACCTTGGTCGAGCCATTTATGGAGAAGATACTGACACCTAAGCTGTCTGGTTGTGATGGAAAGATTCGGCGCATAACAGCCTGTCGGCTATTTGCAAAAACTTCTACGACAGACTTGTCAACAAATATTCGGAGCTTCAAACGCTCGTTTGCTTTCAATGAGAAAGGTCCCGCCTCTACATTTTTTGGAGTTCCCTCTGGACCAGACTTCCGGGTATCCACCTTCAGCTTACCTTTGGATGCGTCGTAAGAAATCACGGTCTCTTCCTGACCGTCTGATGAAACACAGACTTTGACGCCGTATTCTGAAGCGTCCACGCTCTCCATGTCAATGGCAAGTTCAAGACTATTGCTCCTTATTTCGTCAATGACCATGTCTTTTCCCGATTGTACCTCGAAGTCCTCTTGTTTGAAGGGCCTATATCTAAGGGCTTCGATTTCCTTGGGAACATCCATCCTAAGTTCGCCGTTGTCGTCTAGGGACAGTACCCGTGGCAGACTCATGGTTCCAGACCATCCATATTCCAAACGCACACCGAATTTGTGAAAATCTAGTAACCACGCCCACATTATTCGGCGACCTTCGCTGTCTTCCATGCTTTCAGGCGCAAAGAACGTATTATCCACCCAACTCATTTGAGCGTGATATTCAGGATAAAACTGTTCATTCTTCCACTCGCCCAGGTAGTAACGGCAACCTAGACGATGGCTGATGCACAGCAGTACATCTTTGTTGCCAAGCTTAAAGAGGTCGGGACAAGATACATCTTCTTCTAGCGACACACCCTCCACACCATGTGCAAAAAGTTCTCCAACATATTGCCATTCCTCATCCAGGCTATCGGACTTGGCAATTGCGGGGTGCTCGCCACCGAAAATGGCATAGTAGGTGTCCCCTTCATACCATCCAAAGGGATCCCATGACCTGTATTTCCCATGGTGTTGATCGCCTTCGTGGGTTTTAGGAGTGATGGGGTTTGAGTCTAATTTCTTCCACTCGTTTAACTCATCATCTAAGGCTACTGCCAAAGCGTTTCCTTGATTCACTTGGTGATAGCATATTGTAGGTACTCCATCCTCGTTGATGAAGCAGTTCCCACTATACATGCCATCCAGCAGCCTTGTAGGATGATGGCGCCAATGAAAGAGGTCAGTGCTTGATACGTGCCCCCAATGATCAGATTTCTTACCAGATCTCTTATCCTGGAATATATAGAACAGATGATACCTACCCTTCCAGTAGATGGCGCCATTAGGATCGAAGGGGATTGCAACTCCCTCAGGTATGACGAAATGATAACCAGGTCGTAAATGGTCGCTTAGAAGTTGCTCTCTATGCTCTCGAGCTGCTAGTGCCCACGTATCGATTTCCCTCTTGCGTATTCTGGTTTCTTTATCCATTGGGAATGATTCCCAGTCAATTGTTTGGGTGTAAATAAGTCGCCACACCCCGTCTAATTCTTTCTTAAGTGTATAGCTGTAAGTAATGCTTCCTTTTGGTGTATATATCGATACGGGACTGCACGTCGCTTTATCTCCCTCAACGATTATTTCAGCCATACTCAAATCGATCTCGATGTCTGTTTTTGTTGCTCCCACTGTAAACACAAGGTGTTCTTTTCTTAGGGAGCTTTTTACGAATCCCTTACTGTCTTTCCAATTTTCTGAATAGGAATCAAGTACAGCTTCTACATTCCCATTGATTCTAGCTGCGGTATGAGCTTCCATTGCCGCTAATACTTCCCTCTCATTTGTCAATGTTCTTTTCTCCTTATCCTGATTTTTCCAACATATCTTGGTCTATTTTACATAATATATGAGTTTGATGATCTTTAAGATATATATGGTGCCTATTATTGGCATATATGAGCACACATATGAATTATAATAATCTACCACAGTCCAATTTATAATGATTTACCGATAAAAACAAGAAACAGCCCATTAGGTTCTATCTAAGAGGAAAGAGGTAATATATTGATGGCTATGAAGTAGACGGATTTTATTAAATCTATCCTAAATTTTTAATAAGTACAATCATACTTTTGATAATCTGTTTCTAATGGGTATATTTTTATTTTTTGCTTTGTTATTTAAACAAAAGTTTATTTAAATAAATACTGATTATAACCAACATCAACATAAAATTCTTACTAAAAAGGATATAGGAGCTACAAGATACATGATTCTCTCGTTTCCTAATATGGGGCCTAGCGTAATAGCATTCAAAACTCTTTTTGAGCAGCTTGATATAAAAGTTGTACTCCCAGATCCTACGAATCGAGAAGCTATAAAAATTGGGGTTAAATATAGTCCTGAATTTGTTTGTTTCCCATTCAAGTCTACTCTTGGGGATTTTGTGAGCGCAATTAATAAAGGTGCCGATACATTGGTAATGGCTATAGATTGTGGCCCTTGTCGATTTGGGTTTTATCATGCCGTGCAAGAACGCCTTCTTCACGATATGGGATATAAAGATGTGAATATAATTCCACTCGACCAAGCTGATTTGTTAACATTTAATTGGGTTAAGGCTCTCCAAGAAGTTAGTGGCAAAAAGGATCTTTTTGCTTATTCCAAATATGTAAAAGCGATTATATTTTTCTTAAAAAAAGCAAAATTATTAAATGATATTCAAACAGCTGAAGGATTGTTCCGAGCCTATGAACGTAATCAAGGGGATACTACTGATGTCTTGAATAATATATTAAATAAACTTGATCAAGCTAATACTCTTAAAGAACTTCGCAATTTCAAAAAAGTCATTAAAGAGGATTTCAATAAAATTGATGTAGATAAAACAAAAGTTCCTTTAAAGGTAACGTTGTCCGGTGAAATCCATATTAGCTTGGAACCATTTGTCAATGTTGATATTCGGCGTAAACTCGGAGAAATGGGGGTTGAGATACATCAATTCCTAAGTTTATATGATTGGGTTGTCCATAAATTTCATTTGAATTACCACCGAAAATGGTTAGAGCATCTAGCAAAACCATATATGCCTATGGACATTGGAGGGGAGGCAATTTGGGTTATTGGAAGTTATATTCATGCTGCTCAATCTGGAATGCTAGGTTTCGTTCATTCGTATCCGTTCACCTGTATGCCAGAGGTAACTGCCAGAACTATTATTACGAATAAATTAAAAAAAAAATACGACCTTCCAATTATATATTTTTCATTTGATGAGCATTCAGGGCAAGAAGGAATGCGAACAAGGCTGGAGGCTTTTGTTGATCTAATGGAATCAAGACGTAAGCACAAATTAAGTATCGAAAATATTTCACTTCAAGAACATAATAAGAATTTTTATAAATCAAATGGATCACACTTCTTTCAGGAGTGTATTCAACTATTACGGACTTAGATTAGTGAATTAAATGGTAGAAGTATCAGATAAAACTGTAAAAGAAGATGGAAAACAAGACGCTTTTCTAGGAATTGATATAGGAAGTGTGACCTGTAAATTTGTGTTAATGGATATGGAGGGCAATGTACTAACTAGTGTCTTTTTGCGTAATAGAGGATCCCCTATCGAATCAGCTAAGGCAGGTATGGAAGATCTAAGATTGAAGGTTGAAGAAAGTGAAGAACTTCAAGAATATGAAATTCGTAGCTGTGGGACAACCGGTTCGGCAAGATATTTAACCAAGGCCATTGTTGGAGGTGATCTTGCTAAAACCGAAATTATAGCACATGCCGTTGCCACGCAATCCTTATATCCGGATGTAAGAACAATCCTGGAAATTGGAGGTCAAGATTCAAAGATTATAATACTTCGTGATGGGATAATTGTAGATTTTGCTATGAACTCTGTTTGTGCAGCAGGTACAGGCTCATTTCTGGATCACCAAGCCTCAAGATTAGGAATTCCAATTGAGGATTTTGGAGCATATGCTGTGAAATCAAAAAATCCAGTGAGTATTGCTGGAAGATGTACTGTATTTGCAGAGTCTGATATGATTCATAAGCAAAATGCGGGTTATACCAAAGAAGACATTATTGCTGGTTTGTGTGATTCACTAGTTCGAAATTATATGAATAATCTCTCTAAAGGGAAGGAATTAGCGCAGCCAGTAGTATTTCAAGGAGGGGTTTCCTATAATAAAGGAATTATCCAGGCCTTTGAGAGACATCTAGGTTTTGAAGTGATAGTCCCGAAATATAATGTTTTGATGGGAGCCCTAGGGATGGCAATTCTCGTAAGGGATTACTACTTGGATCACCAGAAAGAAACTCTTTTTAGAGGACTTCATGTAGGAGATCTAGAATTTATAACATCTACATTTCCTTGTGGGGACTGCCCAAATAACTGTGAGATTGTCCAAGTAAAAATGCCTCAAGATGAAAATAAGGTAATTGCTCGTTGGGGTAGCAGATGTGGAAAATGGGAGGTATTCTAGAGAGATGGCAGAATTTTTAAGACAACTAAAAGATTTGGGAGAAGAATTCATTGAAACTCTAAGACACAAGACAAAACTTAGTACAATCTTTGATCTATATACAGAAAAGGTTATTCCCACTTTTGTCTCAGAAAAGGAATTAAAAGAATATTATGAAAAACGAATGGAAGAAGTAAACGATTTTATCGATAAATTATAATAATATGTAAGGTGTAAATAAAATATGACTGAAGAACAAGTTGTCTCAGAAGAATCAGACAAATTAAATCCTAAAGTGATTGCCCTTGATGTTCTTTACGGGGCTGTCAAAGGACTAAGCGGATTATTTTTTAAGACTTTAATGAATTTAAGAATAGAAGGCCAAGAAAATATACCAATAAGAGGAAAAGCAATTATCACCACGGTTGCGGGGGATATTATCCGCGATATGTTAATTATTGCCCAAGTATCAGGCCGAAAAATTCATTTTATGATTGACCCCAAAATGATGAAACATCAGATTTTAGGACCAGTGTTAAAAAGTCTTGGCATGATACGTGGTACTGAAAGTAAAGACGACACTGAACCTATTGAGAAGATATTTGATATTTTGAATAATAAGGGAGATTTAGTAGGTATGACCCCTGAGGGAAAACGCGATAGGGAGGTACAAATAAAATCTATGGCAGCAATAATTAAATTTGCGATAGCTACAGATTCTCCAATTATTCCTTTAGCTATCATCCAAGACAAAGCAAAAATATTGAATATGTTTACTGGAGATGCCATTAGAATAAGGATTGGAACACCTTTGAGAGTGGAGAAGAGATTAAATCGTGAGAAAAATCGAGCCGAAAGGTATGAACTGGCTGAAGACATAATCAATATCGTCGAAAAACTTGCTGAAGTTCCTGAAAATGAACTAGATTAGCTTTACTTTTAAGAGATCAGATTTGTTCTGTTGACTTCACTTTTATTCCAGTGAATGAAAATCTGGAATTTGAAGTCCTTCCCTTTATAATTTCCGTCGCTTATTGCAGAGAATTCAAACCCGTTATTTTCATGCCAATAAACAGAAGCTTTATTAAAAATTGGCTTTTCTACGATAAATGCAACTACAGGAGTGTTCAATTTCAATAAAGCTTCTTGAAATATGGCAGTAGCAATTCCTTTACGTTTATATTCAGGAAAAATACTCACCTGGTCTAAATATGCAAATCTTGTTTCTTCATTAAGGAGTAAATCATTTGATTTTTGATTTTCGAATGTGAGATTTCCAATAACATCACGCACTTTTACAATGTTATATTTCTTATTATGGATACTCACAAAACCAATAATTTTCTCAGACTGAACTTTTGCTACGTAAATATCAACATCTGGATCTCTAATAAGTTCTTGATAATAATCCAGTTCTACTTCTTTCCGTAAAAATCCTTTTTCTTCTAATTTTTTTATTTGTTCTTGTGAGAGCTCATCAACATCTCTTATTTCGATTAAATTTTGTTTTAGAGCATTGAGGATTCCATCGGCATCTTCGATACTAGCTGTTTCAACGTAGATCTTGGGTTTATGAGTCATACTGAAGCTTTCCCCCTATATGTTTCAAAATTCTAAAAATTATATTAATAGTCTTTATAAAAAGGAATAGTTTTAAATATTTTTTGTAAATTTTCACTTATTTTCTGGTCTTTTCCGACGAATCTCATTAAATTAAAGAGTTAAATTTTTTAGAAGAGTGTATTTACTCCCTTTTTTCCTATGACAAAAAGGAGGTTCTAATAAGATTTTTAAATCTTCAAGCTTAAAAACTACTTGTTCAATGATCTTATGTTGAATCTATACACAAATGGAAAGATATACCAGAAGATCTATGTATCACCTTAAAAAACGGGATTTAAGTCGATATTTTATTATTATTTTTTTTCTAGCAATTTGTCTTTTAGTTGGCAAGTTATCATATTCAAATTTAAGTATTCAAAATGACTCCAATAAGAGTAACAATAATAATCCGTTTAATGAATTAAAGACAGCCGATTCCTGGATCAATGAGCCAAGAATAATTATCGATGGAAATTGGTCTGAAACTAAACAAACTTACGATTGGTGCGATGGTGAAGGAACCTGGGAAGAACCATACATCATAGAGAACGTCACCATTAACGCAAATAACAGTGAATTTTGTATTTTAATAAATAACTCTTTAACTGAGCCCTTTATTATTCGAAACTGCAAGTTTCTTAATTCAAGCATAGATTATGGGGCAATCGAACTAATCAATACCAATAATGGAACTATTTTGCTAAATAATATCTCATTGAACAATGGGATTGGGATTAGGTTGTCTAATTCTGAAAATAATTCAATTACAAACAATTACATTCAAAATAATACAAATGCTATAATTCTTGGTGAGTTCTGCTCTAACAATACAGTTTTTACAAACAAAATAACTGATAATACAGTTGGGATAAACCTAACTTCATCAAGTTGTAATGGGACATTAGTTTATAACAATACTTTTAGCAATAATGGATTAAGTGCAAACGATGATGGAAACAACAATAAATGGGATAATGGAACACTCGGTAATTATTGGGATGATTATACAGGGGCAGATCTAAATGATGATGGTATTGGAGATTCTCCGTATGGTGTATCAGGAACTGCTGGAAGTCAAGATAATTACCCTATTTGGGATGATGGTGAAAATGTTAGCCCTGAATTAACTATCCATCTTCCTTATAATAATACATATTGGTCGAGTGCACCATTAATTAATGTAAGTGCAGTAGATGATAATTTGGAATATATTTGGTATAATGTTACTGGGACTCCTACCATAGAATTTCTTGAACATAATGTAGCTGAAGTATTAAATGATATACTATGGGATAGTTTATCCGAAGGAGAGTTCCAAGTTTCTTTTTTCGCAAATGATACAAATGGGAATGTTAACAATTCAATTATATTAACTTTATACAAAGACACAAATTCTCCTACGTTATTAATAAATTCACCCTCTGATGGTACGTACTGGAATTCCCGTCCTAATATTCAAGCCACCGCAACAGATACTTATTTTGACTCTGTATGGTATGAAGTAGGGAGTTTTAAAGTAAAACTTACAAATGGTGTTCCAGAATTGCTAAATTTGACAATATGGAACGGTCTACCAGATGAAGGATCTTTTACCGTCTACTTTTTTGCCAATGATTCTGCAGGGAATATCAATAATCTACATTCTCGAACGCTCTATAAAGATATCGTAGTACCTTCTTTGACAGTAAATCTACCATCAGATGGGACCTATTGGAATACTCGTCCTAGTATTCAAGCTACAGTCACCGATACTTATTTCGATTCAGTATGGTATGAGGTAGCGAGCACGAAAATTATTCTTACGAATGGAATAGCAGACCTGTTAAATTTAACCATATGGAATAGTTTAGCCGATGAAGGGTCTTTTACCATTAACTTCTTTGCCAATGACTCTGCAGGGAATGTAAACAATCTTTATTCTCGTACACTGTATAAAGATACCATTATACCTTCATTAGTGGTAAATTTACCCTCAGATGATACTTACTGGAACTCCCGTCCTAATATTCAAGCTACAGCAACAGATACTTATTTCGATTCTGTATGGTATGAGGTAGGGAGTTCGAAAGTAATACTTACCAATGGAATAGCGGAATTATTAAATTTGACAATATGGAACAGTCTACTGGATGAAGGATCTTTCACAATCTACTTTTTTGCCAATGATTCTGCAGGGAATGTGAATAATCTCTATTCTCTAACATTATACAAGGATATTGACACGCCCTCTTTAGTTATAAATCAACCTTCCGACGCCACCTATTGGAATTCTCGCCCTAACATTCAGGTTACCGCAACAGATACATATTTTGATTCAGTGTGGTATGAAGTTAGTGGTACAAAGATTGTATTAACGAATGGAATAGCAGAACTGTTAAATTTAAGCATTTGGGATAGTTTAGGTGACGAAGAATCTTTCACCATCAACTTCTTTGCTAATGATTCGGCAGGCAATATTAACAACCTATATTCTCGAACACTTTACAAAGATATTGTAAATCCTTCTTTAGTAATAAATTTGCCTTCTGATGGCACATATTGGAATACTCGTCCTAATATTCAAGCTACCGCCTCGGACACATATTTTGATTCAGTATGGTATGAAGTTGGTGGTAGGACAATTATACTTACGAATGGAGTAGCAGAGTTGTTGAATCTAACGATATGGAGTAGCTTAGCTGATGAAGGGTCTTTTACTATCAACTTCTTTGCCAATGATTCGGCAGGTAATATTAATAACTTATATTCTCGAACACTTTACAAAGATATTGTGAACCCTTCTTTAGTAGTAAATCTACCCTCTGATGGTACATACTGGAACTCCCGCCCAAATATTCAAGCTACCGCAACAGATACCTATTTCGATTCTGTCTGGTATGAAGTTAGTGGGACGAAAATTATACTTACGAATGGAGTAGCAGAGTTGTTGAATCTAACAATATGGAGTAGCTTAGCTGATGAAGGGTCTTTTACTATCAACTTCTTTGCCAATGATTCTGCAGGCAATATTAACAATCTCTATTCTCGTACACTCTATAAGGATATTGTAAACCCTTCTTTGGTAATAAATCTACCTTCTGACGGCACTTACTGGAATTCAATTCCAAGTATTCAAGCTACTGCTACAGATCCTTATTTTGATTCTATATGGTATGTGGTTGGAAGTACTACAATTCTACTTGAAAACGGTGTTTCTGAGCAGTTTGACACAACCATATGGAATAGTCTATCTGATGAGATTTCATTTATCGTTTATTTCTATGCTAATGATTCTGCTGGAAATATTAATAATGTGCACAATCTCACTCTTTTTAAGGATGTGGTGGTTCCCTCCTTAGTAATTAATTTACCAGTTAATAATACTTATTGGAACTCTCGACCTGATATCCAAGCCACCGCTACAGATACTTATTTCGATTCTATATGGTATTTGGTTGGAAGTACAGAAATAATGCTCATGAATGGTGTATCAGAAGGGTTGAATTTAGGAATTTGGGATAGTCTCCCTACTGAAGGACTTTTTAATATATATTTCTACGCTAATGATTCTGCAGGCAACATATTTGAATCTCTTCCCTTATCCTTATACAGAGATATACTAGCTCCAAGAGTGAGTATTTTTTTACCCGTAAACAACACTTATTGGGATACAATCCCATCAATAAAAGTTAGTGCCAATGATCCAAATTTCAATATGCTCTTTTACGTAGTAGGAGGGACTCAAGTACAACTAACAAATAATATTGAACAACTATTAGAAGCTGCTATCTGGAATAGTTTGCCTCAAGGTAAATTTATAATTGAGATTTATGCAAATGACACCTTAGGAAATTTGAATAATTCTTTTAGAATAACTTTATTTAAAGATACGATAGCCCCCAGAATTACAATAAATTCCCCAATGAATAATACTTACTGGAATGCTCCACCATCAATCAATCTTACTGTGTACGATCCTAACTTTACTATTTTATATTACATGGTTGGTCCTACACAAATATGGTTGACAAATAATACCGCACAATTGTTAGATTTAACTATATGGAACAGTTTGCCTCAGGGATTATTCCAAGTTAGAATTTATGCTTGGGATAGTTTCGGTCATCTTAATGACTCCTTAATATTAGAATTGTATAAGGATACCTTAGCTCCAGAGGTGGTGATTCAAGCTCCTGTAAATAATACCTATTGGAATACTCCACCACCGCTTAATATTACTATTAACGATCCAAATTTCGATAGCCTTTATTACGTAGTAGGGACAACTCATATTGGATTAACAAACAATATCGAACAACTATTAGATTTAACTATATGGAACGGTCTCCCACAAGGAGAATTTCAAATTGAAATTTATGCAAATGATAGTTTTGGCCATCTTAATAATAGTTATGTTATTACTTTGTACAAAGACACTGTAATACCTAATCTAACAGTAAATTTACCTCTTAATGGTACATATTGGAAAATTCTGCCTACTATTAATGTGACAGTATTAGATACCAATTTCGATTCTGTATGGTACAAAGTTGGAAGTACTACAATTAAACTTGAGAATGGAATCTCAGAAGCATTCGATTTAGTTATATGGAATAGTCTACTTGAAGAAGATGAATTTTCAATATATTTTTATGCCAATGATAGTGCTGGAAATATGAATAGTGTAGTTATGTACACTTTATATAAGGATATCAGAAATCCTATTATAACTATCAACTACCCCGATCCTAATGATTTATTTGGCCCGAAATCCCCAGGTTTTGATATTTCAATTAGCGAAGGGAACCTAAACTCAACATGGTATACTATTGTTGGGAGTTCAACTAATTTTACCTTTTCAGGGTTAACTGGAACTATAAATCAAGCACTTTGGGATGAATTTGGGAATGGTACATTGACTTTAAGATTCTATGCTAATGACACATTAAATAATCTTGGTTTTGCTGAAGTAACCGTAAGGAAAAACATATATGCTCCGATTATCAATATAGTTGATCCCCAAAGTAATGATTTATATGGGATTGTTGCGCCAGATTTTATGATTTATAAAGATGGTGTCGAGATTAATACTACGTGGTATACGATAGACAATGGTCTGACGAATTATACTTTTTCGGGACTAACAGGTACGATAAATCAAACCGCGTGGGACCTTTACGGATTTGGGGATATTGTACTTAAGTTTTATTTAAATGATTCTTTAGGTGTAATTGGATCTGATTCAGTTACAATCAAAAAAGACCCTGATGTTCCAGAAGTAAATGTTACTTATATAAATCCGCTAATAGATGGCTCCTACTGTAACTCAGCCCCTATATTTAAAGTCTCTGTGTATGATCCCAATCTACAGACGATTTGGTATCAAGTTGGTGCGTCTAAAGTTTTAATTGCTAATAATACCGAAATTACTCTTGATAGTTTAATCTGGGATGCCCTCCCTCAGGGGGAATTTATAATTCAAATCTTTGCAAATGATACCCTTGGTTATTTAAATGATACTTTTAGTTTGACATTTTACAAAGATACGCTTGCTCCTAGATTAGTTTTAAATAATCCTTCTAATAACACTTATTATAATACTCCACCTCTAATTAACATCACGGTATATGACCCAAATTTTAACTCCCTTACATATACTGTTTTAGGTGGTTATCTACCCGCGAATATTTGGTTGGTAAACAATACTATGGAGCTACTCAATCAGGATATTTGGGATGATCTTCCTCAGGGAGGATTTGTAATTGTATTTACTGCCTATGATACTTTTGGGCATCTTAACGATACTTATATTCTTACTCTTTATAAAGATACTCTGGCACCTTTACTAGTAATGACACTCCCGGAGGATAATTCTTTCCATAATACACCTCCTACATTAAGAGTGTCTTCAACTGATCCGAACCTTTATAAGATATGGTATAAAGTAGGAACAACGACTATCGAATTACTTAACGATTCCGATCAAGTTTTTGATTTGACCTTATGGAATAGTCTTGTTGAAGGAGCTTTTGTTGTAGAAATTTATGCAAATGATAGTTTCGGTCATACTAGTATCCCAATAAACATTACTCTTATTAAAGACCTAACCCCACCCCTTATAACAATTAATTCTCCTATTAATAATACCCACTATTCATCTCCTCCCGATATTGATATAACGGCGTTTGATGTAAATCTTGATACTGTGTGGTATACGGTTATGGGTACAAAAATAATCCTTACTTTAACCGTTGAACCATTGGATTTGGGTATATGGAACAGTTTATCTGAAGGGGAATTTCAAATCTTAATTTTTGCTAATGATTCTGCAGGAAATTTAAATAACAGTCTTACTTTAACCCTCTACAAAGATACATTAGAACCCCTAATAACCATCAATTCACCCTTAAACAATTCATATTATAACTCCACACCAACATTAAATATTGTAGCTTTTGATCCAAATTTGCTTTCTATCAGCTATAAAGTATTGAGTTATGCCCCAATCGTTTTGATTAACAATACAGATATGTTATTTAATAGCAGTATTTGGATGGATTTACCTCAAGGGTGGTTTAATATTCAAATTATAGCAGAGGATTCACTTGGTAATATAAACAATTCGGTTATTTTGACATTATATAAGGACACCATCGTTCCAGAGATAACTATTAATCTCCCCCAAGCAAATGGCCTTTATGGTAATTTATCCCCGGATTTTGATATCTTTGTAATTGAAAGCAATATTAATAATATGTGGTATTCTCTCATAGGGGAGCCAGCAATCTTTATTTTTTCTGGAACCACGGGTACTATTGATCAAACAACTTGGGATAAATTTGGCAATGGGACAGTTACTATAAGGTTTTTTGTTGATGATATTGCTGGTAATTTAGCCTACAAGGATGTTGTTATTAGGAAAAATATTTTTGCTCCGATCATAACAATATATTCTCCTATTACCGATGAACTTATAGGAATTAATGCTCCAAATTTTATAACTTATACATCTGGTACGGAAATTCAAGAAACATGGTATACTTTAGACAACGGTCTAACGAATTATACATTTACAGGGTTAAATGGGACAATAAATCAAATAGCTTGGGATAATTTTGGCTCTGGGCCTATTACAATAAGATTTTACATAAACGACTCCCTTGGAAAAATCGGATTCGATGAAGTAGTTGTTATTAAAGATTCAGATACCCCAATAATTCTCATTAATTCCCCCCTGAATCAAACAGTATTTGCCGCATCACCATTTATCAATCTAACAATTTTGGAACCTAACCTCGATCGAGTATGGTATAGTGTAAATTCCACAATTATCGATATGACGGGGAATTTAACACAATTTCTTGATTCTTTAATATGGGATAATTTACCTCAAGGAACTTTCATAGTAGAACTTTTTGCTAATGATACTGTAGGAAACTTAAACAATTTACTTCAACTTTATCTGAGTAAAGACACAATTGGGCCCAACATTACTGTTATTCTCCCAACTGAGAATCAAAGAATTGATAGAGATTCTCCTTTCTTTGAGCTTTCTCTTTTTGATGAAAACGGTATAGATATTAGTTGGTATGAAATTAATGGAAGTGGTAGTTCTATACAATTTATAGGGTCAATTGGGAGGATTGATCAGGTGCTATGGGAAACTATATGGGACAATCTAACTCAAGGAGACACTATTACCATCCGTTTCTACTCAAGCGACACACTTGGGAACGTAAATCATAAGGATATAACTGTTATTAAGTATACACCCAAATCTCAATTTAGGATTTTTTCTGATCCATGGTCTTTTATAATCCCAACCGCGGGACTAATTGCAATGTGTCCTATTACAATAAAATTAACAAAAAGTCGATATTATGAATCTTTAAATGCCAAGGAAAAGAGTCGTTTAAAGAAGGTTATAATAACCATCTTTTTCTTCTTGTCTTTAACCGCGATATTCTTTATCTTCTAAAAAATAGTAAAATTCTAAGTTTCTCTAATATACTTATTTTTCTGAATAGTCCAAAATGAGCTTCATTTCTGCAAAGTTTAGTTTTTTTCCTGATTTCTGTTTATTAAGCGCAATTTCTAATTTTTCTTGCATTAGTTTTTTTTGAGATTTCTTCTTTCTAATGATCTCCTTAATTTCGGGTGTTAATTTTTGTTTTGGTTTTAACGTTTTTGGTTTAGGTTTTGGTTTTCTTCTGCTTTTTGATAATATTATTTCTTTTGGCTTTGGTTTCTTTTTTAAGTAATTAGTTAGTTCTTCAAACAGTCCAGCTGTATTTTGACTCATCAACTGCGAAAAGAGCGTGTAGTTACGATCCGAAGTGGTTTTATTTTGTACCAATTCCTTATCAATTTTCTTCTTAATAATTTCGTATTCTCTAGTTTTTCTGTATAGCTTGAGCATTTCCTTATGTGTCTTAGTTCTCTCGACTATTAATTTATCCAAGTTATTATATATTTCTTTTAAACTCACTTCAAGGCTATCTATTCGTTTTTGATTTTTATAATAGGCAGTACTCAACACTTTTTTGACCAGTTTTTTGTTAAGAGCTTCTACCGACTCACTTTTTTGTTGCTTGGTTTCTTCTAGCTTTCTTAATTCCTCGATTATATCATTTTCCTCATCAATATTTAACACACTTTCCTCTAACATATTGTTTAACTGGCTTATTCTATAATCTATCTCTTCAAGAGAACCTTTTGTGAGTTCAAGTGATCTCGAAATTTCCCCATTTAGTTCTGGTTCTTGGAGGGTAGCGTTTTCTTTAATTAAATAACTCCAAAGTTGTTCATCGTCAATCTTTTGTTTTTTAAGCTTCTTGATTTGTAAATTGCAGTGAATGCGCTTGCTTTTATTAAACTCTCGCACATCTAATAACAATTTATAAATTTGAGATTCAACTTTTTGGAAATTAAGAAGTAAATTTATGAATTTATCATCGAGTTGATTCCTTGTAAGTACATACTCTTTGACAATCTTTTGTGCATTATTGAAGTAATTTACCAAATCGTCTATTTTTTTCTCACTCATTTTATAAATCGCTATAAATTATGATTTTATAGAGTTTGAATATTTGATGCTCTTAAGAGAACACCATTAATTAATTGTAAATTATTATTTAAATTTTTATATAAGGACCTATATGAAAAATATCATGAAACTGAAGTCATTGAAGTTCTTTTTAGTAATGTTATTCCTATTAGGGGGAGGTCTTTTTTTTACTAAATTAACAGATTTTACTCAAGTAAATATCCTGGGGAATGATTCAACAACATTAACCTTTTCATCAGAGAATAACATTTGGGATACGCAAATTACCCTGGAAGTTGGAATCCAACCTGTATGTGTTAGTCTTGGTGATGTTAATAATGATGGGGAAAATGATATTGTAACAGCAAACCAAGGAGATGATACTATTTCAATTTTGTTATGGAATTCGAATTCCAGTAGTTGGGGATCCCAAATAACTAAAGATGTTGGAAATAGTCCTGAAAGTGTTTATATTGGGGATGCAAATAATGACGGCCTAAATGAAATTGTCGCATCCTCTTTAGATAATACCGTCTCAATATTCGAATGGAATGATACAATTGAGGATTGGGATAAAGTTATAAAAACTGTTGGGGATGATCCCGAAAGTGTTATGATTGAGGATGCGAATAATGACGGATTTAACGACATTGTAACCGCTAATATGGGAGAATTTGATGTTTCAATAATTCTATGGAATAACGCAACTGAAGAATGGGATGATCATATAAGAAGAGATGTAGGATATTTACCATATAGTGTATTTGTAGGTGACGTCGATAATGATGGTTATAATGATATTGTAACCGCTAATTTCGGAGTTGACAATAATATCTCGATATTACTATGGAATGAAACAACAAATGATTGGGATGACAAGATAACAAAAATAGCTGGAACTTCACCTTATAGCGTTTTTATTGAGGACGCGAATAATGACGGACAAAACGACATTGCAGTCTCATCTCTTGAAGGTAAAATCTTTATTTTTTGCTGGAATACTACATCCCAAAATTGGGATAAATCAATTAATAAAACAGTAGGATCCTATCCTCGAAATCTTTTTATTGGTGACGCAAATAATGATGGTTATAATGATATAGCCACAGCCAATTTTTTTGATCATGATGCCTCTTTATTATTATGGAATGAAACATTAAGTGATTGGAACTCAGAGATATCTTTATCAGTTGGGCAACAACCACATTTTGTGGTTATAGGGGATGCAAATGATGATGAGAGTAATGATATTATTACGGCTAATTATGAAGATAATAGTGTTTCAATCCTTTTAGGGAATTTTGAAATGTTGGATGCGCCTTATCTAGAATCTATATTACCTAGTCATGATAGCGATGGAATAATTGAATTGAATTGGACTGTTGTAGAGGGAGCTAGTAGTTATTCTGTATATAGAGATGTTGAGAACATTTCATCAATTCATGGACTGATACCAATAACAATAACAAATGAAAATAACTATATTGATATAATTACAATAAACCAAAATTACTACTATGTGATAATTGCTCAAAATTCAACAACGAATAGTCCGATTTCAAATTGTCAAAATGTTGTTGTTCTAATTCCCTTACATTCCCCTATTTTAGATCCTATTTCCCCCAACATTAGCAATAATGGTAAAATTTTTCTAAACTGGAACGATATTCTGGGTGCTCACCTATATTATGTCTATAGGGATGATATGAATATTACCAATTCAGAAAACGCATCCTTAATAGCCCAAACTCTAGAGAGTGATTATACTGATTCAATCAAGGTAAATGGAATCTATTACTATGTAATAGTCGCCGGAGATCTTTCATCAAATACTTCTATTTCTAATTGCGTAGAAGTTATAGTAGAACTTCAGCTTGAGATTTCAATATCAGGAAATTTTGTTATTAATAATCTAGTAATCTTTGTGGTAGTTGTCTCATTAATTGCAGTAAAAATCAAGTGTAAATCCAAATTTAAAACTATACTGTAATTAAAACAGTTAAAAACTTATTATACTAAGCTTCTATAACATTGGATCATTAAGTGAATCATTTATTTTTTTACAAAAGATTAAAAAAAAAAAGAGAGTTTTTTGGTAAACCAAAAAACGGATAAAAAGATTGATACACAATCTTATCAACCTATTTATTAAAAGCAACAGGCGAGGAAACTCAATCGTTTCTACTCGGGAGTTGGGGATTATTGTTGGGGGAAATAACATCTTTCTTGTGCCAATATATACGCAAACTGTTGGTCTTCTAGATCACAGCCAGCAAAAATTAAGCCAACGTGAATGTAAACTTCTTTTCCAGGTATAGTAACACCATCAGAGTTATCAGGAAGAACTAAGTTAAGGAACTCAAGTCCTCCACCAACAACAGGGAGTTGGTTACTGGCTAGGCAGACTTTATTGCCACACCATCCTGCGCGTGCTTCCCAGATATAACATGAGCAGCACATACATTCGGGATCTTTACCCATATTAGTCCATTCAAGGTTCCATCCTTGGATATATTCACGAATGCCGTCCTTATCTTGATCCTGATAGAAGGCGATACCCATCTGTGGATAGAAGGCATCGGTATCTAATGGATGATATAGACCGCAAATCTTGAATTCAAACCACCAAGTCTGTGCCATCTCGTTTGTAATGCAGAGTGGAAGAGGTAATAGTTCCCCAGTTGCAGCATCATAATAGGGGAAGTAATAATCAACTAATTCTATTGTTCCTGGAACTGTGTCAAAAGGACCAATCTCTCCTTCATACGCTACTGGCACGAGATGTTCATTTCCCGCTTGTGGTTCAAGGATATCATTAGATTCAAGGTTCATACCAAGAATCTGTGAACCATTTTGTGAACGAACGCAAAGACCCCCAACAGCCAATGCAAAGGCTACAAAGATAGATGCAATCACTACAACTTTAACCCATATAATAATCTTAGATTGACGCTGTACTGTCACGTCTAATCTCATTGCCCTGTTTCACTTTCTTACTTTGCAAATCACCTTACTTATTTGAATTTGCTAATATATATTTTAGCATAAATCTTTATAAATTTTTTGTATTTATGAATTTCTAACTAAAATGTAAAAAATATGGGTCACTGAGCTGTATCCTCAGCAATTTCCTAACTGTTCATTAACAGATATGATTAAGTTTAAAAAAAAATGTTGTATAATAATACATATCTAAAAAGAATATATTTATTATTTGATTAATATGACTTCGATTTTGCAAGTGGCAAATGGGATCGGGAGAAATACTGTTGAAAAGCTATTATCGATAGGAATTAATTCAGTAGAAAAACTTGCCTCAGCTAGCGTTGAAAGTTTGCTAGTTATTGATGATATTGGGATTAAAAATGCGAACAGTTATATTCAGTTCGCAAAAAACCATCTTGTAAAGATAAAGGCAAAGGAAAAAATATATAACATAATTAATAAAGGGATAGCGTCAAATGGTTCAGATTCACAGGAAAAAGTAAAGGTCCCAAAACCAGTTGATAAAAAAATTAAACCAAAAGTTCCCATTAGTTCAATTAAAAAACTTGCTTCGGCGAGTATTGAGGATGTAACAAGAATGGAGAAACTTGGAATCCCTACTGCAAAGAGGTATGTTGAGATTGCAAAGAAGTATCTTGAAAACATGAGGATAGAGGAAGAGAATGAAACTAAAATTGAAGAAGAAATCGTTTCAAGCCCAGAACCTAGTCCAGAAAAACAACTAATAGGGTTTATAAGATTAGATAGTAAAAGAGAACCGAAGAAGAAAACACCAGAGATCTCTATACCAAAAGCTAAACCAAAAGCTAAACCAAAACTTAAGCCAGAAGTTAAAGTTCCAAAATTCAAAACTAAGCAATTGAAAAAACCTCAAATTGATCTTAAAGCATTCAAACAACCACCACAGAAAGGAAAGAAAGGTAAAGCAACTAAAGTAAAAACAAAAACAACGAAACCACCCGTGCTTAAAACATTTTTTCCAGAAGAAACCATGCAAAGGATTCGCTTTTTACACTTTAATATTAAAAAATTGGAAGAGAAATTAAAAAGAAAAGAAGATTTTTCCTTTGCTGAACTCAATCATGTAATTGACTACATTAAGATTTTAAATGTTAATTACAAAACTCAGAGTCAGATTAGGATTTTTAAAGATTTAGAGATTACTCCTTCTTTCTATGATCCTGTCGAGAAAAAAAATATAAGAATATGGGATTTAATCTTTGAATGTTCACGGGTGTTATGGATTTCGGCTCAGGCTTATGCTTATCTAGCGAATAAATTCGAAGCAGAAAATTTAATGGAAAATGCAATAGTCGCTACGGTAGAGTGCAGTAAAATGTATAAGACTTCTGCATATTTTAGTGCTGCTTGCACACGACAGGAAGACAGGGGAACTGCTCTTTCTGTAGAGAACCTTGAAATGAATTCTGAAGAATCTCGTATACTTGCTCAAAATTTAGCTACTATAAGTGAAGAAAGAAAAGGAAACTACTCAATGGCAGCAAATCTATCTGCGGGGTTAAGCGCATTAACAAAAAGATTAGCCTTTTTAAGAATCTATGATGAAATAAAGGAAAATCAATTTAAAGCTCAGTATATCTATGATATCGGTAGATCATGCGATTTAAAGGGTAAATCTCTAATAAAGATATCAACTGAAGGTGAAAACGAAGAATTAATTGAGAATTTTCAGAAGAAAGCAAATTATTATTTTACTCAGTCTGAAGAAATATGGGAACACATGCTCGAGAATTTTGAGAACCTTACACTTACTGAAAAAGAAAGTATTAAAACCAACTTGTCAATAGTAAACGAAAATATTATAGAAAATGACGTTGAGTTAATAGACGATAAAAAAGCTTTGGAAATTCAAGACCCTGAGCCACTTATAATTGTTCCAGAAAATTTGGCACCATTTATTCCAAGAACTACGAATTTCTTAACGAAATACAAACCTTCAGATCTTAATTTCGATGCTTACCTGCGTTATAAGAATTTAATGTCAGATGTCTTGATTGATATGGATAAGATCGATGAGCTTAAAAATAAAAAAGCAGGTATTGGTCGTACGATGAAACAACTAAAAATCTTGTATGATAACACCGATATTGACATCAATAGTTTTACCGAACTATATGAAAAATATTCAATAAAACTTGAAACTATTGAAAATGCGATTCGCAACTTAAAAGACCTAGGGAACAATAATAATGTAAAGAGGAATCCCGTGAAAATATTTAAACCAAGTCAATAATTACTAATGTTAGATCTCTAACAAAACGATGGTTGGTAATGTCATTTTCAAAATTTCTTTTCATAATTAAAAAATTTATTTTTTACGTATTGTTAGGAGTCATAGTAATTGTCTTTATATTTAATCGTATTCTTGCCATATGGTTGGCTGGGATTGTTTTACTAGCATATTTAGGGTCATACATAATTACTCTTCCTTTCAAACGAAGACTCCTAAGAAGACTACAAGAATATCCGACAATATCTGATACAGAAATTGCAGATAAATTAGATCATTCTATAGAATATATTAGAAATATGTTATCATCATTATCGAGAAACCAGAAAAGAAAGAAATGGCTAATTATAAACCTAAATAAGCGATATGTCTTTTTTAACGAACAAGCGGTTGAAATTTTTAAGGATCTTTATAGACGGGGCTATAATGATAAAAAAATTCTTGAAAATATGCAACATGAAATGAGGATTCGATCTAGATCTGAAATTAAAGCCATTGAGACTACTTTGACAAACCAAAATAGGCTTAATACTCAAATCCGAAGGAGTATAAACCATGAAGATTGATCTTCCATGGCACCATGTACACATTACTCTTTTAGATCGGGAAGCAGCTGCGCTTTGGCATGACGAACATTCACCTGCAAAACGTACTCAACCTACTAAGCGCTCGGAACAACTATATTTAGGTCCAAATCTGTTGCAGATTCAAAGTACTGCTGTGGTACCTGAATCTCATGATGGATTTATTGACAGCATTGGGGTGGGAGTTTTGAATTTAAATGAAACAGTAGCTGATTGGCAATCATCTGGTGGGATAGTTGGTGTTCGCACAGATCATACTGCATGGATTCAGGATCCTTGGGGTGTGCCTTTCGAGATCGTGGAAAGACCCCGCATGGGTTACACTCATATTAATATCGCTGTTAAAGCACCTGAGCAATTATGTGATTGGTATGAAACAAATTTAGGTGGTATACGAACGGTCTGCGATTGGGATAAAACCCGTCTCGCACTTGGATATGACACTATGTTGCTTTTTTTTATCCCAATGTCATCATCCGTTTCTCCCACCACCAAACGACCTCTCGACCACATGGGGTGGTTTACTAAAGACCTAGATGCGACTTATCAGCGTCTCTCTTCAAACGGTGTCCATTTTCCAGTCATTCCCAGAGCGTTCGGTCCAGTACGACTTGCATTCCTAGAAGACCCATGTGGGTGCTGGATCGAGCTAGTGGAACCACCAAATGGCATCATCAGCAAACCTAGGTAAACTTTACAAAAATTTTCTATTCATTTCTTTTAACTTTGTGATGATAATACAATTTAGCGCTGAATTAAAAGCCATTGAGATCATGTTGGCCAAGCAAATTAGACTTGATAATTAAAAATACGAATTTATAAGACTATTTTCTTTTAAACCATAAATTTCTTACTCTTCCGGCATTTAATTTAAAGCCTTCGATATTTCTATTTTTGTTTCTTTTGAACTTAAATATCGCCCACTCCGTGAGGAATTTGTCTTTTTCAGCGAAGACCATCTCAAAGTTAGCGATATATAAACTGTTATTATCTATTCTAAGGGTATATGTTTGGTCGATTTCCTCACTATAATATCTTCCGATATATTCATTTAATTCTTTTAGCGCTAGTTCGGAAGATTCTATTCTTTTAATATTAAATTCTTTCCCTAGCCAATTTAGGATAAATTCTGAGTAATTATCCTTCTGAAATGTTATCCGCAACATTTCAGAATTTTCTTCTAAAAAGAAGGAAGTTTCAGATTCAGCGATGAGCTTCAATTCAGGAAACCCTAGACTTGCTTGGATCATAAGGTCATTGTTTTTACTCGAAATTGATACTATGGCTAAAAAATCTGATTGATATTTTCCTACATAATTTTGAAAAATTTTCGGATTAACTGAGATTTTAGGTTGTTTAGGTTTAAAGAATTGTTCTAAAAATATATCAGCAATTTTATACGCTAACGACTCAGGCATTAAATTTGGAATATTAGCTAATATTATCACTGAAAATTTATATTTAGGAAAGAATATGTATTGTGCGTGATATCCTCCTATTCCTCCGTTATGCCAAATTGTTTTTAGCCCTTTATATTTATCAATAATAAGTCCAAAAGCATAATGTCCTTGTTCTCCATTGTTTAATCTACCAGGAGTATGCATGGTTTTGATTAGATTTTGTCCCCCATTTCCCAGTTTGTTATTAAGGTAATTCTGATCCCATAAAAAAAGATCTTCTACATTTGAGTAAACCCCACCCTGTCCACAGTGCCTATGGTTAACTATCGCATTAAAGTATCCTTTTTTCCCATTGGGTATGTAACCAAAAGCCCGATCTTTAATAATATATTTATTGTCGTCAATAAAATTTGTGCTTTTCATATTGAGGGGTTTAAATATGTTTTCTTCTGCAAATTTTCTTAAAGATTTTCCAGTTACATTTTCAATAATGGCTGCTAACATAACATAATTTGAATTACTATAAAGTATTTCTTCTCCTGGAGTAAAGTTAAGTTCTTTCTGTTTAAAGGCTATACGTAAGGCTTCATTCATTGAAAGGTTTGTCATTTCCAGAGTGTTCATACCTTTTAGGCTCATTAAACCAGCATAATCCCGAATACCACTTGTGTGATGAATCAAATGACGAATCGTAATCGTATGACCATACTCTGGAAATTTCGGTAAAAAATTTCTAATATCGTCGTCAAGGAATATTTTTTTTTGCTCAACGAGAAGGAGTATACACATTGCTGTAAATTGTTTTGAAATTGAACCAGGGGTAAATATAGTTTTAGGAGTAATGGGAATGTTATGCTCTAGATCGGCCATACCATAACCCTTTTTATAAATAATTTTACCATCCTTTATGATGGCTAGAGCACATCCGGGGGTATCTGGTTTATCCCATTGCTTAAATAATTCATCAACTTCTTCAGCAAAATTTTCTTTAATCAAATTTGTCTCACCTAATTTTATTGTTATTTACTTTGATATTAAACTCTATAATTCAAATTTTCCTAACCACAGCAAATATGCGCCTTAAGCGATTTAAAACTGGAAGATCTGTCTGTGCTTCATTTAATATAAAACTCGCACCCAATTTTCCCGCCTCCTTTATCAATTCAGCTCTAGACTCAAGGATTTTTAGGAGTATCAAGCGCCGTGGACGTTCCCAATCGGGGATTTCATCATATTTCTCAATTTTGAACCCAGCTTTTTCAAGCAAAGGACGGAAATCACTCACCCTTTTTGGGAAATGGACTTCGCCACATATAAATAGAAATGGAGCCCCTAACTGTAGGATACGATATATTTCAAAAAATATTTCTTGGAGTGCTGAAGGATCGTGTATCATTTGTAAAGCATCGGCACTAATCGCTCCATCAAATTGATTATCTGAGAAATGAGTAGAGGAAAAATCGCTCGTTATGAATTTAATTTTTTCATCAGTGCCAAACTCCTTAATTCGGCGATTAGCAATATCTATAGCTTTATGACTTTTATCTATTCCTACATAATTGCAGCCAATTTCTCGAGCTAGCCACATTCCAGGACCTCCCTTTCCACATCCTAAATCAATTATCGTATTTTCAGGTCCCACATTAAGATATTTAACAAAATTGTGGAGATCAGACATAGTAATATAACCATCGGGTTCTAGCCCTTCAGGATATTCATCCCCGAATGCCTTTTTACGAATACTTTGGTAATAATTACCCTTTTCTATTCCATAATAAAGATTACCTATACCTTTACTGACATCAACATTAAGATGATTTATCAAGGTCCAATTATCTCCTCTCCAATCTTTCATTATGAAAACGATGTGGTCTGGATTCTCGCTTACGTATTCCATTGCTTCCGTTAATAATTCATCTAGTTCTTCAAATGCAATATCCACTAAGACTTCGAGCTTGTTTTTTAAATCCTTTTCTAGTCTATGAGTGACTTCTTCTAGTCTTCTCTTAATGGAATCAAGGGATTTTCTATCATAAATTTCGTCACAAATTGAAAATAATTGACTATCGGATACCGGGAGGCTAATTCGAGATTTTTTAATGATTTCTTTGATATACTTAAAGAGAGCGATGCCTGCTGCTGGGAATTCTACCTCATACAGAATTTTTATTGCAAGGGGAATTAGATTTCTAACGTCTTCTTTTAACACGCCTAAGCACTAAATTTTTGTTTCTACTTAATTGTCAATTATAGCTCATCTGATCAAACATTGGATTTCATTCTCAAATAACCTATTAACATTAATCAAGAATAAACATATATTTAAATCTTTTCAATTTCCAAGGGAATGTGCATAGCTCCATCATGATTTCATAGAAATATTTAAATAAAATACATTCTTATTATTACATAGAGAAAATCTTTTTTTCAATCCCCCTAGGGACTTATTTTATATCCATCATCACTGATTTCAGAACAAGATATTACCATTCTAACATGATTTATTTCTTGGCTAAAAACCAGAATTTTTAAATTCTTATCATGATTTGGATTAGATAAAAATTGTTAAGGGTTTTTCATGACATATTCAACACCACAAGAAGATTATAGATTTAAAGTAACTCTAGTTTTCTGGAAGTTTTATGAGCTAGGAGAATATTTTGAAATTCCTGAATTAAGGAAATTTTTAGAGCAGGAGGGTTCTTTTAAGATATATGATGCATATCACTGCCAATTGACACACCCAGTAACAGGAGAAAAATGTCATCAGCCATTAAAGTGGATTTCAAGCCAATCTCATAACTATGCGCCCATTTGTTTCAAAATCGGAAGATCAGACCGATTTTCTTGTTCTGTGAATCCTGACATCGTAGGTAAAATTCGGTTGGAGGGTCATATTCATTACGGATCAGTGTTAGTTATTCACTGTGAATTGGAGTTTGATAATTATCATACTATCGAGGATTTTATTGAAATCTCGCAACCAACAAACATAATTCTGCAGAGTACGGGTCGACCGATTACCGAAAAGTTCATTGAAATAAGAGATGAAGTAAATAGTGTTCTTGCAAAAGGGGATTTCCCTGATAAACCAAAATTAGAGTCTTCCCTAGAACCATGGCATCATACATGGATAATTTGGGACGCTAACCCAGATTTCAATAGAGCGGATTACCGATTTATTGGAGATAAACTAGGGAAAAATGCTTTTTATTCCATTGGGCTTACTTTAAGAACCGATAAATATCGTGTCCTAGATCCAATTGCCTATAGAAATCAAATAAATCTTAGAAATTTGAGTCCCTATAAGGATGAATTCGTAATGATCACTCATGCTGGGAATGTAATTATTCCTGGTCCTGGTTTGTTAGATCCTGATGCCATGAAGAATTTATTTATTGACACGCTTTTTGCACCCGAAGTAGGAAACGTCCAACGATTTTTGATTTTAATGCATATGGAAAACATACTCGTCGTTGCAGATAAATTTGATACAATCCTTTCCGAAGCAAGAGCAGAGGTTGAAGATCTAACTCTAAATGAAAAAATTGACAGATTGGAAGCATTAGAGACGGAACTCAATCGAATTATTCTTGAATTAAATAAAGATGTCATAATCTCGAAAATTACACGATTGCTTTTTACAAGTACATTTAAGACAAGTATGTTCAATGAACAAATTGACAAATTAGATGGATTTACATTTTCAAAAGCAACTGATGACGTTATTGCCAGAATTAGAAAGACTCTGAATCGACAAAGAAATACACTTGACACAAAAGCGAGCGCAATCGAAAATAAATTTTTAGCAATACTCAACTATCTTGCTGTTTTTGAGATAGCCATTTTAATTATTTCATTGGCTTTAGGGGATTTATTCGAAGGAACGCTTGTAGGAGTAGTGCAAATTATTATTGCGATTCTCGTTGTAATAGTAGCATTTGCTGTATATAGATCCCAAGAAAGAAGATTATAAATCAAATTCTTTTTTTTCTTAATCAAATTAAAAAAAAGGATGTAAAAAGAAGTTTTTAATATCGAGATCGAGTTGCCTGAATTCTGAGTTTAGCTTTTGTCCTTTCTTTCTCGTCCTGCAATATTACATATTTAGTTTTTGAGGGCAAATTTATGGTATATTCCTCTTCACAGACAGTATAATCTTTTTTCAAATGATCTCTTTCTCGTAATATTACTCTTATTTTTTCTACAGCGGGTGCATCAGCTCTCACGGTTTTGAACTGGCTCCAGAGAGACATATCTGCTCGACTTGTAAACTCTTGGTTTCTTTGCAACTTGATAGTTCCTTTATTTGGAAAACGAGATTTAAAGACCTTAGGACCATCCATCTTGAAGTAAAATTCTCCTCGCCACCCAAAAATATCATAATCTTTAAGAGTTTTTAAACTCATCAATCCTATACTTATAAGGTATCTTTCTTTCTCTTCCCCTACTTGATCTTGTTTAAAGGCTTGATCCTTTGCATATGTTTTCTTACCTTTTGCATAATATCGTCGTGAAATTTCACTCACCTTGATTCTTTATATTAATTAGCAAATTGTTTTGAATTTTATATGGTGTTAAAGTATATATGTCTTATTAGAAAGATTATTAAAATTTTAATAGGATGCGTAAAGGTATTAATACATTTAAATTCCTAAAGCTCTAAGTTGATACTTCTTTTATTTATAATTGATAGTGAGAACCGCCACTAAAACAATTATTCCCCCCATGATATTCCAGAAAACGATCGTTTCACTTCTCTGGAGTAAAAATGAAAATAATAAGGTAATAAAAGGTTCAATATAGAGAAATGAGGCAACTTTAGACGATTTCAATTTTGTTTGTGAATTTTGCCATATATAATAACCAATAATATAGCACAAGATCCCGGTGTATAGAGCACATACTAATATAATTGGATTAAGAAGATTCGTCAAGAAGATTTGAATCTCATTACTAATAAGAACGAAAAAAAAGAGCTCAACCATCCCAAGATACCCAATATACTTAAGCATGGTCATACTGGAGTTACTTTTGTTAAGGTGCTTTGTTGTTGTAGAATAAATCCCCCATAAAAGGGGAGTTATCAGTGCAAATAAGTATCCAAAGAAGTTTGGGGCAGTAGGGGCGAGGGTCTTAATGTTTCCTCCCGTGATTAGGAGAAATCCACCAATTGTAGCTATTACAAATCCTAATATTTTTAGGATATTGAGTTTTTCCTTAAAAAAAATTAAAGCCAGTATCGTGATTATCAGAGGAGCTAACAAACCAACAAAAAGAGCAGGAAGGGAGGGACCAATTATGGCTATGGCAGAATATTGAGAGAAGAAAAATACTGATACTCCTGTTATACTTGCTATAAATAGGAGAATCCAATCGTTTCTTGAAAAGGGTTCTCGATTCTTGCTTTCTTTATTATTATTTCTTTTTTTTCTAATAAAAAGAACCACATCAATTATGACAAATGTAAGGGAAGCAATTAAAAAACGATAAAGTGCGAAAGATAAAGGGGGCATAAATTCTACCGCAATATCAACTGCTACAAAGGAAAAACCCCAAATTATAATCATAAAGATTAATTCCAAGTACACTAGCAACATTAGAATGGTTTACGTTAAAATTGATAATCAATCAAAAAAATCCATTAAAATGATTTATTAATAATTATAAATTTAGACCCATAATAATTATTTTTGGAAATAATCCTCTTGAAAAAAGTTAATTATGGCTTACGTTTTGGGATTGTTGGGAATAGAGAAATTAATAAAGAACTCTTTTACCAGAATCTACAAGGTAATGCAATTGAGAGCAATTTAACTCACCATTTTGCAGAAGCTTTCATTATTTTTGATTATATACCCTTAAAATTAAAAATATTTTTCGTAGAAGATCTTGAAGAATTAATTGAGAACTATAGTATAATTGAAAAACTTGACGTAATTATTCTTACCATTGATTTATTTGACTCTGAATCACTCTATCAATATTTTAAGGACATTATCGTAGAATTCAATGAAACCTACTTCTTTCAAGGAATTTCAATTCTTGTAGGAATTGACGTAGAAAATGTATTTAATAAAGGAACGAATAAGAACCGTAAAGTGAGTAGATTCAGTTTGGAAGATAGAGCAAAGTACTTGAACCTGATTTATTGTTTTGAAATCTTTAATAAATCTAAAGATGTAAAAGACATACTAGATAAAATTTTTCAGGATTTTGTCTTTAGATTTCAATATTCTAGTCCTGAACTATTCAAGGAAGCAAAAACTTATGGAAAAAGACTAGGAGAAGAACATAAAAAGTAAATACCCCTGTAATCTCTCTTTTTTCCCGTTGTTTGTTTCAACTATTATGAATTTAAAAGAGAGAAGTTATATTATTAATATAAAACCTTTTACACTATATTTCGAATATAAGAGATTTGTTCAATAGATATATAATAAATAAATTTCACGATTTTGGAGTTGATAAATAAAAATGGGAGAAAATTCAAATGGAATACGAACGATTGAGAAAGGAGAAGGCCGTCGAAAATGCCCAGGCTGTGGAGAAGAGAACAAATACATGATTCATGAATCAACAGACAAAGGAAATATAATAAGCGACTACCCAAGAGTTTATGGAAAGAAGTACAGATGCGGTAAATGCGGTGTAGAATGGCGAGAAAAGTAAGTAAATATTAGGATTCACACTTTTTAATTTTTATTTTCGTCTATGTTTGATTATCCGCTTAAAACTGTTTTCTATAATCCGTTCTACTAATACAAAAAAGAAGCAAATCATATAGTTTTAAATTAAATACTTACAAATTAGTTATTATCATAATTTTTAGAATACTTTTTTGAGTTTGTACTAGGGGATAAGAAGGGATGGATCTTGCAAGATTCTTACAGATATATGTAATTCAAGGGGGTTTTGCTTTATTTTTTATATTTATGGCATACCTCGTTTTAAAACGGAGCCGAAGGTTAACCCACCTTTATCTAGGAGGTTTTTATCTGTCATCAACAATTGGAGCAGTTATTAATATCGTCTATGCCAATATTTTCAATGCTACAATTGTCTATGTATTACATTTTATAACTTATTATATTCTATGCTTTTCAATGGGTTTTCTGTTTATCTTTGTGCTAATTCTCATAAAACCTATAGATAAATTTCCTAAGAAAAAGCAGGTCTTAATTTTATTTGTATATGCTGTATTATTACTTGGTTTGTTGCTAATTCCTGATGGTATTAAAATCAATCAAAGTACAAATTGGAAGCCAAATTGGAGTTGGATTTTTTTTATTTACTCCGTAGTATTGTGTAGTAGTATTTGTATCTTACCAACAGGATTTTACTCCGCGAAAATCTATAAAAAGTTTGAGAATGGTCATTTGAAAAGGAAATGGAAATATTTACTACTTGGCGTGTCTGCTTATTTCTTTCTTTACTATGGCACTACACTTTCTAACACTTTGCATAATGATGTTTTTCGGCTTCTTTGGTCTTTAGTATCTTTACCCACCCTTATTAGTTTGTTCCTAATTTATTACGGTGTAGGTCGCCAACTTGAATAACTCTTTTTTATAAATGTTAAGAGGGTAAGTTGTCTTAATAATAAAAAACGGCAACAATAATAAATACCAAAAGATACAATGTTACATTAACACATTTATTTTAATATAACAAGCTCATAAACGTGATAAAAGCATGGTAATGTTTCAAAATCCTTTAACATTTACTCGAATTATAACAATATATGTTGCACAGGGACTCGTTGCTGCATGGTTTAGCTATTTAGCATATAAGATTTTGAAGAGAGATAGAAAACGATTAAATGTTATATTTGCGGGATTTTATCTTTCCTCTGTAGTTGGTCTCGTAATAAATTTCATATATGGTCCTATGGATAATCCAGAAATTGTCCAGATTTTTAATTATCTAACTATGTTTGGCATCTTCTATTCTCCGATCTTTTTAATAATATTTGACTTGATATTGTTAAAATCAGAAAAAGTTATTACTACTCTTAAACAGGTCTTACTATTTATTGGGTTTGGCATTTTTACTTTCAGTATGATATTTTTTATATACACTCCTGGATGGGGAGTTACCATTGACGCCTCTTCAGAGTGGGCAGCTGAGTGGCATCTACCGTTCTTTTTATACCTAACAATTGGTGAAACGGTGTTAGGTGCCGTACCAATATTATATCTCTCCTTTAAAGTCTATAACAAATTTGAGGATGAGCAATTGAAACGAAAATGGAAGAATTTTATTTACGGTTTCTGTGGGTTATTAATCTTCCTCTACGGGATATTTATTTCTAATTTCTTGGCGTCATTTGATATCAATGTACGTTTAGTAATGGGGGGAATCGGTATTATATCGGGTATTATAGCGGGTTACTTGATGTATAACGGTGTAGGACGACAACTTGAGAAATAATCTACTTTTTTTCTATTATTTTTTTTTATCTTAAATTTTATTTTTACTCGTGAACATTATATTATTATAAATTAGTTGAAGTTTCAGACCTATAATAAACTGCTAAGATAAAACGTTTTTATTAGGGAATAACGATTCTTTATTTCTCAAAGCTGGGTCATTTATGATAGAGGAATTAGTACGTGTAAGGGGAATTGGTCCAACAGCCGCAGAAAGATTAATGAATGCGGGAATTAACTCAATCGATGAGGTCGCTAAATCTAAACCAGAAGAATTAGCCTGGATTAAAGGAATTGGGATGATCTCTGCCCTTAAAATTATAGAGAACGCTTTAGAATTGATAAAGTTAGAAAAGGGGATCCAACTAGTTTTAAACTCTATAAAAGAAAATTTCTCTAGGAGCTGTCCTAAATGTGGGGGAGAGATGAATGAACGACTCATTATTTTAGGACCAGAAAGGAGATTACGAGCAAATCAGTGTAATTTATGCAAATTTTACCTACCCAAATAATGCCTGACAAAAAAGACAGTATTTAATGATTTTCCTTCTTATCTCATCCAAAAAGTGAATAGAAAAATGTAGGAAGTAAAATATAAAGAAATAAACAGAATTCCAGCTTTTTTGTCAACTTTTCTCCTCATTGCTATAACAATGAAAACAACAAAGCTAGCACCAAGAGTGTATAAGACAGTGGGCACTGCTAAACTAGCAGTCACAGCTTGTGGAAATAGAACTTGTCCAATGCCTATCGAAAGAGTAGAATCAACAATACATGAGCCAACGATATCCCCAATCGCAATAGAATGATGTTTTAATCTTAATGCATTAATATCCACAGCTAACTCTGGGAGTGAAGTTCCAATTGCAACGATAAAGAAACTTATTATATATTCATGAACGTTCAGGGCTCTTGATAAAATGATAACTGATCTTACTATCATGTAGGAAGCAATTGTTACCCCACCAAACCCTAAACCAGCTATGAGAAGATGGTATTTTTTACTTCTAGGAGCATCAATTTTTTGAATCATATCTACTCTCTGTAAGATGCTTTCCTTATTTGCATTGTATATTAACCAAAAATAGATCCCCAAACTTCCCACCATAAAGAGAGCGTTTAATCTAGTAATGAAACCCTTCTCGACAACGGAAAAAATTAGTAATAAGGATAAAACTTCACAAGAACCTAGAATAATTATATCTTTCCTCCTTACAAAAAATGACCCGACTACCAATGGTAATATTCCGAACACCAAGGTTAATTGAGTTAAGTCCGAGCCCACTGAATCACCAACATCAATATCTCCGTGGCCTAAACTACACGATATAATGGAATTAAAGATTTCTGAAATATCCGTACCGATAGATACTAAAGTTACGCCTATTATTAACGGTGAAACTCCTAATGCGGCAGCTAGAATAGCAGAATGCTTTACTGCCCAAACACTTGAGAAAACAATAAGAGTTAACCCTCCAACTAATCCTATGATGGCTAATATAATAACAATCATATTATGCGAATTACCATTATGATTATCTAAATTTAATCCGTATTAGCTACGCAGTATTGCTGTACTAGTGTTCTCAGCCCAATAAACTGTTAGATCAGAGTAGATTCGAAGAAAATAGTTTTTCCAATCCAAGACTCCCTTTTTTATTATTGGTAAATATTATATAAATCTATCCATTTTTCATCCAAATTAATCCATATTAGTTCCATAATTCGAAAACTTCTTAAACTAACTTATCCGAAGAGTAAATTATGGTTGAACATAAAGAATTTCATATTTCACTCGAGATGGATGTTTTTGATAAACTGGAGGTTATTAAAGAATATCATGGAATTAAAAATATTACCGAAATCATTAGATTTTTAATCACTAAAGAACATAGAGAAATATCAAAACAAGCTTGAATAGAGATCTTCTAAAAAACTAGATGAGTTAAACTTAGAAGTTGTAGAATTTTCCTTTATCTTTTAATAAATAAAAACCAAATCGTTCTGTTCTCCTACCTTTCATAGCTAAACTATGAATACCCATCATTTTGGTAAAAAATTGAGATTTATGAAGTTTTAATACCTCATAGAGCTTCAATCGATGATCCCCAACTTTAATTTTTACTAAGTGTTCCCCCTTTGATTGTTGTGGATTATAGAGCGCATACACATAGAATTCAACTTTATTAAGGTTAAGAAGTTTTGCCACATTTATCGCTATATCATGAGTAGCCTGATGATCTGGGTGATTATTATTTCCACTGGGAATCACAAATCTGTCAGCATCTCGTACAAGATTTTTTATATTATCTACTGCTTCGTCAATATAATTCTTAAGTTCTTGATCATATAACTTCAAGAAATGCCTATTAGATTTATTTACTCCCAACAGTTCTGCTGCCATATCTGCTTCCCTTAGCCTGATGATTGCAAGTTCCTCCTCACTTATTCTTGTTTCCTCACAATCTTCAAGACTATCCTCTTCTCGAGCCTTTCTATATCCTGCTCTACCATCAGTAAAAAAAATAATGTGTACATCATGAGCTTCGGTAAGCCATTTCATTATGGAACCACCAGCTCCAAAACTCTCATCATCGGGGTGAGGTGCAAAAATTACAATCTTCATCATCACTATATAAAAATATAGTGTAAAAAAATAATCCTTCTGTTTCTGAGATTTTTGACAATTTTATAAAATTCTGAGAGGAGGATTTAAAATATTTAACGTATAATTTCAATAAAGAAATATTTTCCAAATACGATATAAAGAGATATTGCACAAGTAGGTAGGTGTAAAAAAAATTACAAGTAATGAGAATTTATTAAGTGAGAAAGAATCATACGAATACCCAAGAAGGATTAGGGCGAGTTATGGTTCCAGAGAGTTATTTGGACAGTGGATAAGCGCTGCATTTGGCTTTTCTGTTTTGTTTTTTTATAAACAGGTAATTGGGTTGAATGCATTCTACGTTGCGTTAGCTTATGTCATCTATTCACTATGGAATGCCTTTAATGATCCGTTAATTGGATGGTTAATGGAAAAACTTCATATGCCGTGGGAAAGGAAATGGGGGTTGCGGAGATTTCCATGGATGGTTATAGCTGTGGTTCCATACTTATTTTCTTTCGTGCTAATCTTTATGGTCCCGGCAGGATGGGACCCCGAAGTGAACCCAAGCCATCATATACCTGTTTTCTTCTGGTATTTAGGCACGATTTGTCTATATGATACACTCCTAACTATCTATGATGTTAATGTAATCAGTCTATATCCTGATAAATTTAGGAGTAACCGAGAAAGAAGAAGTGTTCAAGGATATGGGACGATCCTAGGCATTCTTGGGCTTGTACTAGCAGCAATTGTTCCCCCAATTGTTCAAAACAAAGATATTCCCTCTTCTTATGTTTTTTCAGCTTTGATTAGTTTTGCTGTTGGAATAGGGTTTTTCCTTTTAGTTATCCCAGGGATAAAAGAAGATAAAAAAACCCGTGAACGGTACCAGCAAAGAAAAAATTTGGAAGGACAAGAAACAGTTGAACCTTTTCTTAGATCTTTGAAAGGGGCAATAAAAGATCGAAGATTTATGATGAAAGTCACATTGTTCTTCGGGTATCAAGTAGGTGGGGTAATGCTCCAGACATCTGGCTTTTTTATAACAACATTTATCCTAGACATGTCTGAAGATGCGTTTACCTTTTTACTGGGAGGGATGCTATTAGGTGCTCTTATATCGGTACCGCTCTGGACATTTTTTTCCCACAAGATAAACGATAATAAGAAAGTGAGTGTATTTGCTGGAATTCTGATGTTTTTTACCTTCATACCTTTGATTTTTCTTAAGGATTTAATCGGATGGGTGATTAGTCTAGTATTATTTGGGATCGGGCTCGGAGGACAATGGTTTATGGATCCACCAACAATGGGGGATGTTCTCGATGATATAGCTGTGAAAACAAAGAAGCGACAGCAATCAATTTACTATGGGGTTCAGGCCTTTTTCATCAGAGCAGGACAATCCTTCATTGCAATTACCATTGCTCTGGTACAAATTCTAACAGGATTACCAGAAGGTGTCACTTCTTTAGCTGAATTGCAATCTGTCAACCCTAGTGGATGGCAGTTAGCTGTATTTGGCGTTCATATACATTCGGCCATTGTTCCAGCAATTTTAGTGATTATTACTACACTTCTCTTTTGGAAATATTATGATATTACACCAGAAAGGGTTTTAAAAAATAAGGAACTATTAAAAGAACTTAAACTTTAATTTTATATCTCTTTTTTTATTTTTATTAAGGTATTCAATATTTACCAACGCCAGAAAATATCTTCAGCGTGACCCAGCATTTTATCAATTTTTATTATTTCACCATTATCCAAAGTGAGTTCTCCCTTATAGAATCCATGAAGTAGCGAAGAATTCAGATAAACTATGCCAAAATTAAGTTTTTCTGTATGTGGAATAATAGGGGTTAATACCATTCTAAATCTATTGTCATTACTCATAAAACTCCATGGTTTTGAGGGATCACGATTATCATGGTGAAATATAACCTCGTCAATCTTATGCGCTTTTCCATCATAGAAAATGATATTTTCAGAATGCGTCGATAAATCCCCAAAACCATATCCAATATTGAACGCAATAGGTATCCCATCAACGATTCCACATGCAGAACCCCATAACCAATGAGTACGATAAGGCCAAATCCCGCGTCCCCAATCCATTAATCCAAAAGAAGATTCAGGTTCAAAGTTATATGTTTTATCCCCAATCTGCATCGATCCTTTGGCAGGCATAAAATTAATCTTATGATTGTAATAGAATAATCGATGGTCCTCCTCATATCCGGTTGAAACTACAGTGTTATCCATTTTTGGTTTATCTTCAAGCGTAATTGTCCCTTTTATTCCCTTACTTTGAAAGGAAGGATCATCAATAGAAACAATGCGTTTATTCCCGGTTTTAGTAAGGGTGGCTTTAAATTTCTTAGTTGGAAATTCAATTTTACTGTCATCTAATGAATTCAAAGGCAGTATCTTTGATTTTGTAAAGAATTTAAATAATCCTTTCCCATCTCTCTTTTGTTCCTTGAAATCAAGCCACACATAGCTCATCTGGGTGAGGTATCCGATATCACCAATAGTTAGTTGAAAACCAAATTCTTCGTTTAGGATCGAATAATGATCCCATTCTTTAATCCTGAGCCATCCCTTCCCAATATTGTCCTTATTGTAGTTCAAAATTGGCTTTCTAGCCCACCCTCGTTGAACTAAGGAGCCATCTTTATTAAATAAATCTGAAGGTTCAGTAATTTCTGTTTGCATTCCCACTTTAACTTCACTTAAATATAATTATACAATACTTCTAAGAAAGATATAAGAAAAAAAAAGATTTAGGTATGAACTAGAATTTCCTTCTTACACTTGAGTTAACTCAGCTAAACTTAAGGATTTAAAAACTTATTTTTCTTCATTAAGATATTAGTATTTTATATATCGTTTTAATAGTTGACTATCATGTCTTCTGAATTTGAACAAAATCTCGAGAAATATGCAAATGTTGCTGTAAAAGTAGGGCTTAATTTACAGAAGGGACAGCGATTATTAATTGGAGCACCTTTTTCTAGTATGAATGGTGTTTCTGTGGAAGTCGCCCCATTAGTAAGGCTTATACTAAAGAAGGCATATCAAGAAGGGGCTAGATTGGTTGATATCATGTGGGATGACGATCAAGTACGGTTCTATCGATATAAATATGCGCCTAAAGACTCATTCGAAGAATATCCAACTTGGAGGTCAGATGGAGCATTACAGATTGCTAAACAGAATGATGCGATGTTATTCATTATGGCTCGAGATCCGGATATACTTTCTGAAGTAGATTCGAATTTGATATTAACATCGCAAAAAGCGTATTTAAAGCATATGAAGCCTGCAAATGACCTACGTCGGAGAAATTTAGTCAACTGGTCAGGAATAATAGCCCCAGTTGAAGGGTGGGCAAAAAAAATATTTCCTGAAATTCCCCAAAAAGAGCGATTATTAAAATTTTGGGATGTTGTTTTTGATATCTGTCGTGTTAAACATAAAGATCCTGTCTTAGAATGGCAAAATCATATTGATCGACTCATTGCAAGATGTTCTATTCTGAATAAAAAGAAATTTTCATCTCTTCATTTCAGAGCTCCTGGAACAGATCTGACAATTGGTTTACCAGAGGGTCATATTTGGAAAAGTGCTCATTTCACCACTCAAGGTGGTATTAGTAATGTAGTTAATATCCCAACTGAGGAGGTGTTTACCACTCCTCATAAGGATAAAATAAACGGAACAATAACTTCTACAAAACCACTTTTTCGTGAGAGTTTAGTTGAAGGTTTAAGTTTAACTGTAGTAAAGGGAAAAGTTGAAAAAGTTACTGCAACTAAAGGAGAAGATTATATAGGCAACATAATAAAGACCGATGAAGGTGCTTCAAGATTTGGGGAGGTATCATTAGTTCCGCATAGCTCTCCTATTTCTCAGACTGGTTTACTTTTTTACAATACCCTCATCGATGAGAATGCTTCCTGCCACCTAGCTTTAGGGAGTGGTATAAAAGCATGTCTCGATAAAGGAGTAACCATGTCTGATGAAGAATTCTCTTCTGCAGGGGGAAATATCTCCACTTTACATATCGATTTCATGATTGGATCTGAAGAAATGGATGTTGATGGGATCAATGAGGAGGGTACTTCTGAGCCTGTTATGCGTAAAGGAGAGTTGGTTTTTTAGATATATTTCTCATTCAATCATTTGACAGATATTATTAATTCGTTGGATTGTATCATCCACAATGTCATCTGTGTGCAGCATACATGTGTAGAACCTACTTCCCGCAACCGAGATCAGTTTTTGATCAACCAATGCCGCTCCTATCTCACCCATGAAATCTTTTCGAATTGGAATTTGTCCTGATTGTTTTGGATCACTTAAATCCAACCCGAAAACACAACTGGTTTGAAAATGAACCGTTCCCCCAAAATTATAGGAAAACCAAGGTAAATTATTTTTTTCAAACACATCATTTAATCCTTTAGACAATCGAGTTGCTGCCCTACCAGCTTTTTCAGTAGCATTAGTCTCTTCAACAAATTTTATAGCCCAATAAGCTGCGGCACATGTTAATGGATTCGCAGCTATAGTTCCTCCAGAGTAAGCTCTTTTACCACCACCTACTCCTGCACCGCACACAGCCATAACATCAGCACGACCACCAATTGCAGCCGCCGAAGGAAAACCATGTCCTACTATTTTTGCAAATACTGAAATATCCGGAGTATATCCGTAATATGCTTGCCCTCCTCCCATATGTAATCTAAATGCACATACAACTTCGTCGGAAATCAGGAGCGCTCTATTTTCACGACAGAGCTCCTCGACTTCTTTATTAAACCCAGGTCTTGTAGGCATCGCACCACTCTCTCCGCCCATCGGTTCGATAATGACTGCGGCAATTTTGCGTTTTTCTTTAAACATTCTACGAAGTTCTTCTATATCATTAGGTGGACATGAGTCTGTAAATTTGAACACTGGTTTGGGTATCCCATGGGACTCTAAAAGCTTAGTTCCAGGAACATGCATGTCATATGTAAGTTGATCACTCCAACCGTGATAACTCCCACCTATTTTAATAATCCATTTCCTATTCGTAAAGGCTCTGGCAATTCTAATTGCCAGCATGTCAGCTTCTGTTCCTGTTTGAAGCCACCTTATTATTTCACATGAAGGAAAATGTTTTTGTAATTGTTCTGCCGCCAAATATTCATATTCATGAGTTATTCCATGACAAGGGCCAATATCCCGAATTGTCTCAACTACTTTATCTATTAGAGGTTTATATTGATGTCCTAAGATTATTGGAGCACCGCACATTAAATAGTCCGTCATAATAACATCATCGACAGTTTCCATATAACACTCATATACTCTCTTACTTGCTAGTGGAAAAGGATGATTAAATGCCAAATTATGTTCTACTCCCCCAGGAATAATCTTCCGCATTCTCTCAAATATTTCTTTGGATTTTGGGTGGTTAGTATGATACCTATCAATTACCCCTTTCAACTCCTCCGGTTTAAATCTTCTTAAAGGATTGTTTACAATAAATTCTGTCTTAACTTTTATTTCTTCGTAGTTCATGATATATTCTCAAATAATGATTCAATATTTATTGGGAACTAAATTAAATATTAAATTGAAGCATCGAAAATTAATTTATTTTTTAATTCAAGATAAAATTGAAATTTCGTGATGAATTTTAAAGACTATAATAATATTGGAATTAATTAATCTTGAAAGGATATAGAACCAGCAGGAATGACTATATTATTCTTCATTAACGCTTCAATCGAATCAATAATCATATCTTCACTTCTCTCACTCATTTTTTCGAGTAATGTTATCAATTTGAAAATTTTTTCCTCTTCAGAGATAGTAAGAATTTCATTTAGAACTTTTAAATCATTTCGAGATAGTTTATATTCTTTCTTTGTACTCTCAAGATCTGATCTATTAATAGTTAATTTAAAGAAATCTTTATAGTGCAAATTAAAATAATTATTGATGAGAATTGGTATATCTTCCTTGAAGGGAGTTAAATCCCCATCCCATTGCTTCAAGTCTTCCGCATATTTTGCATAAACACTTAACCCAAAATTCAAAATTTGTCGTTTTAATCGTTTAGAAGCTTTATTACTAAGAATAAGAACTGTTCTTAATTCTTCAATATCAGAAATAAGGCAATAAAAATGTTTGAAATCTAATTCAACAACATCATGGATACCGTCAACTAAATCTTTATGAACTCCTTTAGAACGAATTTTTTTTTTAAGAGACATTTCTTCACCAACTAATGAGACTGCCTGAATAAACCCTGAAAAAAGGGTATTTTTACCTTCCAGTAGCTCAGAATAGTTTTTACTAAAGAGAGGTAGACCACCATCATTATGTATTAAAAGTATTCCTTGGATGCTTTCTGCATCTTTAAACTTTTGAGTTCTTGATAATAGGGCATTTCTTTTGTTTAGCTTTCGGGGTACTAAGACATAAGATCTCAAGCTCAGACTACCTAATATCGCAATTACAATAAACAATATGATTAAGATCACCCAAATATAATAATTTGGGGAGGTATCTTCCCTAAAAATTGTATAAGATATTATTAGATAAGTGTCATCTACAGATATTGTGAATACTCGATCGAGCACAAAATCGTCAGCCATAACTACTCTTATTGAAACTGAAATATTAATATTTGTCAAAATAAAGGCTTTAATATCGGATTTTTCAATAGTCATTTCTTGAAATGATGTATTCATTTCGCTTAGCTTAATTTTTTTCTCAATCTCATAATTATTAATAAGAATTGTTAATTCTGAATTAGGAGATAATGATTCAGGCCAAATCTCATCAATCTTGAATTTAAAATTCAGAATAGCATCTCTTATTTCAACATTAGTCCCATTTATTGAAGCTCCAATTTGATTCAATGAAACTGAACTATATCTGTCTATTATCTTCTCATATGTGAAGTTAAAATTAACAGATTTTATGAGCAGCTCATCAAAATTATCTTGATCCCAGTAGCTCGCGAGGTTATCTTCAATATGAATTCGAATTCCTAGGGTAAGAGTAAAATTGGAATTGTCTACGCCTAAAACAGCCCCGAGATAAAAAACTAAAATTTCTTGAGTAACAGTGTGCATAGACGTGTCGTATAAGTAATCTTTACCGGGTGGGTTGCCATTCCCAATCTGTGCTGTTTGAAAATACGCAATTTCAAAAACTTGATTCTTTTCCAAATCCGAGATCAATACATAGAACCGGATGTAATCTCCAATGCTATATGTATCAACATCGTAATCTGGGTTTAGTCTTGCTCGATCTGATGTTAAATAATCCTCCAGACGATCGAGGTTTTCGTCTACTGTTGCATTTACAATTGCTTGAATAGATGCTGATTTAATTTGATAATCAGACATGTTAACAGGGAGTGAAATATTTTGATCCCAATGCACACTCGGACTTTGGAGGGCAGTAATATCATCAAATTGATGAGAAACATTGCAACCAACAGAGGTAATTTCATAAATATCAGGACGATCAGGAAAATTGGGATTATCCCTTACGGACCAATCCAGAGCAAGAGGTGGATCGGCTATCAGAGAATAACTTCTCTGTTCACCGTAGATTTCAAACTTTCCTTGCTCAGAATAAATACTGGCGTTAAGATCACTCTCATCCCCTTCTACTGAGGTAACCCAAGAATCATCCCCCAAACTAAAATCTGAATTTCTTATCCATTGTTTTGTATAATGAGTTCCTTCTAATGCATGAACGACTGATAGAAAACTTGAAAAGAATAAAACAATGAAGATAGTGATGTAAAGAATCTTAAGGACTCTATTGGTTTTTAGATAAAGTGATGTCAAAATTATCCCACTTCAATGCTTTTTAAGACTTTATTACTTGTATTTTCCTTATACCTTACGACAAATTAGTAATAGAATTTTTGCTATTTAAAGTGTAGTATTTCTAGATTCTAAGTTACTAAATCCCATTAGATTGAAGTTCTATAGGTATAATCGAGTGTACTAAATGAATAAAACTTATACTTGTTGGAAAAATTGTTAATTCCAAAATTATTCTAAAACTCCCTAAAAAATACATTTTAACGATAGATCATGGCACTGGGGGTTCTATTTTCTTTTATTTGGTAGGTGGTTTTGACACTTTTGTCAAGTATATTGACTCTTTTCATCTTATTCTCATTGAGATCTGGCAAACTCCAAAATGAATTTACCTTGAATAAATCTTTATTTACCTTAACAACCTTTATTTTAAATATGTCAGATTCTCAAACAAAATATATTTTAGCAATAGATCATGGGACTGGAGGTCCAAAATCTGCAATCGTGTCTACTAAGGGTGAAGTGGTTGACTGGGCGTTCCAAGAAACCCCGATTCTCGCATCTAAGGGCGGGATTGTCGAGCAAAATCCAGATGATTGGTGGAATGCGATTAAATCAACTGCTAAAGAAGTGATAGATAGAGGTAAAGTTCAGGTTGATGATATTATAGGGATTTCCAATACGAGTCAGTGGAGTGGTACGGTACCGCTTGATAAAGATGGAAACCAACTAATGAATGCAGTTATATGGATGGATACTCGTGGGGCTAAACATATTGAAAAGTTCAATAAAGGATTACTAAGAGTTTCGGGATATAATGTAAGGAAAATTCTAAGCTTGTTAAAAAGAACGGCTGGAGGACCTACTCACCACGGGAAAGATTCAATAGCACATATATTAATGATTAAGGATGAATTACCAGATATATATGAAAGAACCTTCAACTTTTTAGAACCTCAAGATTATGTTAATCTCAAATTAACTGGTAAATTTGCGGCTTCATTTGCATCTATCCATCTACATTGGATTACCGATGCAAGAGATCTGAATAACATCCATTATTCTAAGAAGTTATTAAAAATGTTTAAGGTAGAGGGTGAAAAATTACCCTCTGACTTGAAAAATTCAACAGATATTTTAGGACCAATTAAATCAGAGCTAGCTGACGAACTCGGTTTAAATAAAGATACTCAAGTAGTTATGGGTGCCCCAGATACCCATACAGCAACGATCGGGTCTGGTGCGATCGGAAATTATGAAGGGCACATCTATATTGGTACAAGTGATTGGATATTTCTTCATATTCCTTACAAAAAAACTAATATCGGACTTAATTTAGGGAGTATACCCTCTGCCATCCCAGGAAGATATTTGGTGGGTAACGAACAAAACCTAGCAGGAGGATCTTTATCTTACCTGAGAGATAACATACTATACCATAAAGATGAACTGTTAAAAGAAGAAGCGGTGCCTGACGTGTATAAAATTTTCGATAAAATTGTTGAGCAGGTTCCAGCTGGATCAAACAATCTTATATATACTCCTTGGCTTATTGGTGAGAGATCACCAATTGATGATGCTACCATTCGGGGAGGATTGTATAATCTATCTTTTGAAATGTCCCGGGAACACATTATACGAGCTATTTTCGAGGGTGTTGCGTACAATATAAAGTGGCTATTTTCAGGTATAGAAAAATTTATTAGAGATTGGGTTGTTAAAGAGAGAGGAATTCCTAAAAATGGTATAGTTATGCCAGAACTTAATATCATTGGTGGTGGTGCTCAGAGTGCTATTTGGTGTCAAATAATTTCAGATGTTCTAGATAGAAAAATAAAACAAGTGAGAGATCCCATCCAAACCAATGCTCGTGGCGCGGCTTTTATAGCAGCTGTGGGCTTAGGATACCTTAAATGGGATGAGATACAACAGTGTTGTGAGATATCTAATATTTTTACCCCCAATCCTGAAAATAGGGCAATATATGATAAACTTTTTAAAGAGTATGTAAACATTTATAACATTATGAATAAAACCTATAAGAGATTGAATCAATAATTTTATTCTTTTTTAAATAATGAAAATCGAATTTAGGGAAGCCAAAAACATCATAACTAAAAGTAATATACCATCCATTGATTTTGTCATAAATCCATATACAGGATGTCAACATGGGTGTATTTATTGTTATGCCGAGTTTATGATTAGATTTACAGGGCATAAGGGAGAAAAATGGGGACAATTTTTAGATGTAAAAACTTTTGACTTAAACCAAATTAAACCTCATAAATATGCAGGAAAACGAATTTTATTGAGTTCAGTTACTGATCCGTATCTACCGTTAGAGAAAAAGTACCAGAATACGCGGAAAATATTGGAAAAACTCGTTGGGACAAAAGCAGAAATCTCAATCCTCACTAAATCTAAGCTTGTTGTCAGAGATATTGATCTTTTTAAAAAATTTGAAAATATTAGAATCGGTATTTCCATTAGTACTTTAAGTGATGGGTTCTCAAAGATCATAGAACGAGCAGCTTCAAAACCTATGGATCGTCTAGAAGCAATCAAAACGATCTCACAGGAGGGACTTCCTACTTATGTATTCATCTCTCCATTTTTCCCAGAGATCACAGATCATAAGGCTATCATTGAAGAAACCATTGATTATGCAGATACTTTTAGTTTCGAGAATCTCAATTTCAGACCTCATAATATTCCACGAATAATGAGAATAATTAAGGAAATTCGACCAAATCTACTTACTCGATATAAAGAACTCCAGAAAGATCGGGTGTATTGGGATCTTTTAGAAGAGGATATTGCCAAATACTGCAATGAGAAGAATCTAAATTATAAAATCGAATTTCATCATGGTGGATTTTCAAAGAGCTAATAAGGAAAAAAAATAGAAATTCCCTAAGAAGGGAAAATAATATGTTTACTTAATATATCCTGCGGCATTCTTCATCAATGTCTCGGCCTCAGAAACCATGTCATTGATTATATCAGATACACTTTCAATACTGTCAATTACGCCTATACTCTGACCTAAAAGTACGGCCCCCGATTTCACATCTCCCCTATAAGCTGCCAGATAGGCATTAGCTGATGCGATAAACTCTTTTATCATATCTTCACGAGACATTGAAGCAACTTTTTGTTCTTCTGCTATTTTAGCTTCTTTGTCTGCAACAAGACCATGATGAAGACTATATTCATTCTTCCATAATCGAATAGGGCCTAGAGCACCTGTGACTAAAACCGTATCAGAAGCTTTAGAGGGAGGTACAACTCCTTTATATCCTTCATGAAATTCAGCATCTTTACTCGCAATAAAACGTGAGCCCATGGCAATACCCCCAGCACCCATACTTAATGCCGCTGCTAAACCAGCACCAGTGGCAAACCCTCCACATGCAATTACTGGAAAATCAGGATGTTTCTTTTGGACTTGTTGGAGTAAAACGAGAGTACTTACTTTCTCATAAGATTGATGTCCTCCACCCTCACCACCAGTTACCACCATTCCATCCACACCAGATGCAACACACTTATCAGCTAACCATAAAGCTGGAGCAACATGAAAATGTTTTATCTCAGATTTCTCTTTGAGTTCTTGGAACGATTTGGTTTGAGGTAATGTCTTGGAAGAACCAGCACTTGTCAGAGCATAAATACACTGATCTCTTATTCGTTGATTCTCCATAATGAATTTAGGAATTTCACTGCACAACTTCGGAGCCTGTATCTCATTTCTGGAAGTTCTGATGTTAAAACCGAAAGGCTTATCTGTATGTTCTACTACAAATTTCATATTCTCTTTCATAGCTTCTACAGCATCAGCACCTAATCTTGCAGATGATGTTGTGGTTTCAGTTCCTATATCAGCACCACGTTTTATAGTCGTGTGGGATAATACTCCTAAGCCACCCGCTTCACTAACTGCTACACACAAATCTGTGGTGTAAAATGGTCCCATCGCAGCAGAAAAGATAGGGTGTTTAATACCAAACATTTTGGTAATATTTGTCTCTATTGTCATAAAATCTCATCAATTTTTTTATTGTTTTAATTTTATAATTAGGTTTTAAATTTTGTTCTTTATAATCTTTATCAATCTGCTAATACTGAATAAGTATTAAAACTTGATTATATTTTCAAACATAAAAATCAATAACGTTTTTGATATGGTAGACCATTTTTTACATGAGTTCTTACGTCCAAAAAGCATTGCCACGTTTGGTGCTAATAATTCTTTCGGGACAACAATGGGTACAATGCTTCTAGTGAGAATTATAAATTCCAATTTTAAAGGTAAAATCTTTCCCATCCATCCTAAATTAGATATAATATTGGGATATAAGGCTTATCGTTCAATTGCCGAAGTACCAGAGACTCCTGATCTTGCGATTATTGTTTTACCACCCAAGGTGGTCCCTCAAGTTTTTAGGGAGTGTGGAGAGAAGGGGGTAAAACACATTGTTATAGTCTCTGGTGGATTCAGAGAACTTATTGGAGATAGAGAAAACACTCTCACAGAAGAATTAGCTGATCTTGCAAACCAATATGGAATACGATTCATAGGTCCCAATTGTCTTGGGGCGTTCAATGGTTGGATTTATCCAGAGGGAGATGGAATGTTTAATATGATGTTATGGTCTGCAAAATCAGAACGAAGCAAGTTTTCAATGGCATCCCAAAGTGGTACCTTAGCCAGTCAATTATGGATGGATCCAGATTATCCTGCGTTTAGTGTTGGGAAAGCAATTTCAGTAGGGAATGAAGCTAATATTGATCTGGTAGATTATTTAGAGTATTTTAAAGAGGATATTGACACCGATGTTATCGGATTATACATTGAAGAAATTAAACGGGGCAAAGAATTCATTCAGTTAACAAAACAAATCACTCCTAAAAAACCAATAATCGCTTTGTATGGAGGAGGGACAACAGCAGGAAATCGCGCAATTAGGAGCCATACTGGTTCCTTGGCAGGAAATATGAAAATTTTCAACTCTATGGTTAAAGAAACAGGAATAATATTAACTCATGAAGTAATGGAATTTTTAGATATTGCTACTATCCTCCTTACCCCAAATTTTCCCTATCCTAAAGGAAATCGTATTGGTATAATAACCTTTGCTGGAGGTCCTGGTGCACTTATCGCTACCAATGCAGAAAAGAAAGGTTTAAACGTGCCTGAATTCTCAAAACCATTACAATCAAAATTGAAGAAACAACTCCCGCACACTGCAAGCTGGAGTAATCCAATAGACATTACATTTGATATGAATATCTTTAATCTATATATAAACTTCCCAAAGATGTTAATGAAATCAGGGGAAATTGATGCCATAATGATTTATGGGGCTATGGGTTTTCAAGAAATGGCATCTCGTATGGATCAAAATAAAAAAGTAGCTGATCATCTTAAATTTCCAGAAGAAATGGCGGGAAATTTTGATGCCATGGGCAAGATGTTAATCGCACCTGCTGTCAAAGCTTCTCAAAAGTATTCCGTGCCAATTATCTATATTAATCCTAACAGTTATTCAAATGAATGGTCAAAAGATATACGAGAGAATGGTGGGATAGTGTTCCAATTCTGGGATCAACCTGTAAATTGTCTAGCTAAGATCTGTAGCTATGCGGAATATCGGAGAAAAAAAAATTAAAAAAAATAGTTAAATTAAGTAAGTAAAAGAAGAAAAAATGTAAAGAATATTATCCTTTAATAGGTTTTCCTTTTTCAAGTTTATCTAAATCTTTTTCTTGAAGTTCGCGTCTCTGAACTTTACCAGTTAGACTGACGGGCAACTTCCGTACAACCTCGATCATGCGAGGAGTCTTCCATTTTGCCATATTGTCTAATGCCCATTGCTTAATGTCATCAACTTCAATATTTTTACCAGCTTTATATCCTTTCTTTAATGTAATCCATGCCTTTACTTTTTCACCTGTTGTTTCATCTGGTAGACTTGCCACAGCAATTTCATCTATAGCTTCATGACGTCCTAAAAGATCCTCAACCTCTTTAGGAAAAACTGAGTGCCCTGAGACTTTTATTAAAGATTTCTTACGATCCCGTATCTCAATCCATCCATGTTCATCCATAAATCCTATATCGCCAGTTAATAACCATCTTTGCCCATTCCACATTTTTAAGTTATCTTCTTGCTCTTTTTGAACTCCTAAGTATCCCATCATCACATGTGGACCAGCAATGCAAATCTCACCGGTGTTTTCGACACCAAAACCTCCTTTTTCTTTTGTTCCATCACAAATGGGACCAGTTTCAAAATTTGCTGAGTCAAATATGGCCCAATCTGCACCAGGCATAGGTAAACCCAATTTACCCGTTTTAGTTGGTCCCCAGAAAGGAGCTACGCTATGAATTGGTGATGTCTCTGTTAATCCATAACCTACGCGAATTGGACAAAACACTTCTTCGAAAGGAATCCTCACATAGTCATGTAATGGTCCCGCACCAGAAGTAGCATACTTTAATTTTTCCCAAAAATCATATTTCTTCTTAAATTCATCAACCCCCATACTCTGTACGAAATCAGTTAATCTCTTAAATAACATTTCAACCCCAGTATACATGATACCTTGAGGAGCGTCCATTTTATTTATTGTTTCACATAATATATCATCGGAGGGTGGTCTTGGAAAAAGGATCATCTGCATGCCCAAAGATAAAGCCCCATTCATAACACAAGTCATTCCAAAAGCATGAAAAAAGGGTATACTACCAATTGTAATCATTCCTGGGGACAATTTGACCCATTCTTTAACCATGTATATGTTAGCTACCAAATTCGCATGACTAAGCATTGCCACTTTAGGTAATCCTGTAGTTCCACCAGTCATAAGATACACAGCAGGAGTTGTCCAGGGATCGATATCAACTTTGATTTCTTTAGGCTCTGTATTTTTGATTATATCCTCCATCCAATGCACTTTATATTGCTCTGTTTCGTCGGGGATCTTGTCTTTAGCACTCGGGATTCCCAAATCCTCAATGGTTGCTTGATCCGCCGTAATAAAGTCCACAAAATTCGTAGGTATGATATGTTTTACGTCAGTTTGTGGGAGAATGTCTTTAGGACCAGTGATATAGAGCATATCCATCAAAACCAAGACCTTTGCATTTGACATTTTTAAGGAATGCAAAAGTTCCATTGCCTTATATGTCATATTTATACCTTGTGCGATCGCACCAATATATTGACACCCCATATAAGCAACGACAAAATTGATGGAATTAGGGACATCAATCGCTACTACATCCCCTTGCTTTATTCCCAATTTATCAGAAAGAAAAGTTCCAAACCTCTTTGCATATTCAAAAAGAGTTTTCAGTTTTACTCGTTCAATGTGTGATTTATACACAAAAACACAGATATCATTATCCCAAATTCCGTAATCATTAGCTGTTTTTACATATCCTTCCCACATGGTGGAAACCTCAACACCTTCAACATCCTTCAATTGTTTTGGAACGCCTTCTGGCCAGTATCCTTCAGTAAACCATACTTTATTTTCATCTACAATAAAATCATCTAAACTCGGCATAAAATTTCACTTCTTTAATGTTTTTTTTATTATAAATTCTACAAAATAAACTATCAGTATATTATGATTGATTTATTATAATATAATAATTTAACTTGATCTCCTATTAGATTTTGTGTGTAATATCCCTATTTCTGACTAATGAATATTTGAGAGTGAATCGAGAATATTAAAAAGAATATTAATATTCCCTAATATAGCAAAGGAATGGTCAAAAGTCACGCATGAGTTTCAAAAGAAAACTAAAAGAACAATTACTTGAGGTTTTAACTGAAAAGGAGCTCTCCCTCCTTCCACGAGGGTTTCAAACGATAGGTAATCTTGTTATCCTGAAGTTAAATCCAGAATTATATTGTAGGAAAAAGGTGATTGCTGAAGCATTTATGGTTTTACTCCCGAGAATTACTGGAGTATATATTAATAAAGGTAGAATTGTGGGAACATACAGGGAACCTGAAAACATCGAATTTATAGCAGGAATCGATGATCCTGTTGTTCAACATAAAGAACATGGGGTAACCTATCAATTTGATATAACGAAAATTATGTTTAGCAAAGGAAATATCAACGAAAGAAAATTTTTGGCAACCTTAGTCAAGGAAGGTGAGGTCATAGTGGATATGTTTGCGGGAATAGGCTATTTTTCCCTTCCAATAGCTAAACACTCAAAAGCGGAAAAAATATACTCAATTGAGCTTAACTCTGAATCTTTCAAATATCTTTCAATAAATATCAAAATAAACCATTTAGAGAACGTAATACAACCGATTAATGGAAATTGTAAAGAGGAAGTAATTAAACTAAGTAATTTGGGCGTTAAGGCTGACCGTATAATCATGGGTGTTTTTCCAGCACCACTAGATTATGTTAGTGTAGCATTAACTCTGGTGAAAGAAATGGGTACAATGTTTCATTTTGAAGGAGTAATTGGGAAAGATGAGCATGATTCTCTCTTTGAAGAATTTAAATACATTGCTAAAGAATCCAGTTATGAATGTGAGCTACAATCATATCGATATGTAAAAAGTTATGGACCAAGATTATTTCATATCGTTTTAGATATCTTTGTTAAGAAAAATTAGATAATTTTATTTAGTGCTTACAAGAACTATATCATATACCCATCACAAAAAGAGAGTTTCATTATAAATAATTCAACACGAATGGAAATGAGCAACCATGTCGGAAAAGGCAATAATTGGTCTTGATTATAGCCATAATAACTTTTTAACCTTAGAAGCTTCAAGCTTTGCGGAATTTACTCAATTTCTATTTAACTCTGGGTATAAAATAGGGAAAATTGAATCTGGGTTTAACTCTCTTCCTGATTTAGGCAAGTACAAAACAATCCTTTTATCTACCCCAAGAAATACCAATTTAAAAGAAAAAGAAATTGAAAATCTAGTAGAGTACGTCAAAAATGGTGGAGGGTTGTTAATAACCAGCTCTACTGGCGGAGACTACTCAAATAGCACTAATTTAAATGCATTAACTCGAAATTTTGGATTTGAATTTCTACCCAATGAGATTAATGATTCAGTAAGTTATGTCCATCTTCAAAAGAGACCTATATTGACTACCTTTAAAGCTCACGTTATAACAGAAGGGATCAACAAACTTGTATTTTCAAGCTCTTGTTCTACTAAAATACTTGATTTCTTAGAGGATGGCGAAAATATTAAAATTGAGAGTTTGTTAACATCTGGATTGAATAGCTGGCACAGGTTATTTGATGGAGAAGAATGGCTTGAGGAAGACCTTCCTAAAACAGATCTATTAGTAGCAGTTGACTATTATGACGGAAAAGTTGTAGCTTTTGGTAACATTAGCATATTCTCTTCTCTTGCAAGGGAGTATGGCTTTACAGCATTTGATAACGATATTCTTATAGCTAATATTTTAAATTGGTTGATAGGGAGTATAGAATCTGAAGGAAAACCTGTAACAGTTGAACTCAACTTAGATTTATTTTATTGGATAGAGGGAATTGTAAAGGAAAATAAATGGGATAATTTTTCGGATCTAATCAACATAAGTTTGAAATATTTTAAAGATCACTACAAGGAGATAATGACCGAGGTTGAACAGAAAAAACTGGATAAACTAGAGCGACGAAAAGAATATGAAAAAGCAGAAAAAAAAGAGATCTTAGAGAAAAAAGAAGAAGATGTATTTGAAAAGGTTCCTGTTCAAGAAAGGAAAAAAGAAGATCTTGAAGAGATAATGAAATCTTTAGAGGAACTAACGGGAGAACATTATGAGATTTCTATCGATCTCGATGGTCAGGATGAAATAAAGATTGCAGACTCCTCACTAAGCTACACAAGTGAAGATGTGAAAGAATTTGAAGAAGGTAACACGAAGAATGCGATCTGGCATGGAAAAGCTACAAAAGCCTTCGTTGAGTGGTTAGTAAAAAAATATAAGCGAGAGTGATATTTTTAAAATATGCTTAGATAATAAGTTCTTATAAGTTTAATATTAATTATGCATATTACCATTTTCTCAAGTCAATGAGAGTGATTCCTTTTAATGCCTTTTCTCTCTCTTCCTCATAATGCTCTTCTATACCAATTTCTTTTACTCGGTGATAGTGTTTTATTACAAATGGATATCTGTCACGTTGATAAACCGTTCGAGGGCAATTCAAAAATTCATCACAGAGCAAGCAACTTTGGAGTTCCTTTACTTTTTCACATTTTCGGACATCACACCATGGTTCTTTGATATTGGAACAAGTAGGGCACTCAGCATTAGATAACCAGTTTAATCCTTTACGTAAATCTTCAAAATTAAAATCAACAGTATCTTTTGCCCATTCATATGACCCTTTTGTTAATTTAAGGAGTTCTGTAGCTAATTGAGCAATTTTGCCATTACCAGTAGGGCACATTTCGCAAAATACTCCACATATTCCATAAGCATATTTATCTTTAAGCGTTTATATCACTCGTTTTGGTTTTTGTAGAATACTAAGTGTAAGAATATATCTTTTATTTTTATTATTTTTTCTTTTTCTTTTTTCATTCTAATTCTTAAATTTTGCTGTTTTTGGCTATCTCTGGCTTTCTTTTGCTATTTTGAGAATTTATTATGTCATTATTCATAAAATAGAAATTTAATCACTTATTCTTAGTTATAGAGAAAACTGTTTTCTAAACTATGGAAAAGTATTTATTTGTTTTAGGTTCAAATTGGCAACTCTCAATAGCTGAACTTGATAATTATCTGAGATATTCTAAGAATCGGGGTAAAATTTTAGATTATTCTGGTACAACTGCAATTGTAGAGTTCGAAAACTTACATAAGGATAGGCATTACATAAATGAACTTATGGAGATCCAATTTATCCTTGGTGGGTGTCAGAAAATAGCAAAGATCTACGATTTTATTGATATTCAGACAATAAAAGATGCGTTTCCATCTATAATTGAAAAATACAAATACGTAGAAAGGACTCGAGCTAAAATTTTAAATATGCTTGATACAATTCTTATCGGGAAAAATCAGATATTTCCTAAAATATATGAAAGCATGTTTTTTGCAGTGTCAATTTATCCGAACCTTTATGACGATGAATATTACTCTGAAATATTGGTAAAGCATTTTCTGCCTTTTTTGAATAAAGGATTAATGGAAAAATTAAAACGTAAAGGGGCTGTAAAAGCGCTATACTATAAATATCCAGAAAAAAACTTAAAATCTGGGTATTTAAATCCAATCTTTCCCCATGTAGTAATTAAATACGACTTACTAACGGAAAATAGAGGGGAAATTGTTTTCGGGTTTACAGATGAGGGAGTCTATATAGGTAGAACATTTACAGTTGGTGACCCCGGATTTAAGAAAGAAGTTGACGAAGAACGCCCTTTTAAAGAATATAAAAGCAGCATTTCTCCCAAACTCGCACTGATAATGCTCAATTTTTTAAATTTATTTAACAACCGGGAAAATTGTAATATCCTTGATCCTTTTGTTGGGAACGGGACAATTGCTATGTTTGGGCTCCTACAAGAATTTCAAATTTTTGGGTCAGATAATGATGAGTCAAAAGTAAAAAATACAATACGCAATCTACAGTGGCTATTAAACCTTTTAGAAGAAGAAATTCCAATATTGATCGAGAATAGATTTGCAAAAATTGATGTGAAGGATCTCTCAGATCACTTTGCTACCAATTTTTTTGATGGAATTGCAACTGAACCAGAATTGGGACCGTTTTTTCTAGAAAAACCTTATTATACGCAAGTAAAAGAATTATTAGACAAAACTTTAGAGCCTCTTTATGATACTCTCTTTAAGGAAGCGTATAAAATACTAAAAACGAAGGGGAGAATCTGTGTTGTTGGTCCTATAATAAGTATCATCGATGGGAACGATCTTCAATTAAATATCGAGAAAATTGCTTCTAAGAACAAGTTTAAATTAATTCCACTCATCAATCCCGATCGTTTTATTAATAAAGGAAGTCCAAAACTTCAATTAAAAAGAAGCTCATTTAAAACTTTAATTGATGCGAAAAAAGGTCAAATCATAAAGCGAAAAATCTATCTTTTCGAAAAAACTGAGGTAAATGAAGTATAAAGAGATTCTTGATAGAATGGGGTCATCGTTACAGGGTGAGGCACATTTAGATGAGCTAGCAAATATCAAACAAGATCCGTTTAAGATCCTTATCTCAACGATATTATCTGCTCGAACTAGAGATGCTAATACAAAAATAGCTACAGAAAGACTCTTTGCGAAATATAATTCACCCAATTTGATAGCTACAGCAGATAATGAGAGCCTTGAGGACTTGATTAGGGCATCTGGATTTTATAGAATAAAAGCAAGTCGGATAAAAGAAGTTTCAAAAGTGTTACTGGATAACTATAATGGAAAGGTCCCTAAAGACTTTGAAGATCTCATTAGTTTACCCGGAGTAGGAGCAAAAACTGCTAATTGTGTATTAGTATATGCCTTTAAAGAAGCAGCTATTCCTGTCGATACTCATGTCCATAGAATTAGTAATCGTTTAGGTTGGGTTAAGACTGTAAAACCAGAGCAGACGGAAAAGGCGCTAAAAGAAGTAGTTCCTAAATCCCTATGGATACAAATCAATAGAATTTTCGTTAGATTTGGACAAGAAATTTGTTTACCACTTCGACCAAAATGCGATATTTGTCCCGTAGAGAAGATGTGCTCAAAAGATTTTTCAATGGAGACCGAAAGAAAGAAAAAGAAAAATAAATCAAAATAACTTTTTAATTAACTCTAATCCTTAGGACTCAATCGAAAGATTGCTCAACTCTGTTTTTCCGGTAATACAATATATACCCTAACGAAATTCCCCCAATTAAGCCTGTTAGATGAGCCCAAATATTAATTTCAGGCGAAAAGGATGCTACGATATAATATGCTATATAAAGCAGAGCAAATGGTAAAAGAGAACGATTTTCTGAAGCGATGATGATTAAGACAACTCCGATTAGACCAAAAATGGAGCCTGACGCCCCTAAGCTGATTGTATTAGGAAGTAATAAAATTAGAGAGAAGATATTTCCAATCAGCCCTGAGATAATAAAGGTGATTACATAAAATAATTTTGAAAATTTTGGGTGTGATTCTATTGTCGCCCCAAATATTAGTAAGGCTAGTAAATTGGACACTAAATGTAAGATATCTGCATGAAGGAATAACGATGTAAAAAGTCTCCAAATTTCATACTCATTAAGAATTCTACTGTTAATCTGAACAAAAAGGTAAAAATATTCCATCGGCATAGCTATATTGAAAGATAAAAAACATAAGATGTTAATAAAAATTAGAGCTAACGTGATTTTAGCTTTTCTTAAATCTTTAATATCTAAAAGAATCATTCTTTTATACTCCTACTAAGGGATAATTGAATCAAACAGATAAAAATTATTATAAAAAAATATAATAGTTTTTGATTATTTTATCTTTTTAACAATACTAGATGATAATCTTGAGAAACAATAGGATCAAAGATAACCTAAAGGCAAAGAGAAAATTGTTGCTAGATTACTTGATAGTCAATGATTTCTTAAAGGACAAAAGATTAATTAAGGCATTTATGGAAGTGCCATTAGAAAAGTTCGTCCCTGATAACTTAATTAATGATCCTCTCATAAAGTCTTCACTTTATGAAGATAAGGCAACTCTATTTTACTACGATGAGCAAAACCGTAGAAATAATAGAACAATTTCTGCACCTCATATGATATCAATAATGCTACAAGGTTTAGCGCTGGGTGAAAATGACGATTTGCTCATTCTGGGAGCCAAGAGCGGTTATATTGCCGCTTTAGCACACAAACTAGCGCCTAAAGGTGAATTTATAATACTTGAAGCAAACTCAGAAATCGCAAAAATTACCTCAAATAATCTAAAAAACCTAAATCTTGATAATAATATAACGATTATTGTTAAGAATCCATTATTAGGAATGCCTGAATTAAGCCCATGGCAGAAAATTTTAGTCACAGGTGCCATTGAGCAACCTAAAATATACCCATTATTAAACCAATTGGATAAAAATGACGGAGTATTATTTGCTCCAATTGGTCCGGAGAAAGTTCAGACTTATACACAAATACTACGACAGAATAATGAGTTCTACGGCAAAAAACAACTAACTGTAAGATTTTCCCCTTTAATTACACAACTAGAATTAGAGGAATTAGAATTAATAACAGATTTTGATGATTTCGCAAATCAAGAGAACCTTCATAAAGAATCCTTTGTTTCAAGTCCGATCTCAAGTAAGATTAGCATTAAATATACGGAAAATATTCTTGAAGAGATTAACCCAGAACGACAGAAGCAAGTTTATACAGTTGATAAAGAACAGAGAGATTATATTATTTCTATATTTAAAGATAGTATCAGTTTAGCAAAAGATTTGAAAATATCGGGAGATAATGATTTTATAATTGAAACCCTTAACACTATTGAAGAGAATTTTGATAATCTTAAAAAATCGAAAAAGAAATTTGAACTCAAAATCAAAAGACTACAAAATGAGTTGAATCAAATACGGTCATACTGTCTTATGAGAAAAGAACTGGAAAAAAGGGATCCCTCTAATCCAGCGGTTAATGACCAAAAATTTAAGATCATTAATAGCCAAATCAATGAAATCAACCATCTAATCAATATCTTACAAGGGGAACTTAGCAGGATCCAAACTTATTATAAAATTTAGGAATTCTTGTTTTAAATTAAAACTCTTTAATTTAAACCTATATTTCATATATTCTAATTCATTATGGCTGAAGAGAGTTTAAAATTCCAATATAAAGAACCAACCCAGCTAATATAAAAAGAAGATAATTATAAGGTGGAGAAACCAATCTATTCCGGATTTTCTTTTTATAATTCTCATAAGCTAAACCAAACTTTGGTAATAGAATGTATTTCTCTTCTAAAAAACCTTCAATTTCAACTATTATAAAGATAAATGGAGAAAGGATTACGGCAAATAGAGAGTCGAAGATAAAGGTTAATCCTAGAAAGATGAGAATCCACGCCAAATCAATGGGATGTCGTACTATCTCATGCACTCCTTTTGTAAATAACATGTCTCCTTTACCTTCTGAAACTTTCCGTTTTTCGATTTTCTTAGCCAATAATTGAATTCTTACTCCTACTACAATGAAAATTATGCCAAGTAATAAGAACCATATCCAATATTGCCAAAAATAGCTGATATTCTCACTGAAAATAGGTTCAAGAAAGCTTGAACCGCTAAGGGGTATCAAACACAAACTTAATTTCCAGATTATAGAATATACTCTCAAATATTGATGTTTAATTTTCGCGTAGTATGAATTAAATTTTAAAGAGATTACCCAAAATACAGTATAATTAATCAGAAATGCTGCTGTTAAGATTAAACTGATAATGAACATAAAACTCATCTAATTTATAGGGATTTATATGATTTTACAAAATAAAAATTTTCTGAATTAGTTTAGATATTTTCAAAATCTCCAGAACTTAATTAACTTGCGTCGATAATCAGTATATTAAGAATTTAATAATTTAGTAACCTAAAGTTTTTATCTTTCAAGTCGTTTTTTTTTTTAATACATTTCGAAATTTTTTTTGCTACTTGGTATATGCCCGAATTAATTCCTCTTAGATGCTTCTATTATAGAAAAGGAAAGGATCCAAATGTACTGAGATCTTTAGTGGCTCCTCCGTATGATGTAATCTCGGAAGAAGAAAAGCACGAATTTAAGCAACAAAATCATAATAATATTTGTCATGTGATCCTTCCAGAAACCTATGTTGGCGCAGGTGAAAAATTGGAGGAAATGATAAATACAGAAACACTCATTACAAATAAAAGTAGATGTATTTGTATTTATGGAATAGATTACATTAGACCGGATAATGGAGAAAAAATAACTCGATATGGTTTTGTCGGGCTCCTTAAATTAGTAGAAATCTTTCCTGCCGCTGATGGGATCGTCCCTCATGAAATGACGTTTAAGAAGTTTACAGAGGATAGATTAAACATCATTAGAACAACTGATGCTAATTTTTCCCCAATCTTCACAATTTATGATGGGAATGGCTCAGCAATCAAACTCTTCAATAAATATATTGATAATAATCCCTTTCTTACCACTACAGATCGTGATGGATTTACTCATAAGATCTGGTTAGTTTCAGAGGAAGAGGATATCCTGGAATTTCAGGAGATTATCAAGAAGAATTCTATTATTATCGCTGATGGCCATCACCGTTATATTACATCCCTCCGTCATAGTAGACATGGGGGCTGCAAATACATAATGGCATTATTTATAGATTTTAACGACCCCGGATTGATTATTTACACTAGCCACCGTCAAATTCACAATTTCTCGGTGGAAAACTTAGAAGATTTTAAAGGGAAAGTGGGTGAATTTTTTGAATTTTATGAAGTCCCCAAGGGTTTGCGGCATTTAAAGGATATGATGCAAAAGAATAAAAAATCCCATGTTTTTGGATGCTATTTTCAGCAAAGATATTTCTTTCTCAAACTTAAAGATGAATATAAGCCTGAAGATTATATCTCTGGAAACCATTCAGTAGAATGGAAAAATTTATCTCTTCCAATTTTGCACGATATCTTATTAGACCAATGTTTGAATGTTAAAAATGAAGATATCTCCTATATAAAGGACACTGAGCGAGGTTTGAAGAAGGTCGATGAGGGGAAAATCAAAGCTTTATTTATAGTAAATCCAGCAACGCTAGAGGAAATTCAGAAAATCACCCAGTTAGGAGAAATAATGCCTCAAAAATCAACTTATTTTTACCCTAAACCTTTATCTGGGCTTATTATACATCTCCACACGGAAGAAATTGAATAAAGGGCATAAAAAACAAATTATGGCCTAAATAAGAAATAATTAAAATTTTATCGTTAATTTAAAATAATAAAAATTTCAGTTTGGTGTGTACAGTGAGCTTTAACTTCTTATTTTCTTTATTTTTTTTTCGACTAATTATTCATATTTTGTTTCAAAATTCCTTAATTTTGTAAGGATATCCTCTCTTACTGTACCTATGATTAGTTTATCACCCAGATTTTTCAATTCTCTAGCAAAAGATAGAATTTGATGAGTTATTGGACCCGGAGGGAAATAATCTCGTTTATCCTCTAGGAACTGTCCTAATTCCTCCCCAGAAACCGTTTGATTCACTTTTTTATAAAGCTCTATAAAAACCTCACTAATCAAGCCTTGCTGAGAAGGATCCAAGTGTGGTTTAGTTTCTAAAATATCAGTTTGAGAACGTGATGAATCCTCAATCGACTCTAAAGCTTCCCTGCCTAAAACAATGACATTTGGCTCAGATCTAGGATAACTTCCTTCCCCTATACAATTATAGTTTAAAATTATTGTTGTCTCCATCTTAATTACTATGAATTTGATTTGTAGCTCAGTTCCGTCAGCGACTTGAATAATTTGATGAGTTGTCCCTTCGGGAGGTATAAATTCGGTTAATGCAAAACCCAAGGGTATTTTCTCCTTAACTATAACATTTTCCAATGCTACTCCTCCTTTATTTTCGAGTCTTATTGCTATATTGAATTCACCTTCATTAAACCCGGGTTTAATACTCTTCAAGGTTTTTAGTTTTCTTTTAACATATTTTATTTTAATTTCAGGCTCTTCCTCTGGTAATACCTCTAAGAAATTACCTTCTATACTACTATTTACCTTTAGTTTAATTGGTGTCTTATATACAGTTTCAGTGGGTGGTCGTGGATTTTTTGCCTGAAGAGGATAAGATACGACCATGGTCTTTCCGTGAGTAAATTCACTAGAAAGGTCATGCAAGCCTATGGAAATTTGATGCCTTTTTGTAACATCTTGGTCATTCGGCTCTATAATTATGTTTTGGATATACTTCTTTCTTTCGCTGATGACAAAATCGTCTATCCTTATTCTAATTTCCCCAATCGAGGAGGGTACAAAATCCTTAGGAATTTCATCAAAAATTATGGCTTTTTCAATTGGTGAAGAACCATTATTGAAAATCGTATTAAGTACAATCAAATCTGTAACGGCATAAGCATCTACTTCTTCGGGACGAATATCCTTTTTGATTGTGGCACTTAAAACAGAATATACAGATGATTCTTTTATAATTTCTCCGACAACTCTTGAAATAACTAAATAAAGCGGAGTAAATCCTATTTCAGATGTCAATTCGGGAACATTTTTTGATTCGACCTGAAAATTGAATTCCCACCCACCCCCTGGATTTAAAATCTTATCTGGTGTTTGAGAAACAACTGTTTCAGAACCAGTGACAATTTTATGAGATACTCTAACATCTTCCACTCTTACTTGAAATTCAGAATCATTAATAAATTCAACATTACAATTCCATACACCCGGAGTTGTTCCCTCTTCTGTTTCAACTCCGCTCATTGAATCTGTTAATCCCCTTACTTCAGGAGATATCATTGAGAGTTGATAATTATTAACTAAATAGGTAATTTTCATACTCCCCAGAGTTTGATCTGTTAATAAATTCATGGTAGAGGTCATATATATTTCAAGTTCAACTTTTTCACGTCCATTCAGAGATGTAATTTCCCACGTTAGCTTTTTTTTTCCATTTTCTTCTGTTATCTTTGTGTCTCCCTTTGTTGGGCTTTTAATTTCAATTTCATGAAAGATATCAGGTATTTCACGATATACTTTGATTTCCAGTATCGGTAGATTTTGTGGATTCTCTAATTTAATTTTAAGTAAGGATTTGTTATCTTGCTGAAAAAGAAAAGTATTGTTAATTATTTCACGATCTGATATATCAGTATCAAATTCTTCCTTTACTTCTAAGGTGGGTGCTTTGATTCCTTTTAATTCATATTCTCTCACGATTTCTTGAGCGGGGTTCAAGACACCAATATTTAACGCTCTCGAATCAAAGGTTGTTTTCACAATTTCTTTAAGATCACAGTCTAAATCCCAAAGTCTGCTCTTTTGAGTTGGATTTTTAATTATTAACTTTCCTTTACCCACAACTTCTTTTAAATTAGAAGAACTATCCAGATACGCTATCTCTTCTTCAGTTATGTCAACTACAATAAGATTTTGAGACATTGGTAATTTTCTTCTCGATATTAAGATATAAACACATGAAGTGTTGTATAGATAATTATTTCTGGGAATATAAATTTCTCTAAAACCTAAGAGATCTTATATATTAATGTTAAATTGTAAGCATTCTTATTTACTTTAAACTAAACGACATAAGCACTAAAGATCTTGGCTAATAAACAGTTTTGGGATATAGTAGAGGAGTTCAATAGTTTAATGAAATCAGCGATTGAAGGGCCAAATTGTATAAAATTGTGTAAAGGAGATTGCTGTTCAATTAAAATTGATATTCCCAAAGTTTTAGCAGAAGAATATATACGCGACGGCCATGCTAAGAAGAATGATTTTACAAGAAGTGATGTGTTTAGTTTTAAGTTAAGATTTGATGAAACAACTGGAAAATGTTTTTTATTTGATAAATCTATTAACGGATGCCTTGTCCATCATACAAACAAAAAGCCTCTCCAGTGTTTTATTTATCCTACTAACTTTTCTCATCCTGAACAAGAAGAAGTGAGTTGTAAACGACTTGGTGGCTGGAAAATAATAGATCCAGCAAAGGCTAAAAAGGCAGAAGATTTATTAAAATACTACATCTTTCTTTGTAAACTTGAAGCGAGAAAGGAAATACGAAACCTAAAGAGGAGATTATCCACTAGCTTAAAAAATAATACACTGAGCAATCTTTTACAGAATGCAGCACCAAGTAGTATTGCTGGAGTTAAAGACACTTGGGACAACATCTCATTGTTATCTTCAGAGGGTTTTTCTTTACAATTAAAAAATTTATGTGCACAACATAAACCCGAGTGTGGAGTAAATTTTATAGAATGTGAAGCTATTTGTCCTGAAGTTACCCAAGGTATCCTTGAATATCTGCAAGGAAAATTATATAGGTATATTAGAAAACATGATCCCGATACTGAAGGAGAATATCCTTTTCTCAAACTGTTTAAATAGCTCAGATAAAGGATGTTAGGTTCTTATTTTTGTCGGCTAATACTTTAATAATAATCTCATATCCCGGGCATATTTTCTGCATAATATACATTTTTAAGTAATATTATTGAAATAACATTTACATAATACAAATTTTGAAAGTAAAAAAATCGGGAAAGCGAATGTCATATTCTGAAAAGAGTTTGGATGATTTAGCGAAAAATGTGTTCTCTGAGAAATATGAATTTGTCAAAGGTCCAGTGCAAGTAAAGGGAGGGTCAGGAAAATCTTGGACTTTTGATGCAGTGGTCAAGAACCAACTCAATACTTTTGGTGTGTTTATAAGAGATTGGAAAAGAGAGATTTCAATTACACAGCTGCGACAATTGCATAAAGCTTGTATTGATACGAATGTTCAAGGCGGTATAATGGTTTGCAATATCATTACCGATTTTTCAAGGGATTATAGTTCTCAATTTGGGATCCAATTACTTTCCCGAGGGCATCTAATTTCTACATTAAGAAGAAGGGAGTTTCAAAATAATTTCTAAATCCCTAATTTCTTATTATTCATCCTACAAATTTCTATTCATTGAGTCTAATAAATTTCTCCAAGTTTGCTTTACAGGGTTTAGATTCGCAATTTTCTTATAAAGTATACGATACCGATAGGTTAATTCAAATGTTAAAAATTTATAAGTTAACAATCAAAAATATATTATTGAAAATACCGAAGTTCGGGTGGAGTTATTATGATTCATGTTTTCCAAATCAATAAGGAATTAAGTGGATTTGAAGAAGTAAAATTAGAAGAAAATAAAGTTCTGTTTGAACTACTGGATCCTCATAAGATCTTGCTTTTTGTTGATGAGCATACAGAAAAAGTATGGATCTGGGAAGGCCAGGAAACCTCACCACGAATGAAATTCATAGCTGCAAGATTAGCCCCCAATTTACGAGACAGAGAGGGTTTCGGTTTTAGAATCTCAGCTGCTGATGGGGGAGATGAACCTGCAGCTTTTAAAGTATTAGTAGGACTTGTATAATCCCATTATTGGAAAATTCCTCTATTTCTCAGAAATCCACAGGATGGTGTTGATAAATTTGTGGAGTGATATGAATTAAATCCTATATCATATAAATCAATGTATAACTATTATTTTCAAAAACACAAATTCATTAGGGTAATTTATAATGAATGCAAGAAAGGACGAAAAAGAGGGGGAGTTTGTCTTTGAATTCTATGATGATGATTATGGAGAAGATTTGCACGATGATTCAGTTTCAGCTATAGCTGTAGAAGATTACAATGAAATTAAATTTGAGGAGGATTTAAATGAAGAACAACTTGAGATCATCAATCACATCAAGGGCCCAATGCTGGTTATCGCTGGGGCGGGAAGTGGTAAAACGAGAACTATTACATATTCTGTGGCGAAATTACTTTCATCAAGAGTAAAACCTAGCCAGATTATGCTTGTAACCTTCACGAACAAAGCAGCTTCAGAAATGATCAAGCGTGTTGAGACTCTCTTAGGTAAACGTCCAAAAGGTATTTGGGCGGGAACTTTTCACTCCATAGCTAACCGTTTTATTCGAATTTATGCAAAAACACTGGGACTGAAGGCAAATTATACCATAATGGATGAGGCAGATGCAAGAGCGTTGATGAAACTCTCGATTAACAAGGCGAATGTAAAAGAGCTCGAAGAACGGTTTCCCAATTCTAAAATGTCCAAATCAATTTTATCTTATTCTATTAATTGTAATAAATCTATTAGAGAGGTTATTCTTTGGAAATACCCTCAATTTGATAATGAAGAGTTAATAAAAAAATTAGACCAAGTATTCAAAATTTACGATCAGAAAAAAGCAGATGACAATCTAGTGGATTTTGATGATCTTTTAGTCTATTGGAATAAATTGTTGGATGAAAGATCGGTTGCTCAATCAATTGCTAAGAATATAAAGTATGTTCTCGTTGATGAATATCAAGACACGAATTACATCCAAGATGAAATCATCTATAAAATTGTCTCTCAAAACCCGGAACACAACGTAATGGCAGTCGGGGATGACGCCCAAAGCATCTATGCCTTTCGCGGGGCAAATTTCCAGAATATATTGAATTTTGAGAAAAAGTACGATAAATGTAAAAGGTATACAATAACCTATAATTATCGAAGTGTTCCGCAAATTTTAGATCTCGCCAATGATTCGATACAATTTAATGAAAAACAGTTTAAAAAAGCGATGCGAACTACTCGTCCAAATGGAATAATGCCTTTCCAAGTAAATGTGGGAGATGATAGAGATCAGGCATATTTCATTGCGAATCAAGTACTAAAATTACGATCAGAGGGATATGAATTAAAAGATATGGCAATTCTCGTGAGAGCAGGTTTCCATACTCTGCGAATAGAACTAGAATTGACAGCGAAAAATATCCCTTACGAGGTTCGCGCAGGTGTAGCCTTTTTTGAAAAAGCTCATATTAAGGATGTATTAGCACATTTACGTATAATTGAGAACCCATATGATGAAATTTCTTGGTCCCGAGTGTTTTCGGTAATTCAAGGTATCGGCACGAAATCAGCGACAAAACTATTTGATGCTATCTCTAAGACTGACAACCCTCTTAGCTCTTTAGGCAATAAAATGTTTTATATCGAGAAACTGAAAGGATCAAAGATCGCCAAAGAAGGTATAAAGAACACTATAACTCATACAAAAGGCTTGAAAGGTTTAACAACTGATGACAATCCAGCTGAAACAATTACTCGCTTGATATCCGTCTTGGAAGATTATATGAGAGCAAAATACGAAAATTGGCAAGACCGTATCGATGATTTAAAACAATTAAGTATCTATGCCGACAATTTTCCTTCAATTCGCAAATTTCTCGAAAATTTAAGTTTAAATTCCTCAAATATTGAGTCTAAAACGGTGCTAGCGGGTGACAAATCAGAGGAAGAAAAACCCTTAATTGTATCAACGATCCACCGTGCTAAAGGACTTGAATGGAGGGTTGTGTTTATTCCGATGCTATGCGAAGACTCTTTTCCCTCATCAAGAGTAAAAGGTGATGCTGACGCAATTGAAGAAGAACGACGGGTGTTTTACGTGGCTGTTACCAGAACTAAAGATCAATTGTACCTGATATCTCCCTCAATGGATCAAGGATTTGGGAGAGATCAAATAGTAAGAATTTCCCCGTTTATTTCAGAGTTGAATCCGAAAGTATACAAGAAATCTTCTGTTCAGTTTAGGTCTACGATGGGTGGGATTATGTCTAGTTCTAAACACCCCCAGAAACCTTTCTTTCAAACGGCAGATGATTTACTAAAAGATGATATACCTGCGAGAAGAAGAAGTAAAAACTAAAAAATAATAAATATTGCTAAAAGCACTTCAATATTCACAAATTTTAATACTCTAAGATTCTTTCTTTAACTAATATTTGAGTTGATGATCCATGAAATTACGATGGTTATTGACGGCCGCATTTGAGATTTTAACAGATAATTACAAAATATTAATCGATCCTTGGATTTCACGACCTAAAAATGCTCCCCGTCAACTAAAAACCAAAATAGATGATTTAAAAAATTGTGACGCGATTTTTCTTTCCCATGGTCATTTTGATCATGCACTTGATATACCAGAAATCGTAAACAACACAAAAACTAAAGTGTATTGCTCAAAACAAATAAGAAAAGTGCTTATTGAAGAATTTAATGTGAAGGAGGAAAATCTCGTAGAACTCAAACCCGCTCAAATTGTCGAATTCGAACCCGACCTCAAGGTAACTGCAATTAGAAGCCAGCATATTGAATTTGATGATTTTTCTAGGAGTAGAGGTGCACTACTTCGCAATGCCAATTTTGATGAGATTGCAAAACAACAGCTTCCTATAATAAGCAAATTTATCATGGGGGATGTGTTCGGATTTCTGATGGAATTGTCCAATGGTAAAAAACTGATTCATTTTGGGAGTGGAGGATACTATAAAGAAGAATTAGAGAAATTACCTGAAGATA
>JAEOTL010000468.1 GCA_016839845.1 Promethearchaeota archaeon
CATATATTTATATTACTCCTCTCGATTTTACTAAAGATAGCAAAACAGAATATATCGTCGAATCGGATATTTATAACCTATATATTAATCCCAATGACGGAGGGACTATTTTTGAATTGGATTATAAACCCAAATCATATAATCTTCTAAATACGTTAACACGATGGCCTGAAGCGTATCATGAAAGTAAAAAACTCGAAGCAGAAAATGTTCTACTTGATCGATTCAGAAGGAGCATGTTTAGATTGAGATTTTTGCATAATGACGTTACGATCGAACAACTTCAATCCGATAACTATCATGAATTTGGAGATTTCGTTGAAGGAGAGTTTTCAGTCACTAGCAGTGAAAAGGATGGAAAAGTGGCAATATTGGAAATGGAGAAAGTTGGTACTGTGAAAGATACGAATTCTGATGGGCGAGTTCCTGTCCGAATTACGAAAGATATTTACGTAGAAGATAATGAAATTGAAATAAGAACTCGCGTAAGTTTCGAAGATTTACCGGAGAATGAAGAGATCCTTAGGAGGATAATAAATAATTTAAAACTAGCAGTAGATCTTCCTTTCTTTTTCAATGGGGATCCTACTCAATTTCAGCTAAAATATAATAAAACTAAATCAGAAGTAAATGATATTATTGATCCTCTAAGTTTGTTTCACTATGAGGGAATAAATTTTAAAGCGTATGATGAAACTTATGATTTAAACCTTGAATTTGCTTTTGAGAGCGACCAAGACATCTCTAAGTTCGTTGGATTTCCTTTAATTGCTAATGCTTACACAGATGAAGGATATAAGAAAATTTACCAGGGAATAAATGTTTCGGTTCTTTTTGATATTGATAAAAGCCTTGAATTTCACCTAAAGTTGACAATTCTATAAATTATATAATAAAAACTTTTCTAAAAAATCCAAATTTGGTGATACTCACTAGAATATTGTCGATTATAACTAGTTTTAAATATATTAAGGGTCTAATAACAATAATAACTCAAAAAAAAAATATTCAGTTTTCAAGAATATGGTCTCTAATCACACTGGAAAACGGAACGGTTGGAAATATAACAACAATTCTGTGAAAAACAATATCGAAAACAATGAACATATTAAAAAAATTCGAAAGAAACTATTAGAAGAAAAACTGAATAAAAGGTTTAAGAAATAGCTAACTTTTTTGACCTTCTTCTCTAATTTGTATAAGATATAACTCGAATTTAACATTAGATTATTTAATTTGAAGAATTGAGCAAGAATCAGGTAAGATTCTAAAGAGTTAAGATTCAAAACCATATTTTCCTATTAGAGGTACGAAGCGAACACCTGAGATTTTCTTTTTATCATAGGAATTCCCATGTCTTCTGATGATGTAAAGGTCTTGCCCAAAATTCTTGGATCCTGCTGGAATGCATAGAATTCCGTTTTCATTTAATTGTTGTTGGAGGGGAGGTGGAACTTTTTTAGGAGAAGCAGCAGTCACTAAGACTTTATCATAAGGGGCTTCTTCAGGATAGCCTAGTGTGCCATCACCACAGATCACTGTTACTCGATTGTTATATCCTGCTTCTTTAAGGCTTTTCTCTGCTTTTTCAGCTAATTCTTTATGTCGTTCAATTGTATAAACATGACCAGGCTTAGAAGATTTATTTGGAGCAATTATCTCAGCACATAACGCTGCATGATATCCTGAACCCGTTCCCACCTCAAGAACTTTGTCACTTTCTTTTAGTTCAAGTGATTCACACATCATAGCATTCATATGTGGAGCACTTATTGTTTGACCTAACCCAATTGATAATGGAGAATCTATATAGGCGGAAGATTCTGCCTCTTTTGGTATAAATTTATGCCTAGGAACAATCATCATCGCCCTTATAACTTCCTGAGTTCTTGCGTAATTTCTCTTCTTCAAGCCGTCTACAAGCTGTTTCCTCTTCTCTTCGAAATTCATCGTAATTTTAAATTTTTGGAGAGAATATAAATTTTATCGTTCGGTTTAACCTCCTTGTTCACTCGTAAGTTAAATCTTACAGGACTACTTTCTCTCTTGCGTACTATACTATTTATCTTTTCTCCTTTGTAAATCATCTTTTTTATAGTTTCAATAATGTTAGTAGAAGATCCTCGTATAAGTATTTCATTTCCTATTTTTAAAGGCACCTCCAGACTTTCAAGAAGAACGTTTGCAGACTTACTTGTTGCGTCGTACGTGAGAATCTTCCCTAAATAATGCATCCTATAAGGTGATATATTTCCCCTACCCATTAGTTCGATATCATCGATAGTAGGCCTATGAAAATAAAAACCAGTATGAAAACCTCTATTAAATACACGTGAAAGCCTTTCAAGCCATTTACTTACTTTATTGTGGTTATAAGAATTGTCGAGATAAGCTTCTATCGCTTCTTTATAACATTCTGCCACCACTTTTATGTAAAGGGAATCTTTCATGCGTCCTTCTATCTTAAAAGCATCAATATTTGCTTCGATTAGCTCAGGGATATATTCTATCATGCATAAATCTTTAGCATTTAAAAACATTTGACCATCGTAAATGAATTTGTTATTACTATCATCGAGTACAGTCCATTCTCTTCGACACGGTTGAGAACAATTACCCCGGTTCGCAGAAAATTCTTCTGAATCACACATTGTACCCGAAAAATAACATCTTCCTGAAATTGACGTGCACATCGATCCATGTATGAAACATTCTATTTCAGTTCTCGTTAAATGATGTTTAACTAACTTAATCTGTTTCAATGATAACTCTCGAGCTAGAATGATTCTTTTAGCTCCTAAAGACTCAAAAAATTTAGCACTTTCTATGTTAGATACATTTGCTTGAGTTGAGACATGAAAATCTATATCATTCCGTCTAGCAATCTGGATTGCCGCAATATCATGTGCAATAATAGCATCAATCCCAGCGGTATTAGCGAGAGATATTAACGTTTCCAAATCTTGTAACTCTGTGTCGTAAATTAAAATGTTAGTTGTCAGATAGGTTTTCAGAGGAGGATTTTGCTGTTGACAAAATTCTACTATTCTCTTTAAATCTTTCCTCTCAAAATTACGAGCGTTTTTCCTCATATTAAAATTTTGCACACCAAAATATATCGCATCGGCTAAACTACTAATGTTATTTAAGGAATTCCAATCTTGAACAGGGACGAGTAATTCGGGATGTTTTTTCATTAAGGTAGATGGAGTTCTTGGTTTACTTATGGAAGATTAGGTATTTTAGAATTTTATTTTTTTGTATTATTTCGTCTTCAAAAAAGGATTTTGAATTTTTTAATTTTTTATAAAGATTAAAGGGATCCTAATAATTATTGAAAAACAATCTAATAATATCAATTGCAGAGAAATTTTAAAATGAAAGTAGTACTTTTCAATGGGAGTCCTCGAAAAGAGGGAAATACCTATCATTGCTTAAATACGGTTATGGAAGAATTAACATCTGTAGGGATAGAATGTGAGTATGTCTGGATAGGAATGGAGAAATTGCAAGGATGCACAGCCTGTTATAAATGTATTGAAAACAATGATCAAAGATGTGTTCTACCAGGGGATAAGATGAATGATTATATCCAAAAAATGATGGAGGCAGATGGGATAATCATCGGATCTCCCACTTACTTCTCAGATTTAACAACTAGTACAAAAGCATTGATCGAACGCGCGGGATTTGCCACTTCTAGATACCTTAAAAACAAAGTTGGGGCTGCTGTAGTTGCTGTCAGAAGAGCGGGTGCTAACCATGTTTTTTCAAGTATTAATTATTTCTTTCTTATTAAGGAAATGATTGTCGTAGGGAGTACTTATTGGAATATGGGTATTGGAAGAAACCCCGGTGAAGTGTTAAATGACCAAGAAGGAATACAAACATTTAAAAACTTAGGCAGAAATATAGCCTACGTACTTAAAAAACTTAAATCTTAACTCTTTTTTTTAATTCTACTCAATTTTGTATGATTCCGCAAAACTAATTTACTAATGTTTAATTTGAAGTAATCAAACTTATTTTGGTGAAAAGTATGAAGGTTGTAGTATTTAATGGGAGCCCAAGGGATGATGGTAATACCCGTTTTTGTTTAGATATCGTAATCAATGAACTGAAGAATGCGGGAGTTGATGTAGAATATATTTGGATGGGCATGGACAAAATCCAAGGATGTATTTCTTGTTATCGTTGCGCTCAGAATAGAGACAAAGAATGCGCAGTAAAAACAGATAAATTAAACGAATATCTCTCGAAGATGATTGAAGCCGACGGCATAATATTAGGGTCCCCTACTTATTTTGCTAATATCCCCGCCAGAATGAAGGCTTTGATTGAAAGAGCGGGATTAGTAAGTAAAGTTAATGGGGAACTATTTAAACAAAAAGTAGGGGCTTGCGTGGTAGCAGTGAGAAGAGCTGGAGCCACTCATGTTTTTTCGAGTATGAATTACTTCTTCTTAATTAGTCAGATGTTTGTGGTTGGGTCAAGTTATTGGAACCTCGGTGTAAACCCTAACGTAATGAACGCAAATGGTATGGAAAAGGACGCAGAAGGTGTTCAAACTTTTAAGAATTTAGGGAAAAACTTCGCTTTTCTGCTCCAAAAGCTGAATTCTTAGTTTTTAGAACTGAATATTTAGTTTTACTACCTTTTTTTTTTCGATCTTATCGAGATCCTACAAAATGATACGTTATTAATAAAAAACAATTTTATCTTGAGGAACATAATTAATTGTGATTTTGAATTCAAAAACGATACTCAAATATTTGATAATCTTAGGTGGTGTTGTTGAAATCTGTATTGCTGTGCTTTTTCTTTTTCTAGATGTAATTTTTGAACAAGTTGGGATATCAAATATCTCAATTTTTACACAGATGGCAGGATCTTTTCTATTTGGATTTGGGATTTTATTATTATATTCATCAAGAAATTTAGAGAAATTTCAAATCATCCCACTAATTAATATTCTAATACGTTGTTTGGTGATTGTTTTAGGGATTCTAACTTCCCATAAAATCCAAGAATTTTTAAATCTCCTTTTCTTTGCAGTAGTTTATGATTCTAGTTGGTCAATTCTAGTTTTAATTCTAATGCACAAGAATGGATTTCTATTCAAGCAGTCCTAGATGTACCTTACAAGGTTTTTTTGAGTTTAAAGATTTTTTCATTAGTTATCAATAATTATATATAAATTATTTACATTAGATACTTAAAGGCATACTTACGATCATTTAACAATAAATAAGGAATAGAGATTGTTTTGGGTTGAGGGTAAGTTATAAAGCTATATCAAGGAAATCATTATATTTAA
>JAEOTL010000020.1 GCA_016839845.1 Promethearchaeota archaeon
TAAGTTATTATGATTGGCAACAATCTTTCAGAGATAAACCTATGTCAGATAAGAAACTAGACAGTAATAATTCTAATTCTCTCGGAATCTCTGAAAATAATTTTAAAGATTTTATGAAGAAATGGAAAGAACTTAATTTATCTTCTTAAACTTCTTCTCCTCGTTTTCTTGCTTCTATATCTTTTAATTCCTTTCTAAGAACTTTTCCAACAAGAGTTTCTGGTAATTCTTTCCTGAATTCGATAAATTTTGGTACTTTATATGGTGCTACAGTTGTTCTGAGGAATTCTTTTATTTCATTCTTCATTTCATCAGTTTCTTGATACCCGTCCTTTAGGACAATAAATGACTTTACTATTTCACTCCCAGGAGTCTTTGGATCTGGAATTCCTATTACAGAAGCATTTTCAATTGCATCATGCTCAAATAGAACATCTTCAAGTTCTCGAGGATAAACTTTAAATCCGCTAATAATTATCATATCTTTCTTTCTATCTACTATAAATAAATATCCATCATCATCTATTTTTCCTATATCACCAGTTAATAACCAGCCATCTTTCAACTGATTTGCAGTTTCCTCTGGTTTATTCCAGTATCCTTTCATAACTTGAGGACCTTTAATCATGATCTCACCTGATTCCCCCATTGGCATAATCTTAGTGTAATCTTCAATATCGACGATTTTCGTTTCAGTATCTGGCAATGCAAGTCCTACAGAACCTATCTTCCTTGTACTTAACAATGGATTAACATGTGTTGCTGGAGATGCTTCAGTCATTCCATAACCTTCAACTACGACTGCTCCAGTTCTTTCTTCAAACTCTTTTAAAACTTCAGGAGGCATAGGAGCAGCACCTGTATTACAAATTTTAATTGATTTAAGATCCTTCGCATAATCTTCGAGATCATCTCTTTCTAATAGGCGCATATACATTGTTGGTACACCAGGAAACATTGCAGGATGAGTTGCTTTAATTACTTCAAATAAACCTTTTTGATCTCGAGGATCAGGATGTAAAGCGATTGTTGTACCACTATATATGTAAGTATTCATACAAATGGTCATTCCGTAAATATGGAATAGAGGTAAAGTTGTGAGCGCCGTATCTTTCCCTCGCTGTACAGCACTTTGCACCCACGTAGTTACCTGAACACTATTTGCTACAAGATTATAGTGAGTTAACATCGCTCCTTTAGGTAAGCCAGTAGTACCTCCTGTATATTGGAGAACTGCAATATCTTCTTTGGCATTAGTTTCAAAAATCGGAGGATTTGGTTTTGTTTTTTTAATTAAATTTAGGAATTGTATTGTTCCTGCGATTTCAGCGGGAGAAGTCGGAGCCATTGGGCCATAATCAAATACATTTGTAATAATGATATGTCTAAGACGAGTTCTATCTTTAACATTCATTATTTTTTCTATTTGATTATCCCATGCTATAATGATTTCCGCACCTGAATCATTCAGTTGATAAGCTAACTCGTGTTCAGTATGAAGAACACTACAGGCTGTTACAATTCCACCTGCTTTCAAAATTCCATAAAATGCAAACATAAATTGAGGGAAATTAGGAAGCATGATAGCAACAACATCATTTCTCTTAACTCCTAAATCTATAAGAGCTGTAGCAAGTCTATCGGCAATATCCTTGAACTTTTTGTAAGAAATTTTATTCTTCATGAACCAAATTGCAGTTCTAGACCCAAATTCTTTCGTGGAATCATCGAGAAATTCTTTAATATTTATTTCAGGATAATCGATCTTAGTAGGAACACCATCATCATAGTGTTTTAACCAAGGTTTTTCAGCATATGGATTTTCACTCATTTTCTACTATAACCTTCAATATTTAATTTTCAATATATTTTCAAAATTTTAATTTATTATAAAAAACTATTATCATATTAAAATTATTCTTCTGTTAGACCATCAAGAGCATTAATAGCTGATTCACATACATAATCACATTCATCATGGACTAAATTGTTCAAACCTGCAAGAACATCATCATTACTTACACCAATAATTCCAAGTGCTTCAGATGCTCTCCATCTAACATCTGGATTCTTATCATTTAATGCATTGATTAATGCAGGAACTGCTATACTAGCATTAGATCCAATTTTACCTAAAGAAATGGCACCGACTCTCCGTACGGTTTTCTTTGGATCATTTAATGCCTGTTGAAGTGCTGTAACCGCTTTTTCTGAGTTTTTCCCAATATTTCCTAAAGTTCTTGCTGCTTCAAGACGAACTAATTTTTTTTTATGATTTTGAACTTCAATTATAAATGGTATTGCTTCTTCAGCTTCAATTCCGATACCACCAATGGCAGAAATTATTAATACTTTCATTTCATTATTAGCATTCTCATATACTCTGATTAATGTTGGAAGTGCATCTTTTCCGATACTTCGGAGAGCGTCAGCTGCTTTTCCGCGTACATATTCAACTTTATCCCTTAACATTTTTCCTAACCTGGTAATTATTGATGGATCATTTAGCTTCATTTCTCCCAAACATTCAACGGCTTCCTTTCTAGCGATAGAATTCTTATGTTTAAGAACATCCAAGAGACTAGGAACTGCTTCTTTACCTATTTTCGATAAAGTATTCACAACTCTATACCTCACTCTCCAATCATCATCCTCTAATGCCTTTATTAATGTTGGAATTGCTTTAATAGTTCCTTCTCCAATTTTGCTAATTGCCCGTGCTGATGCTGTTCTAACAGACCAACTTGCATCTTTAATACTATTCATAAGATTAGAAATTGCTGGATGAGCAGTGGAACCTATATTTCCAAGTGCATTCGCAGCTTCTATGCGAACTTCTTCATTTTTATCTTTTAAGGCAGTTTTTAAAGCAGAAAGCGCATCTTCTCCAGCAATACCAATTTTTCCCAAAGATATTACAATTTCTTTTCGGATTGAATCCTCTTCATTGCCAATCAATTTTGATAATTTGAAGCTTGCATTCTCTGCTAAATTCCCCAATTTCCCCAGAGATCGAACTGCCTCACGGCATATACTCCAATCATCATCTTCTAAACATTCAGTTATTTTAGAGAGGGCAGAGGATGATTTTTCACCTAATTCTCCTAAAATTAGTATTGAATTAAATCGAATAGATCTAATTTCACTATCAATGAATTTGATTACATCATCTATTACAGATGGATCTTTTTCTATCCTAGATAACACCAAATCTATTCTAGCATCTCTTAATAATTTTTCTAACGGAGCAGACATTTTTTTACCACCTTATATTCCTAAATACACTTTTTTTATACGAGGTTCTTTTTCTAGCTCTTCTTTTGAGCCCCTCATTTCAATTTTTCCTTCCTCAAGAACATGAATATAATCAGCAACATTCATAGCCAAGACAGCATCTTGTTCTACTAATAATGTAGTTGTGTCATCACTTTGTATCATTTTAATAGCTTCAAATATTTTTGCTTTAATTTTTGGGGCTAATCCCAATGAAGGTTCATCTAATAATAGTAACTTTGGTTTTGGCATGATAGCACGACCTAGAGCAAGCATCTGTTGTTCTCCACCACTGAGTGTCCCTGCTCGTTGTCTTTTTCGTTCTTCTAGACGTGGGAATAATTCATATACAAAATCAAGTTGTTCCTTCAATATATCTCGACTTTTTAGAACCTTCGCTCCCAACTTGAGATTTTCAAAAACTGTCATATCATAAAACAACCTACGACGTTCTGGACAATGAGAAATTCCCATTTTGGCGATTTTATGCGCTTTTAATCCATCTATCCTTTTACCTAGAAAACTAACTTTTCCTCTATCTGGTTCTTCTAAACCGGATATTACTCTAAGGAGAGTTGATTTCCCAGCACCGTTAGGACCAATAACAGCGACCAAAGATCCTTCCTCGATTGTTAAGTTAATCTCTTCGAGAGCCCTTGCTTGACCATAATAATGATATACTTTACTCATTTCAAGCAAAATCCCCACCTCTTCCTAAATATGCCTCAAGTACAATTTTATTATTAGCTACTTCTTGAGGAGATCCATCAGCTATAAATTTCCCTTGATGCATTGCAATAACCCTTGGTACTAAAGTCATTAATTCGCGTAATACATGTCCTGTTATAAAAATCGTAACTCCATCATCGTGTAATTTTTTGATTAAATCTGTAATTACCAACTGTTCTTCAAATGAAAGCCCACTAAAAGGTTCATCAAGAAGAAGTAATTGTGGATTTGTTCCGAGTGCTTTTCCAATCTGCAATTTTCTCAAATCACCATGTGGTAAGATAATAGGTGGAATCCTAGCTTTATCAACAAGACCTACTGATGATAAAATTTCGCTTGCATATTCATCCGTTCCAATATCTTCTGAAGCAGTTTTTCCTCTCTGGGAAAGACATGAAATGGAGACATTTTCTAAAAGATTAAGATACTTAAATGATCTTACCAGCTGAAATGTCCGAGCAATACCCAAATTTACAATTCTGAAAGGTTTTAGCCCTACAATATCCATTCCATCAAATCTGATAATACCAGCGCTTGGCTTCTCAAATCCTGATATTAAATTGAATACAGTGGTTTTACCAGCCCCGTTTGGCCCAATTAATCCAACAAATTCACCACGTTTGATTTCAAAACTGAAACCGTTAACAGCGGTTAAACCTCCAAACTTTTTTGTTAAATTTTTTACTTCTAATAAGACACCCATTTTCTTCCTTCCTCACAGTTTTTTAAATTTTTATATCATAATTGATTTATTTTCCTAATAACACATCCCACAACTCTTTAAGACGATCTATAGCAGGACTCATAATCCCTCTCTCTGAGAACCGAACAATGAGTATTAAAATAATAGAAAACACAAATAATGGTGCCCAAGGGGCCATTTCTATAAGAATCTCATTTAAAAAAACAAATATAAAAGCTCCTAATGCTCCTCCTGAAATTGTCGCGAGTCCTCCAACAGCTACCATAATTATTGGATAAAATGAATAAAGAGGTTGAAAGCGTCCCGGATCTACACCACGGTTATGCATAGCAAAAAGTCCACCAGCAATGCCAGCAAAAAAGGCACTTATCATAAAAGCAAGAATTTTATATTTCGAAATATTAATTCCTGAGGCTTCTGCACCTATATCATCATCACGGATTGAATTTAAAATTTTTCCGAATTTTGCATGACCAATCAATTTCATTATACCTAATGATAGAATCATAATAATGAATGTAGCGATATATTCTATTACTGGGTTGGGTGATAAAGTAGGAACTCTTGAAATTCCTTCTGAACCCCGAAGCCACGGAGATAACTCACCCATCAGAAATAATGACCATAAGATCATACTTATAGATAAGAGTGTTAAAGCTAAATAAGGTCCTTTTAATCGAAGGGATGGAATTGCTATAATAACACCTATTATTACTGATAGAATGCTTCCAAAAAGGAGAGCAATTAACCAATTAAAACCTAAAAATACAAGCCCAGCAGATGTACCATATCCCGCTAATCCAAGAAAAATGGCGTGTCCAAAGCTAACTAAACCTGTATAACCAGTCATAAAATCCCAACTCGAAGCATAAATCGAATATATACATGCCATCATAAAAA
>JAEOTL010000469.1 GCA_016839845.1 Promethearchaeota archaeon
ATTACAACCTATTACAACAGTAAAATCAGGATTTACCGCAGGTGCACTAATTAAAACTTTCTTAGCTCCAGCCTCTAAATGCTTTGCGGCACCCTCTCTTTTCGTAAAGAATCCAGTGGATTCGAGAGCAACGTCAATATTATTACTAGCATGCGGCAAGTTTGCTGGGTCTCGTTCTGCAGTGATTGGAATTTCCTTTCCATTTATTACCAAAGATTTTTCCTTAGCCTCGATAGTACCTTTAAACTTACCAAAAACAGTATCATATTTTAAGACATAAGCTAAGTATTTTGGTTCAAATAAGTCATTAATTGAGACGACTTCGATATCATTAGGATACTTTTCAGACAACGCTCTAAAGAAGTTCCGTCCAATACGCCCGAAACCATTTATCGCGACTCTTTTTGCCATTTGTTTTCACTTTATTTATTTTTGATTTTATTTCTTTTATTTGAAATAACAATCTAAATATGTGGTAGATAGTTTTTTAATTTTTTAGTTTTGGATTTTTTCATATCTAAGAGTTTAATATTATCGATCTTTAATCCGACCTTAAGAAGAAAAAAAAAGAAAATCCTAGACTAATCCTAATGATTCATAAACGGCTTTGACAAGTCGATTAGCACGTGTATCAGAAGCATATTTGTTCGTAGCTGTTTCTTCTGGGGATTGTCTTCTCATATTATTCATGACATAAGCTATACTCATTTTTTCATCTAAATCCATCATAATAGAAGATCCACCTGATCCTCCCCAAAAACAACCGCGCCAACTCCTATCAACTAGGTCCAAACCAACCCCTAATCCCCAACGCATAGGAACCATTAAAACCAGATCTGTATTATAAATTTGTTCTTCAATGGCTTTTTCAATAGTTTCTAATGAAATAATTTTCTTACCATTAAGGATTCCTCCACACGCGAATAATACCCCCACTTTAGCAACTGATCTGGCATTCCCACAACCTTCTGTCATAAGAGTTGTCCAGGATCGAGCTCCATAATTAGGATATACTGGATTGCTAAAAACTTTTATGAGCCAATATAATTGTTTCTGTAATTCAGGAGTTAAATTATTTAAATCCTCGATCGTTGAATACCCGATTAGTTCCGTGAAGTGTGTTAGGTCTATATCGGGAGTACCATAATGAAAATCAATGTCAAGAGGAACAGATACTTCTTCTTTAAAGAAAGCAGCAAGATTTTTACCCGAAATACGTCGTATAATTTCACCCAGTAAATAGTTAAAATCCCAACCATGATAACCGCTCTTTGTTCCGGGTTCCCACCAAGGTTTTTGTGCTGCCAGTAGACTAGTTATCTTATCCCAATCGTAAAGATCCTTATATGTAATCAGTTCATCAAGACCAGCTACACCTGATGTATGACTTAGTAGAAATCGTACTGGTAATTTTTCTTTACCAGCTTGGGCAAATTCAGGCCAATACTTAGCAACAGGTGCATCTAAATCGAGTTTTCCGCGATCAACAAGCATAAGAGTACAGAGTGTGGTCGGAACCTTTGAAGTTGAAGCAACCAATGTGATTGTGTCTTTTTCCCAAGGTTGAGTTTTATCTTTATCTTTATATCCGCCCCAGATATCAATCACATATTTACCATTAATCATTACCGCAAAACTCGCTCCAACTTCCATGCCTTCTTCAAAATTTTGTGCAAAAGCTTCTTTCACGGCTTCGAATCGAGGTTCACATAATCCTTGAATTTCAATTTTTTTCAACATAATTTTTAATTTAATCTACTTTGTTTTTAATCTCAATCAATTTTAAATCGCATTTTAAGTTAAAGATATTATGAGTGATCAAGACTTAATTTTATATGAAGTAAAGGGGCGAATTGCCACAATCACTATTAATCGACCAGATAAAGCGAATTCCTGTAATATATCTATGCTTCAATCAATCCATGAAGGTTTGATTAATGCTGATAAAGATGAAAATGTAAGATGTGTTTTAATAAAAAGCTCGGGGCAACGATTTTTTTCAGCAGGATATGATCTTAAGGAAATTCAGGGAGCACCAGAGAATGTCGGGAAAATTCATATATGGGGAAGAAAAGTAAATCAAACTATGATCCTTATGAAAAAACCCATAATTGCTCAAGTACAAGGAATTGCGATTGGCTTCGGTGTTATGTTTTTGTTAGCAGCAGATTTAAGAATTTTTGCAGATCGTCCAAAAGAGGAATTGTACTTAAGACTACCTGAAATTGAGATTGGAGCATTTCCACAAACTGGAGCAACACTACTCCCATTGCTAGCTTTTGGATTAAATTACGCAAAAACGTTACTTTATACAACTGATAAGGTTGGAGTGGAAGAATTAAAAAATATTAACCTTCCTACAAGAATTTTTCCTCTCGACCAATTAGAATCCGAAACACTCACTTTTGTAAAGAAATTAAGTAAACATAAGATAGAATTCCTAATTTTCATAAAATCAATGCTGACAATTATGAATAAAGCTTATATAAATGCTTGTTTTGACTTAGAGGATGAATGCGGGAAAGTTGCTACTGCTATTGAAAGAAAATCTATGGAGGAACTGGATGAGTTTATTAGGGGATTATATGATAAATCTACTTAGTTAATTAAATTTCAGCATTATTAGCTTCCAAATATGGAAGCTTTTTTATTTCCATAGAAGTTCCTGCAGCTCTGATTAACTTTTGAAAATCCTTCCCTGGAATCTGTAAAGTTTCGGTATTGACATTAGGGTGACAACAAATCTCATCTGCATTCCAAATTTGTTCGTCCACAATAAAAATCACTTTATTATCTATATCATTAACCAATCCAATCGGAGAGACAGCACCTGGGGTTATTCCTAAAACTTCTTTTAGATCTTCAGGTCCCGCGAAACGAATTTTTGGAGCGCCAACTGATTTTCGAAATTGGTTAAGGTCTAATCGTTTTTCATGGGGAAAGGTTATCAAATACAATTGACTGGTTTTTTTATTTTTGAGAAACAAATTTTTACAATGAGTTCCTGGAATATGACCACAATGGATTTTAGCCTCAAGCACAGTGAAAACTGCCTGGTGAGTATGGAGAATATAATGAATGTCGTGATTTGTTAACCATTTTTTTAAAGAATCATCCATTTTTTCTCAAATACCCATATTTGAAAAACAATAAAGCAAAAATAAAATAAAGAAAAGCTAAGACTCTTCTTCAGTTTCTTGTCTACCGAGTAATCTAACTACTGCATCCGCAAGTTTATTTTGACTCCTGCTTAAAATACCTTTAATTTTACCTTCCTTTCCAAGAACTCGCAGCATGATACCATCCCAGATAGATGAAGGGTCTCCTTTAATGTTTTTAAATCTATCTCGGTGTACTTCAACACTTATGTTATCATAGTTCGTAGCAGCCTCAGAACACTTAAAACATAAAATGCATTTATCACGATCGACTTCTATTTCCTTATCCTTTCTTTCCATTGCACTAACTGCACATTCATCACAAAATGCATCTAACACCTTTACGGTTTTCTCAGTACTAGTTATTGTAATACTTCCTTCAACAACCTTACGCACTTTATTTCCATTCTCTAAAGTACGTACTTCTTCTTCAAATTCCGGCAAAGAACCATTTTCAACTAGAAGTACTTTCTTTTCCCCATTTAGAAGCAGTTCTAATGTATAACCTGGGCATATCCAGGTACAAGAGCCACACCAAACACATTTTTCAGTATCTACCACAATTTTTTTTTCAGATTCGATTTTCATCTCTTCAGGTGTTCCAATCGCAGTTCTTTTTAAGGGTTCGTCATAAATAGAAATTGTAACGGGACACACACGATGACAGAATCCACATTCAACGCATTTGCTCTCATCATATTTTAATATTTGAGTTTGGTCTAGAAGCTTAAACTCATAATGAGTAATATTTTCATCTATTTCAATAGCCTTTTTTGATGGGAGTGACATAATAAATTTTCAATTTTTACTGATAATATTATTAAATAATTTTGAAAGAATAAAAAAATTTTTACTTTATGTATATGAACTCATTCATTTCTTGTTAAAAATCTCAAAATTTACTAATCCCAAGGATTAATTATAACTTTAACACTCTTACCACTAAAAAACGTCTCAAATGCCGTAGAAGCATCATCAATCTTAAATTTATGTGTAATTAATTGTTCAACGGGAAGTCCTTGTTGTATCATTTTTATGATTTCTGGATGTTCATAAGGACGTGATGCCCA
>JAEOTL010000087.1 GCA_016839845.1 Promethearchaeota archaeon
CTGAAGCAACAAAAGATATTTCTTTGATTGCTGGAGCAAGAAATGGGAATACATTGTTATATCCCCTTGGAGGTTCAGTATACTATTATATTCCCACCTATAGCTCCATTGGGGGATTGCAGCAACTTAAATTAGCTGGATTTGTGGAAGCATTTACAAGAAGGGTTGGATATGGAGATGATGCGAATCAAGCTTATGATAGTTTGGTGAACTTTGGACCCCGGGCTTTTACACTAGCCTCCGATGCAGATAATCCTGATATTGATGGGAATTTCTTATTAAATTGGACAGATTCTCAGTTTGCAGACACTTATTCTGTGTTTTTAAATGATAGCTTGTTAGTAACAGACTTACCCCACTCTCAATCCTCATATTCGATAATTGGGCTGGACTCTGGTATCTACGAATTTTATATCAAAGCAACAAACGAATTTGGCAATACAACCTCTAATACAATATTAATTAATGTGAAGATCTTCCCCATCTCGTATGACTTTACAATGGAAACAACCCTTAACTTACCAAATGATTTAGCAGAATTTAGAATAGAACTAGAGAATTTTAATGAATCTATTCTTGCTCCTGGCTATGATATAAAAGTAAATCTGTCTCTATATCGTGAAGGAGGAGGAGATTTCTCAATTCTTGTACCTCCAAGCCATTATCCAATAGAAAATTCTACATTTACTCAAGGAACTTTTATTGGAATTAACTATACTTTAGTTGACACGATTTTATTTTCAGGAGAGGGGCTTATTTTAAGCGGTTTCGTAAACACTACAACTCCCGATATCTTAATTAGATTTAAATGGACTTTAATCGTTGATAATATTGTTATCTATAGATCTGAAGAAGCATACATAAGAGTAACTTAATTTAAACTTTTTTCTTATTTTTTTTTTTTATAACGCACTGAAATGTTTATTCAGATTTGGGATAATATGTTTGTGTAATTTTTATTTTAATTCCAAGATTATAGTTCTGTATGAAAGCTTCTGATATCTTAAATCATTTTCAAAAATATGGTACTTGGGTTAATTGGGAAAAAACTGTAGATCAACTACTATTCGGAGACCTAGAGGTTGAAGTTAGGGGAATTGCAGTCTCTTGGATGCCAACTTTTTCTAACCTAGAAATAGCACTCGAAGCAAATTGTAACATATTCATTACACATGAATCTTTATTTGCTGCGAGAATTGATGAGAATGGTAAAATAATAGATTGTCCTATTGTGAGAGATGCTCATGCAAGATGGGCCACGAGGAGGACAAAATTAGAAGTTGATGATGTCTGGATTAAGAAAATGGAGTGGTTGGAGCAAAATAATATAACTGTTCTGAGGTGTCATGATTTTTGGGATTGTTACCCCGATATAGGAGTACACCGGGCTTGGGCTAAATGGTTAGGATTTAATGAAACTCCCCTTAAAGTAAGTGATTATTATGAACTTCATAAGATTCCCGAAATGACCCTAAAAGAATTATGTAACCATATCCTTGAGAAAATCAAACCTCTTGGACAAGATTCAGTTCAAGTGATAGGAGATTTAGATAAGAAAATATCAACGTTAACTTTAGGAACTGGTGCTGCTTGTAATTACAGAGAAATGCATGAATTTGGAGGAGAAGCGATAGTTCTATCAGAAGATGGAACTCTTTTATGGGAATCAGGACAATGGGCTTTGGATACAAAAGTACCAGTAATCATAGTTAACCACTCACTCTCAGAAGAACCGGGGATGCGTACGCTTTCGAAATATCTTGGTGAAAAATTTCCAGAAGTAAATGTAATTCACATCCCTGTTGGATGTATATTTAAAAGTATTTTTTAAACTAATAATCTTTAAAATAATTAACAATTAAGAAGTATAATCATGGATCTCAATAAAGCCAAAAGCATTTTAGGTGTAGAATTCTCCTTTCATGCAGATTTTGTGTACCAAATAGTAAAAGAATTGGGATTAGAAAAATCTGTAAAAATTTTGGATATTGGAACTGGCTTTGGTAATATGGCAATAATACTGGCACTTCAAGGATACAAGGTAATAACTGGTGAACCTGAAGGTCATAATTGGTCGAATTGGGAAAAATCTGCAAAAAAACTATCATTGGAAGACCAAATTACCTTTAAATTTTTTCAAGCAGAGAACCTACCTTTTGAAGATGGTACGTTTGATGCGGTTTTTTGTTTAACATCTCTGCACCATATTGATAATAAGAATCTAGCGATGAAAGAATTTTTACGTGTGACTTCAGAACAGGGGCTAATTGTAATTTTCGAGTTAAACGATGAAGGGGTAAGAGTTTTAAGAGAGCGTATGCCTTCTCATCCTAAGGCGATCAATCCAGAAGATTACTCCAAAAATCTACCGCTTTCATTAAAATTTAAAGAGGGTAAATTTATTGATGGATATATTTTTAGAAAGCTGTAGGATATTAAAAAAAAGTGAAAATTGAAAATGTAAAAGTTACCAATTTTCATGATTTATGCTTAAAACCAGAATACGCTAGAAAGATCCATCCAAAAACAAATGCGAATCCACCGATGGGAGTTATCCATTCCAACCATTGAATTCTTGTAAATACGATTAGATATAAACTCCCACTAAAAGTAATAATCCCAATTAAAAAACACCATCCTGCGATATCTATTGATTTTAAAGACGACTGGGAAGCAAATATCGCAACAAAAATTAGTGCTATTGAATGGTACATCTGATATCGAACCCCTTTGGTAAATGTTACATAGGTACTAGCACTAACAACTCCATCAAGCAAGTGAGCTCCATAAGCACCGGCACTAACACCTAATGCTGCCCCAATAGCGCCAATTATTAACCACAAATTCTTTCTATCCATTAATCGCATCACATCGTTTAGTTGTAATAAGCTACTATTTGAAATTAATTAAATTTAACCTTTATTTTGAAAAAGGAGTATAAAAAAAAAATAAAAAATAAGAATTTCTTTTACTTGAGCATAGCCGCATTCTTTCGAATAGCGTCTTTAGCTTCTTTCACTACCCGTTCGATTATATCGTTTACATCATCAACACTGTTAATAATTCCAATAGATTGACCAAGTAATACAGCCCCGTTTTCCGTGTCACCGTTATATACTCTTTCATATGCACCTGCATCACGTGCCATCATTTCAGGCGTTATTGACTTCTCGTAGGCGATCATATCCTCTTTGGTTTGTGGAGCAGGATGTGTTGATGCGTATTTGTTCCTATATAAACGAATTGGTCCAAAAGAACCTGTAAATAACCCAGTGTCTTGAGGAGTGCCTGGAGGGATTAATCCTTTATAGGCTTCGTGAAATTCACTCTGTTTTGAAGCAATGAATCGAGAGCCCATAGCTATTGCACCTGCGCCTAGGGATAGCGCTGCTGCTAAGCCCTCACCAGTAGCAAATCCACCACATGCGATCTTAGGCAAATCTGGAAAAGCTTTAGTAAGTTGTTGGAGCAAAACAAGAGTAGTTACCTTCTCATAAGATTGATGGCCTCCTCCTTCAGTCCCTGTGCATACAATTCCATCAACTCCAGAATCTACGCATTTTTGCGCCAACCATTTAGCAGGGGCAACATGGAAGTGCTTAGCTTCTGATTTCTCCTTCAACTCTTGCCAGTTTTTGGATGATGGTAAAGCCTTTGAAGATCCTGCAGAAGTTAACCAATAGACACATTGTTCTCTCATTTTAGGATTGTTCATAACGATCTTCGGAACATCAGTACACATTTCTCTTACTCCTATATTATTACGCGATGTAAGAAAATTAAGCCCAAATGGCTTATCTGTATGCTCAATCATATATTCGATGCTTTTTTTATGTTCCTCAACTGGATTGGTACCAATTATGTTAACGTTTGATAACACTCCTAATCCACCAGCTTCACTAACAGCCAGAGCGAGATCGCGTGTGAAAAAAGGACCCATTGGTGCAGAAAAAATAGGGTATTTTATACCAAACATCTCGGTTATATTTGTTTCGATTGTCATAAAATTTCATCTATTTTTTTTTGTATTTTTTTAATCTTTTATTTTGACTAAATCTTAAGATTGTTTAAAAGTAATATTTTAACTATTAAAATCATTTCCAATTTTTTTTACACTTAGATTTGTGATCGAAGTGAGATATTAAACACCCCAAAATTTTAAACAAGTAAGTATTTTTCTTGATTGTACGCAAAAAAAAATCTAAGAGTTAAGATTATGAAACCATTAGAAATAGCTGTATATAGAGAGTTACAGGAGAGTTTAGATAAATTACCTGTAGGATTTCCTGCTACCAAATCAGGTGTAGAATTAAAATTACTTGCGTATTTATTTACTCTTGAAGAAGCTAAGATAGCAAGACACCTGAAGTTCACTCATGAACCATTAGCCACTATATACGAGCGGATAGACGATCCTAATATTACAATAGAACGAGTAGAAGAATTATTAGAAAGTTGTATAAAAAGGGGGACTATTCAATATAAAAGGGAAAATGGTGAAAAACTATATGCGAACGCCATGCTTGTAATTGGGATTTTTGAATTCCAAGTTGATAAACTTACAATGGAGTTTATGGATCTTATGAAACAATATGGTCAAGAAGCGTTTGATATTGAGTTATTCCGTACTAAAACGTCACAAACTCGAATTATACCTGTGGAAAAAAGCGTAGATCATGAAAATGTCGTAACCACCTATAATAATGTGAGGGAAATAATTAGAAATACTGAAGGCCCCTTAGCAATCACCAATTGCGTATGTCGACAAAAGCAGGATATCCGAAGAGAAAGAGATCCGTGTAAACTCACAGATAGGTATGAAACATGTCTTGGTTTTGGGCATATGGCTCAAATGTATATTGACCAAGGGTGGGCACGTGAGGTTACAAGGGAGGAAGCGTTAGATATTATAGATAAGAATGAAGAAACTGGTTTAATTCTTCAACCCGGAAATGCTCAAAGGCCAGAATTTATATGTAGCTGTTGCGGATGTTGCTGTGGACTATTACGAGATCTAAAAAAAATGAATAATCCCGCAAGGTTAATGAAAACTGGTTTCTATGTTGAAGTTGATACTGAATTATGTACCGGCTGTAGAACGTGCATAGATCGCTGTCAAATGGACGCGTTATCACTCATCGACGACATTTCGACTGTAAATAGAAAAAAGTGCCTTGGTTGTGGGCTTTGTGTAGTAACATGCCCCACCGAGGCAATTAAGTTGATAAATAAAGAAAAAGATACGATACCCCCAGAAACGACAGATGATTTAAACACCCTAATTCTTAATAAGAAAAACGAAGCAATTGCCCGGTATAAAAAATTAAAAGATTAAGTAGTAATTGTAGCGTAGTTGGCTTTTTTTGAGAACCCTATGAAAATGATAATGAATATCAGTAAATCAGTTGATTCGGCAATTATCAAGAATAAAGGGGACTCCCCAATAATAAATTGAATCAAAGGTCTTATGATTTGAGAAATTAAATACATGCCAAAACCAACAGTTAAGATAAACGTGTTTACCTGAGATAGACGTTTGTTTTTATAAGCAAACCTAAATAACCACACAATTGTGATGAGTGAAGGGATAACAATTATAGGGTAAAAGATGCTTAGGGTTCTAACAGTAGGTGCTAAAATTCCGGCAATTGCTTCTATCAAAAGCAATACAACCAACACACGTGTTCTAACCTTATTTTGGTATTTCCTATCACTCAGTCTTTTGAAACGGTTACGAAGTGAAAGAGAAAACAGGATCATTTCTGAGCTCAGGTAGATCATTGGAAGAAAATCGAAAATCATGATGAGGTATCGTGCTTTTAATACTATCAATACTAACTCCAAGTCATGCTGAAAGAAGATGAAATCTACAAATAAATCAAGTGCTTTACCAAAAACGAGAAGAATGAAGAATAGAGCGAATAAAAAAGGCATATCAGACATGAAACGCTCCTCTTGCTTAAACCATTGATAAAGAGTATATACGCCCATACATGATACAAATACGATTCGTAGGGAAATGATGATAACGACTCCTAAAGAACCCTCTTGAGTAATATAAGAATCAACAATATGAATCCAATTAAAAGTATATAGCAAAACAATGGCTAAAATCCCGAATACTATGCTTGTAAGAATGATGATAAGCTGTACTCGTTTCTTTCGTAAACTATCCATGAAAAATATTTTTCAAAGTACTTTATAAATTAAACGAAAAAATCTGAATGAACCATAGTGAGTGGAATATTTGGGCACTTTTTAAATATTAATCAAAACAAAAATCATGAATAAATCTCAAGTATTTTTAACCTCATTGCTTTTTCTAAATCTATTTATAAACGTTCTTGCGCTTTTTCTCGGAGTCTATCGGAATGAGCAGTTACTCCTCATCGAAATGAGCGATACTATTATAATTAGTTTAGTTTTATTGTATTTCATAAAAAAGAAAGGAACTGAATAAAAAAAAGCTAAGTTATTCTTCAGGTTTTACTTCGGGATCATCTAAAAATGAAATTTTGATTTCTTTATCGTCATCCTTCTTCCTTTTTTCACCAAATCTTCGATATAAAACCGAGGACAAGCTGGCTAATCCAACTGAAAAACCAAGAACTAATCCGATGATAAGATACGGTATGATTTCAATAGCAAAGTAATTGATTGGGTAAATACTTGTGGTGACGATGTTTCCGTATATATCATATACCTCAAGATAAATGTTAACGATAGAATCGATATTATTGAAATCTGTTAAAATAAGCGAGAACTCTTCTTGGTCACCAGTAGGATATAAAGTTTGAACTCTCCAGCCCGTAATTTGGGAAAATACTACTCGAATTTTATAAATCGCATTATCATCAGTTGCGTTTAGCGCCACCATTATTATGTTTTGATTTTGGGTAAAATTGAAATCTGAAATTAATGGGTCTGTTAGATCTTTGTAGATCGTATGATTTGTATAGTACTTATGAGGAATAATCTCTAAGATTTCTGATTGAGAAAAGACACATACATCGTCATACATCCCCCAGAGTTTACATTGTCCTGAATAGGAATTTTTGATTTTTTCTACTTGAACTTGATATCTAACTTCTGTTATTCCTGTTTCTAATATTGGAAAGAAAATATGAATCCCTGAGGGGAATAAATCATGTGTTATCTCTGAATTTTCTGAAGCTCCTAAAACTTCAACAGAATCTGCTAAAAAGATCGTACCTGTTGGGAGCTCATCCTCTAACACATAAAATTGAAGTGGATCCCCAACATTTGAGATTAGGATAGAAATATTAATAATGTCTCCAGGCTTGAGTGTTTCTTTTATTAAGAGCTTATCTACAGTTAACGTTCCAACGCTAGGTGGATCAATAATATTAATAACTTTAGCTGAAGGGAATGCGGAAGAATGTGATCCTAGTCTTATTATAACAGGTCCTACTGTCCGATGAAAAAGCTGATAGCTTGGGGAAGTATTTAATGATTCAGCGTATTTAATGAAACCTAAAGCTCGGATCCCTCCCACTATATAGTCAATGTATCCTGGAATTAAAAAATCAACATTTGGAGCAATTAACGAAAATGAAATCTCAGTTCCATTTATAACTATCGGGATAAATTTAGTATAATCTTCCATTGGATCTTGTAGTTCCTCAGGGATATCGACTAATGATAAAGTGGTGTCGGTAATTGGCATTCGGTTATCAATATCTGTAAATCTAATGGTTATGTTAAATTGTTCATTCTTCATAACTTCAATTATTTCGGGGACATCGATTTGAGGGTTAGAACGTAAAATCTGAGTACTCTCAAAAATATAACAAACTTGGCCTGATCCTTCTAAAGTAATATTAATTTTATTATCGTTTTCAATTACGTGATCTCGAAGATTTAAAAGGATTTCTTCAGGAGAATTGTTTGATTCAGAGTAATTCAATTGAAATTGAGCTGGGTCAGCCTCATTAATATTTACTATAATTGTTCCATTAAAATCTATTAACTCCCCATCAAACGTAATTTCTTTTAATGCTGTCAAAGCTGTGATAGCTGCTGCAGTATCAGCAGTCGACCTCCATCCCCATCGATTGCGTTGATTTAAGATATACCGAACGGCTTTTTGAATCAGTGCATAATTACTTACAAAATCCTCCAAAGCGAGAGCCCATGTAGCATACGAGGTAATCTCAACAATATTTCCCAATTTACGCCAGTACCAGTTATTTTCAACATCAGCATCCCAATACACAATATTATCTTCAACTTTTTTATGATCTTTGATGAATTGAATTAACTCAGTATTGAGTGTATTATTCTCATAGGGAGAATTAGTAGTTGAGATGTAATAAAGGGAAGCCGCATATGTACTTTGCATTTCCCCACTGTTCCATAAGTTGGTAAAACCTATGACTGCTTTACTTATAGATAGATTCATCTCAAGCGTCTTATTCTTATACCCCATTATCGCCTTAAGAATAAATGCTGTAGCTTCTAAAGTATTTGAAGAATACTGTTGAAAATCCCAAAGCCCATTTGAGAATTGGTGAAAAATTAAATAATCAATACCATTTTCTAAAATTGATGGATTGACTTGAAATCCAGCTTCCTCGATCAGGATTAGTGCCGAGACGACTATAGATGTCATTATTACTTTAGATCCGTCACTACTCCACCAGCCCCACCCTCCATCAGGATGCTGGAAATTATATATTCTATTGAGACCCTCAAGAATCATTAACGTCATCTCTTGCTCCATATCAGTCGTTAACTCTCCAGTTGTATTTAAATAATTATAAATCAACGCTGTAGGTAAAACTCTTGAAATGGTTTGTTCAATACATCCATAGGGATACCCAATTAATGACTGCCAACTATCTATTGAAATGTCCATCAGATCAGTATATAATGCGAGTGATTCTTTGTGATATATTGCTAATGGATCTAAGGTATAATTCAATAGCAATGATCCATCCGTAGCATTCAAAAATCCTATAGTCCTATTTACGATTTCAATACCATTTGGTTTAATGTATGTTGTCAAGAGTTTTGCATCAGAAAATTCCTTTCCTTGAACCTCTGTTGCTACCAGTAGTGTAATGTTTTGTAAATAAGGTTTAGCACAATACACAGAAAATTCTACCTCAGAAACAAAACCGTTGGGGACAAACAGTTGCTGAACTTCTTTATTTAATACAATTAGATTTGGTGCATCAATTGCCACATAAGCAAAAACGTCTGTTCCAATATAATTATAGACGTACCCCTTAATACTTAGAATACTATCTTGTATTATTGGCTGAGGTAGTTCAAATTCTACGAAAAATGGTAGGAACGATTTGATTTGTATCGTTATCACATCCCCCCATGATAGATAATCCTCAGCGCCTTCAACAAAGGTGCTTACTACAGCTCTTATTGTCCATTCGCCAATGTTGTCAGGCAATTTAAAAGTAATGTTGGTTGGTTCAGAGATAATCATTCTTGGTTTCCAATTGGCCGATTCTGAAATATTTTTTCTTATTTCTGTATCAAAATTGGTGAGTAAATCATCAAAAGAAAGAATGTTTTTAGCTGGACCTACTCCTAAAGCCTCAAATCTCCAATAATCTAAGTCGGAATAACCTATACTTTGATCTAAGAGATACACTCCTCCTGTAGGCACCCCATAGCCAAACCACCAATAACTAATTGCATCAAATCCCGAACCCCATGAACTTCCAGAACAAATATAGGTTGAATACGGATTCATTGTAAAATAAGCTAATTCCGAATCATCTTCTGGTTCTACATCAAGAACAGCGCTATCGATAAAGGAAAGCGCAATAATAGAAGTTACATTTTCTGAAGGAGTAAGAGTTAAGGTAACTAAATCACCTGGTTCATAGATCTCTTTATCAGTTGAAAGAGTGAAATTGAATGAGTAATCTACATGAACTGTTAGAAACCATTCGTAAAGCTTTCCTTCATCCGAGATCGTGTAAACCATTATTGTAAAATCGGGGGCAAGAATATTATTTACAGGCAATAGATATGAGAAAGTATTATCTATAAGACTAATTTTAGTTGAGAAAATTAGACCACGTTTGTAAATTTCAAGATAGTGTGGGAAATTTGAGGTAACATTCGTTGTGCCATTGATTTCTATCACATCACCAAGACCAACGATGATTTTATTGTAATAAGTTCCTACATTTGTATAATTCGTTGTAAATGATAAGGATTGGAAACTCCCTACCACAAACGATTTGTGTGCGGAGTGGTAGCTAAATCCTCCATAATACCGGTCGGACCGAGAATACACGTAGGAATAAAGAAAATACTTCCCTTCGGGATAAAAATTTGGAATAGAAAGACTATAAACCTTACTGCCAGAGATTAAATCTGTTACACGGCCAATCAACTGGTGATTTGCATCATAAATATAAATTTTTCCTTGTCCCGTACGGGGAGCTCCTGTTAGAGTATCTGTATAGGTAACTTCGAATTCAAGAGATTGACCGGGATCTAAATGTGTATCGAAAAGAGTAATGTCAAGACTGTACTTTTTGTATCGGAAATAATAAGAATAATCATATGATCTACCGTCTTCTAAATTTACTACTAGTTGTATTTCAAATAATTCGTGGGACTTTATATGTTCCAGATCTAATTTAAACTCCAACTTCCCTGCCCCGAATTCATTTGTATACCTTGAAAATGTTGCTAGCAATTCTTTGCGGGGTATTATTGAAGAATACCATGGATAATCCTCGATTCCAAAAACATTGATTTTTACTGAGACGTTTGACAAGGGATTATATTGCCAATTCCAAAAACCATAACTATCATCAGACATCACATATTGATATACATAGAAGATATATTCTAATTCCTCATCTGGATGTGGTGCCCAATTGGTTAGATATCCATAAGCAAATAACTTTTCAATTCGGGTATACTTTTTCTCTGTGGAAGCCTCTCTTCCATAAATATCAACTACAGAAACCTCGACATCAAATGTATAGTATAAATTGGTAACATAGTTTAAATTAATTGAGAAATGAAGCAAACCTTCATTATTTGTATAACCTTGTACTGTATATCTAATGTCACCATAATAGTTTTTAATCGAAAGAGTTACAGTGGCACCTATGACAGGTTGCCCAAAATAATATGAAACTTCAACAAAACCTGTGAAATAGTTTTCACCTTCAGGATAAAACTCTTTCCCATTCGTATCGATTTCTACTCTGTAAGCCGGTTTTGTATAAAAATCAACTCTAACATCATATCTGAATGTATTACCCTCTTGCCCAAATTCAAATCCATAATATCCCAACTCACAGTCTTCATCGAGAGGGAACTTAAAGGTAAGAACACCATTCTCATCAGTAGTAAGAGTTGACCAATAGACGGCAAATTCACTAGGATTGTAAATGGTAAAAGTTATTGGAGTATGTTTAAGAGCCTGTTTTGTTTCATTCATAAAAGAGTATTCTAATACCAATGCTCTTAGATTAATATCCTCCCCTGGGCTATAGATTGTTTTATCAGTGGTAACTACATATTGAAAGCGTTCTTGGTTAGTATTTCTCTGTCCACCCCATATACAGTAATAATAATAATCCCACGTTTCATAGAGGAATGTCTGGTATTCTGCCTTCCCATCAAGAGTTTGAATGGTTAGTCTTAATATGTGATAATCATCGACATCAAGTGGAATATCTGTGTTTATGAGGGCGTACCCAGAACTGTCAGTTTGTCCATTATTTGTTATAACAGATATCCAACTTGTTAGAGAATACTCATAATATGATAACGAAAAATTAAAGTCCGCAGAAGGCATACCTGTGAAATCTGTTAAGTTCACAACATGAACAGCAGCGGTGTATTGTTGGTTTGCCTTATAATATCTTGGACCTTTAAAGAAAATTCCCTTTTCTCCTACAGTAAATTCTTTAAAAGTTCTACAGTAATCTGTATAAGCATAAATAGTATAGATCCCTTGAAATGATGTGGTGGAAAATACCATTGAAGCAAGTCCTTCAGAGTTAGTCGTAAGATTAGTAGAATATAATGGTGTTCTAGTTTCATAATAATAAGGATAGTAGTAATAATAATTTCGGTAAAACCCCTGATATATCTCAAGTGTAATTTTTCTCCCTGTTGATGCTGTTAAATTGGTTGTAAGACTCAAATTAATATCAATAAGCTCTCCAGGTGTAAGAACATAATTATCAAGGTTAAGTGTTAAAACTTCATCAGTGTTATAATAACTGTAAGCCATTTTTGGGCTTTCTTCCAGTTCTTCATCAGCCGTTAAAGGAGAGGATCTGTTAACTGGAAAGTAGTAAGGGGAAGAATGTGATAAACTACCGTTTTGAGGTGTAAATTCACCAGTATCACCATCAAAGTTATCATTAAATGTGCTTGCTCCAACCATACCTCCTAGCAAAATATATTGCAAACAAATAATCATTAAAAACAGACTACCTTTTATTCTTCTCCTCATCTTGATCACAAAATTTGATTTACTCTTTTTGCTATATTTCATATAATTGCATCAAAACTTATTATACTAAAGATTAGAACAGTTTGTATTTCTTTACAAGGCAGCAATGAACCTTATAAAACCAGGGGAAAAGCTATATTGGTTTATTTTTAAACTGCAAAATTACATCCAGCCAAGCATATATCATAATTGAAAGCCCAAATATTATAACAAATATACTATCTTTATTCCAATTAGAATAAATAAAGATTAAATAGCCAATAAAAACAAAAGTAAAAAATATAGCAGCAAAGATAGATCTTGGAAAAAGTTGTTTACCGATTAATATCCAAGAAGTTAATACTGGTAAATCCGCCCTTCTGTATAAATGATAAATGCCATTCCTATTTTGTACTAGATGCAAATTATCCAATTTCTCCAAATGGTATTTTGCAACACTCGGACTTGAAAGATCTAAGTGTCTCTGTAATTCACGTACTCCAATCTGTTTCTTGTTTAAGAGAACAAAATAGACCATCAAGGTTGTTCCGTTAAGATTTTTAACAATTTCTTCTCGGTTCAATTTTTCAATGTTTTGTTCTTTAGATTTTACCTTATCCTTAGGGGAAAGTTCGAGAGACTTCTTTTTATGTTCCTTAGCTGTCAAAAATTTATCAATAAAATTATTATTAATATCGGTAAAAAAAGTTATTGAATTTCGGGATTCAATTATGGTTTTGTTGATTGTTCGATAGCCTATGTAGAAGATTGTACAAAAAAGTTTCTATAAATTTTTAACGATTCAATTATTTTCCTAGAAAAAGCACTAAGCTTGTAATTAAATTGACTAATTTGGAATTAGAAGAGGAATTAATAGAACACCAAGCACGTGATTCTAAAAAATCGACAGGATCACCAAGTTCAGTAATTTCGGGGATATTCCGGAGCATTAAATTTGCGTTTTTACCACGTTACAGGATAGCAGAATTAATTTCTCCAAAAATATCATCCGGTAGGATAAAAAGTAATAGGAGCAAAATACATCGCTTAAAATCATTATTAACAATTGTTGGAATTATTTTAATAATCTTTATTGTCACGTTAGCTATTTTCGGACCTTGGATTTCTCCGTACACTTATCAAAGAGCGATGGGGGGATTTATTGGTCAAGCTTGGTCTCCCCCTTCTCCCGGTCATATTTTAGGCACGAGTAGGGTTGGTAAGGATGTTTTTTCGAGGGTAATTTATGGAGCGAGAACGGCTTTAATAATACCACTTCTTTCTGTTTTAATTAGTGTGGTATTTGGTTTAATATTAGGCCTTATTGCCGCTTATTATGGAAAATGGGTGGATCAAATCATAATGAGAGTAATGGATATAATACTAGCATTTCCTGGAATAATTCTAGCAATAGGTATCCTTGCCATCACTAGACCCCATCGATTTTCCCCATTAGAACATTCAATATTGAATACAGCATTAATTTTTGGATTTATTGGTATTCCTTATTTCTCTCGCATAGTACGGGGTTCAGTTTTACAAATTCGAGAGTTACCCTATATTACAGCAGCAAAAGTTTCTGGTGCTGGCAACATTAGAATCATGTTTAAACACATACTCCCGAATTGCCTGCAACCCATTATTATCTCAATGTCATTTCAAATAGGGAGTACCATCATCAGTATGGCAGTTCTCTCCTACTTAGGATTTAGCGATGGGAGACTTATCGATTGGGGCAATGACATCGCTGTTGCAAGAGCCAATATAATTAATGCCCCTTGGGCTTCTTTGTGGCCTAGTTTAATGATTGTAATAACTGTGCTTGGTTTTATGTTACTAGGAGATGGATTGAGAGATGTTTTTGATATTAGAACAGGAAATAAAGTCTAAATAACAATCAAGAAAAACTGATAAGAAATTAAGGTGGAGTAATGAGTCTTTATAAATATATCTTGAAAAGAATACTATTAACAATCCCTACCTTAATTGCCATCCTTATTATTACCTTTTTCATTACACGAGCACTTCCAGGAGATCCGGTGGCTTATAGATTACCGTTATTCAGAACTCCCTATGAAGATATTCTTGCTGAAAGAGCTAGATTGGGATTAGATAAACCGGTTATCGTCCAATTTTTCATTTTTGTAAACGACATGCTCACAGGGAATTGGGGAGATTCTTTTAGTATACTTCCGGATACTCCAGTTTGGGACATCATCTTAGAACGTCTTCCTCGAACTCTAGAGTTTATGATTTATAGTATGATAATTGCCATTTTTGTCGGAACACGGTTGGGAAGAACTGCTGGTGCCCATCAAAATAAAGGAAAAGATGTGGTGTCTAGGATTTTCACGTATTTCTTGGTTTCTGCACCTGCGTTTGTATTAGTAATTTTCTTAATACAAATATCTATCTTATCACCAATCAAAATCTTTCCTACCTATGGATACAAATCTACTGCTTACCCTTTACCACCTACTATCACACGTATTTACTTATTCGATTGCATAATTTCAGGCCAATGGTATCTTGCTTCTGATTATTTATGGCATCTAACTGTACCTCTCTCAGCGGTAACCCTTGTACAATTAGTAGTTATAGTTCGTCAGATGAGATCTGGGATAATTGATACTTTGAATTATGATTATATCAATACAGCTCGAGTTAAAGGTTGTAGTGAAAAAGATGTGATAAAAAAACACGCTTATAAAAATGCATTAATACCCGCCATAATGGTGGCGAGTATGGGGTTTCCTGTTGTGCTGGGAGGGATGATTGCCGTAGAAGAAATTTATCAGTTGGTTGGGATGGGTGCGTTGTTTTATGATGCAGTAAATGTCTCAGATTATCCAATTATTATTGCTTCAATTTATATTTTTGCGTTAGTAGTCGTAATTGTGAACCTTCTTGCTGATATTCTCATTGCGATTATCGATCCCCGCATTAGGCTTAACTAGTTAATAAAATACTCTAACTAACTTAAGCAATGTAAATCCTTTTTAATTCACCATTCTTAGTTTATTTATAATAAAGTGGTGAAATTATAATTGAAAGAATATAAAATCGAAACGGTTGGGGATATATATAAAAATCCAAAACATGCCCAGCAATTTGAGGATCAATTAAACGATCTCGCAAAAAATGGCTGGGAATTAAAGAATATTGCCTCATTTTATTTAATTATGGAAAGAGAGAAACAATAAAATAGCATTAGTTGTTTTAAATAAAACAAGTAGATATTCACACAATGAACTTTTTTTTTCCTTTTCTATTTTGACATATTAACTTGACACATATGTATATTCCAACGGTTACTTTTGGCCTCCTATAGATTTATTAATAAAATAGCGACATTGGTTGTTTAGAAACCTTAGCAGTGAAAAATAGAAATGGATTATTCTAATTCGTTTTATGAAATGCTTCAAATTCTTCATCGGAATTATAAAAAATTTCCTAAATTTCTAATAGAAATCACTGCTGAAAATTATGAAATCCCTATAGAACAGATTAAACCCTTATTGCTGAAATTCAGAAAAGAAGGGATTTTGCTGATTGTGAAGGATGAGGGATATACTTTTACATTAAAGGCAAAAAAATAATTTTATTAAGTTTTATTTCTTTTTTTGATTATTTACTTACCTCACTTTCACAAATCGATTTTACTTTAAATCCATCATTTAAAAAGAATTATACCCTAATATATATTAAAAGGAAAAAACGAAAAACGAATGGTAACGATAAAAAAGAAGATTTATAAAAAACTTCAGAGCTTTTTTACCGAAGAAGTTCATACTGAAGAGCTGAAAAAACTCCAGAAAATCATAGTTTTAATCTTAGTTTTAACATTATCACTTATAGCTCTAGAAATTAACAGAGCAAGTAGTTATAAAAGTTATAATAGAGTTTTGTTTGGCTCAGCGGGAGTAACTCTCTACGCAAATCTCTATGCTCCAGCTGCATCACTTCCATGGCAAGATAACCATCCATTAATAATCTATTGCCATGGAATTGGATCAAAACGAGATTTTGATCTGAGAATTCCCATTGAATTCACAAAACGAGGGTTCTATGTCGCAGCTCTTGACTATCAAGGACATGGGGAGAGTGGGGGAAGTATAAATAATATTGATCAATCAACAAATTCACCTGCTCTCGCAAGGGATTGTTCTAATTTATTGGAAAAGTTAAAGACTCTCCCCTTTTATTCAGATGTCAATAGTTCTCAAATAGGGCTGATAGGTCATTCACTGGGAGGAATGGTAGTTCTCATGAATCAAGCATTAAATCCTGATTTTAAGGTAACAGTCGCATGGGCACCTCTTGTAAATTTCACACCTCCTCAATTTGGGCTCTGGTGGCAAGGTTATGAACAATATATCCCAGTTAATTTAATTAATAGTACAAATTCTGAAAATCTTCTCATTATCATGCATAAAAATGATGAAGTGCTTGATTTTAAGAAAAACGCTGTGAGGGCTCAGGAGCTGACCAACTGTACATTATTTAATATTACGATGCCCTTACTTGGGGGAGGACATCAATTGCTTTCTGACGAAGTACTTCGTGAGTCGATTAATTGGTTTGAGATGCATTTTTTTAACTCTGAGGTAATTAATGGACCAATAAAACTTACTTTCTTTGGAAATTATGTACTGATAATAATTAATTTCGCATTAATACTATTCATAGTTTTTCTCTTAATTTCATATTCTGCCAAATTTTTTCGAATGAAACCCACATTAGAATTAGAGAAAACAAAGAAAATGTTTAAATTCCTCACGGAGCATGAAAAAGTCGATAAAACAATAAAGATTGTGAAAATCCTCTTTTATTCGACAATTTTTATACTGAACTGGCAACTTTTTGCAGCAATTTTTGGTATTATCGGAATTTTTTATGCTTCAATTGCCTTTTGTGCAGCATTTATTGGTATTAAGCTAGTAAAATATTTGTTATTTTTTAGAAAAGACAGGAGAACATCTATTAGAAGTGAAATTATCAGAGTGTTAAAAGAAGAATTAAACATTAAAGTGATTATATTTGCAACCATTTGCGCATGGTATTTCATTGGAGTTTATATTATTTTTTCATATTATTACCCTTTTGCATTTTTCTGGCCTTCTAGAATAGAAATAGCGTTTTTATCAATTACATTCTTTCCTGTTTATTTATCGACAGAGCTTCTGTTTAGAAAAATCATTTATCCTTTGCTTAACTTCTTAAAATCAGAAAAATCTAAGCTCCGAATAACAATTATTAGTGCCTTTATAGTATATGTTATTTTTATGGCATTTACTAGGGTTTATACCTATCTACCTTCCGTTTTATTTATGTTCGTTATTCTTTTACTTGTAACAGTATTCAATACGGTAATATATGAACGCACAAGACGCTTTAGTGCAGTTTTATTAAGTTCTTTTGATATTATTCAATTATTCTACGGAGCTGCAATTTCTAATATCATTGGAATTGGTGCCCTCTCCTTCCTATTCTAGAAAAACTCTTGCAAAATTTAATTAATACGTATTTTTTTTATAGAGATAATAAGCATTTTTTCAAAATATTATAATTTAATAAGATATCAAATGTATTGTATGAATTGTGGTTCAGAAATCGGAGAAAACGTTGATATTTGTCCTTTTTGTGGAAAATCTAATAAGAGACCAGACCTACTTACCCAAAAGGAAAAAAAAATTCAGGATCTAGAACAGAAAGTAAAACATCTCGAAGAAAGCTTAGGGAAAAAAGAGAAATCAGGAGGAGGTATGTTCGGTAATTTTAACTTTCAACCTTGGATTTTTATAACTCCCATTATTTTCGTGATACTCTTCTTTGTTCTATTCTTTTTACTTGTATCTCTCTAATTTCTTCAAATCATAACTTTTAGTAAGGATTTGTCCACTTCCCCAAAAATTGTGATAAGGTTTCAGAATCCCTCGAGATTTCAATACTTTTAATAACACCAATGTTTCTTACCTGTAACTCGGAATTTAAATAGCATAAAAGACCATGTAAAGGAGTCCCGTGGAGATGAATGTGTGGAAAATGAATACTTTTAAGCAAATTTTGTCTTTTAATTGCTTCTAATTCAATCCCAATTGTTACGTTCGCCTTACATTCGGGGCATTTTATCACCCGATCTACCTTTTTTTTAACTTTGTCAACCCTCTTTATTTTTCCATAAACCACGACGATTTTATATCACATCTACTAAATTTAATGTCATAGAGGATGAAACTATTTAAATAAAAAAAGAAAAATAGATTAAACAAAAATAATAGAAATAATAAAGAAAGATTGAAAGTATAGCACATTATAATGCAAAAATCAAAACCCAACATTATCTTCATTTTAACTGACCAGCAAAGATACGATACCTGTGGCTGTTATGGTCAGGAATTAAATATTACTCCAAATCTTGATGCTTTAGCCAATGAAGGGATTCGATTTGAATATGCTTTCACTAATCAACCGGTATGTGGCCCTGCGAGAGCAATACTTCAAACTGGAAAATATCCCACCGAAACAGGATGTTATCGAAATGCTATAGGGCTTCCACTAAGTAAGAATAACATTGCAAATTTTTTCTCAGATAATGGTTACGAGGTTGCTTACATCGGAAAATGGCATCTTGCTAGCACTCTGGGGAGATCCAAAGATTTTCAGCTTGAAAAAATAGATTTTCGAACTCAACCCATTCCTCCTGATTACAGGGGAGGGTATAAAGATTACTGGCTCGCATCTGACGTCCTCGAACATACATCTCATGCCTATGATGGGCATCTTTTTGATGGAGATGGAGTAAAAAAAGAATTCAAGGGGTATCGAGTTGATTGTCAAACTGATTTTATTCTAGAATATTTAGAATCACATGACACCAGAAAACCTTTATTTCTTTTTATATCGTACTTAGAACCGCATCATCAAAATGATCACAACGCTATAGAAGGACCAATAGGAAGCAAGGATAAGTTTAAAAATTATGAAATTCCTGGAGATTTACAAAATGTTGATGGTGATTGGGACATGTTTTTTCCAGATTATTTAGGGTGCTGTCATTCAATTGATATGAATCTAGGAAGGATAATTGAAAAACTCAAAAGATTAAACTTGTATGAAGACACATTATTCTTATTTACTAGCGATCATGGATGCCATTTTAAAACTCGGAATTGGGAATACAAACGTTCCTGCCATGAAGCATCAATTCGTATTCCCTTAGTAATTAAAGGAGGAAGTTTTAATGGAGGTAAAGTTATAAGTGAATTAGTGAGTCTAATTGACTTACCTCCCACATTATTAAAAGCTGCTGAGATCAAAATTCCTGATTTTATGAGAGGGAATCCGTTGCAACACTTACTGGATGGCGGCAATAAGAAATCTTGGCCTCAAGAAGTATTTATTCAAATTAGTGAAAGTCAAGTTGGTAGAGCCATTCGTACTAACAAATGGAAGTATTCCGTTGTTTCTCCGAAGCAAAAAGGTCGCGGGGATGGCTTTCTTTATTCAAAAAGCGACTGCTATGAAGAGGAATATTTGTATAATCTGGAAAGGGATAAGTATGAGAAAAAAAATCTTGTAGACGAAGCAGAATTTAAAGGAAAAAGAAGGGAACTAGCAGAGCTTTTAAAGAGAAAGATGAGAGAAGCAGGGGAGGAAATTCCTGACATTATCCCAAAGATGAAATAAATACAATCAATCCCAATAAGGGGAAATAAAAAAGATGACGGATAGATTTAAAATAGCATATATAGGAGCAGGTTCATTTCGATTTTCTTCAGAATTTTTTAATGATATGATTCTAATGTCTGGGCATAATTCGATGCCTTTAGAAGTCGGTTTGTGTGATATCAACGAAAAATCGTTAAACCTTATGAAAAGCTACTTTTCCAAAGTTATTGAAACAAACAGGAAATATAATCCCGATATTAAGATCTCCTTATCTGTTAACCATCGGGACGTTCTTGAAAATGCAGATTTTGTTTACAAATCTATTTCCGTAGGAATTCAAGAATCCGAATGGTATGATATCTATTTACCCCTTAAATTTGGGATCCCACAGAACACTGGTGATACTGTAGGTCCAGGAGGGATTTTTCGTGCTTTACGAGTAATTCCTGCCGTTTTAGAAATTGTTAAAGATATGAACGAACTATGTCCAAAAGCCCCACTACTAAATTATACCAACCCCCAAGCAACTGTAGTTTTAGCCGCTCGAACAGTTTCTCCTGATATTCAGTATATTGGACTTTGTCATGAGCTTTTTTACGGCATGAGACCGATAATTAAGTACTTCAAAAAATATCATAAGCTCAGAATTAAAAAATGGCAAGACCTTGATCTCAAATATGTTGGAGTCAACCATTTTGCTTGGCTCACTGAAGTTGGAATTTCTAGAGAAGATCTTTACGAGAAACTAAGAAATGAAGCTCATAAATTCGTTTTAGATAATTATAATAGTCCCGTAGGAGACTACTACGGAGGATTCAACTTTCATCTTCTAGAACGATATGGCTATTATCCTTACCCTGGGTCACGCCATATAGCAGAATTTCTACCTGACTATTTCAATTACTTTAATTATGAAATTCAAACCCCGTACTGGGGGTTTCCCCGTGTAAGAAATGTCTCAGCAATTGGTGCGATGCGTAAAATTGCATATCAAAATATTATGGATATTATAAATTCAAAAAAAACTTACACAATAAGTGGACCTAGTTGGGAGAGAGCCATGGATATGACTTTAAGTTATTTGAATAACGACAAAATTCCACATGTGGTCAACATTCCAAACAACTTTGGAGAAAATAAAATTTTCTCCCAACTCCCTACGGATTGTATTGTTGAAATTCCCGCTTATTTTAATAACGGAGAAATGACTCCTGTAGATGGACTCACGGTTCCTGATAACATCGCTGATTTGCTAATCCCGCATTGCAGACAACAAAAGATGACTGTAGATGCAGCCATAAATAATGATATAGACTCGGTATTTAAGGCGATGGTGAATGATCCTATGTGTAATTGGATTGAAGATCAGGAAAAAGTAAAACAACTTACAAAAATAATGTTATACTATGAACAACAATGGCTTCCTGAAGAATGGAGCGAATGGATTCCCACTAAAAGGGAATTAGAACGGTCTAAATGGTGGGTTTCTAAATCAGATTTGTCACAAGAAAACAAAAAATGCCTTGAAATAAAATTTTCCCCGAATCCAGAATTGAAATCAAAAGCGTTCTTTTGGGAATAAAAAACTTACATATGGTGACGAAATTTTACTCCGCTTACCTTTAAAGGAGGGTTCATCGGTTATGAAACGTTCTGAATATTTAGAACCCAACTGCGTCCTCAGGTAAAAGGTTCAAAGGGCGCCACTCTATGGAAATACCATCAAGAAGTAGATCAATAATATCCTCGTTGACTGTTCGATGTGGTGTATGAAGAGCAATTTTCTCTGCTTCATTAAGAATGTACAAAGCTTTTTTTAACGATCCTTGTGAATGAGAGACGATTTGGTCAAACACCTTGTTTGAATTGTAAGTGTTTATACGTCGCTCTCGTCTATGATTACGGAGTGTTGTTAATATCTGAGAGCTTGTATATGAACTAAATTTAATTTGATCCCAATAATGAGTAGGATCAGAGAGAAGAAAATTTAACGCTTGCCTGTTAACCTCACTGATAATGCCAATAACCGATATACTTTGTCCCTTGATGATATTCAACATTTTTTCAAGACGTTCAAGACTTATATATTCTAGATGATCAAGTACTAAAATAAAACGGATGTTCGAAGGCATTCTTCTCAAGCTTAAATTATTCTGAAGGTGATAATCCCATATGGAATTTCTACTGCCATCGATATAAAGAGAATGAAGTTTGACTTTCATTCTCTCAGCCGCAATTTCTAATGAATTTATATGAGCTTGTACTGTCTCTGTTTTGTAGATACCTGGTTCGCCCACAATTAATACCTTTCGGCATGGAGGTAAAGCGTCTGTAATGACTCCGAAAAATAATTGCGACAACAGATGCATTTCCTTTGTTCTGTATGGAACTGCTCGTAATGCACTAGGATTAGGGTAGGAATGGGATATTGTCATTGCGTGAGAAAGAAAAGAAGGTTATAGAAGAAATTTCGACTCTATATTTTTAAATATCAAGAGTTTGGAAAATTTCAAACAATACATATGAATAAATTAATAGTGGATTTTTGTAGTCACCATTTTTCTTTTCAAAATAGGGGGGTGCCGGTTTAGTGATTTAGTGAAAATTCTGAGTTATAGGGATGGAATACTATTTGAAGAAAACATTTTTAATCAATCTGCAAGTTAAATTCACAAATCTTATCATGAATTTTATTTCGTAATTCAATTGATACATCGTGAAGCATTTCTTCTGAAATGCCTTCCAAATTACCTTTTAGTTCATTCTCGATTATTAGGGCAATTTCCTTTATTAATATGTCGAGGATTTCATGTTTCTTTAAGAATGCATTTTGATATGAGTGGATCAAATTGGTGTTTAACCTTTTAAGCCATATTATTCCTTTTTCTTCCAGTGTTTTAATCAAGTTTCTAGAATGTGAAGTGTTAAAATGCTTGAATTCAAATTCATATTTATCCAAGAGGTCTTCAAAGTACTTAATGATCTGGGTTTTCTCTTTTAAATTCAAATCTACTTTCGAATTTAGAAAAAGGATGAGCATAAACTTTTCAAACAAAAAAAAGATTTGAACTTTTAAATTCGATCCATGAATCTCAAGATTTGACAAGTTTTTAATATTCGTATGCCCAGCAAACGTTTTAAAAGAACTGAAATACATTGAAATAAGATCAAGTTCTAACAAATTCTTATCACTATCAGACAAGTATGTTTTAATTGGCCGATATCTGCTACTGTTATTACTATCGTATTCAAAAACCATCA
>JAEOTL010000144.1 GCA_016839845.1 Promethearchaeota archaeon
AATCATCATTGCCGGAATAATTGTATCCACATCCATGAAGTTAATTGCCAGGGCAAGAAACACAGCGTGCCATAAAAAAGCGTAATAATTGTGTTTTGATATCTGTTCATTTAATTCCATTTCCATCCATTTTCTTTTCTATCAAGTAAAAGTTATTATAATGGCACCGAACAAAAAGCCAATAATCAGATTTATTAATTTTATAACAAAAAATGCTCGTTTTGAATGTGCCAGCATGGGTAACATACCATGACCGTCTTGAACGATTGAATATATCTAATATGATTATCTTGACCTCAAAGACCATATATTTTTATGTTACTTATGAAAGCTCCATCACCCATTAGTTTTCTCTTTCTTTTTCTTCAACAAATCGTGATGATAGGAATCCTCTCGTATCAATTTTACTCCACATTTGGGACATTTCTCTTCCTGGCAAGGAATACCCCTTTTATGGCTGGTCTTGTAATCGCACTGTGGGCAAAAACAATAGCCCGTCGGCCCCAGCCGATAGCTGTTATTCATCAGACCTACCTCCCTTCCGGTCGATATTTTACAATCCTCGAATTTTTAAAGTATCAATTCACAGTAAGGTTATTATCTAATTTAACAATGACTCTGCAGTTACTTTTGTTCTTCGGAATCACCTTTCTTAAGCCTGTCTATTTGTCCGCGAATATTTTTTAGCGCACGTTCAAAATAATTAGCTTCTTCTTGCAGCATTTCAACTTCATCTTTTACCAATAAATCCGGTTCATAACGGTTAAATCCTCTTCCCCAGGTTCTACCCGGCATGCCCGTAGCGAAATAACGGTTTCTCCATCCACGGCCGAATCCGCCAAAGCCCCAAAACCGGGGTCGTCCGTATTGTTCTGACTCTTCACGGAGTCCCATACCACGACCGGTCATTGGCCCCTGGCCCCTTGGTCCTGTTCTATCAAATCCTGGCATTTTAAATTCCTCCTTTTTTATGTTTTAGGATGGTAACTCTAAAAAGTTTGTTTTTTTGCATAATTATTTTAGGCACTTTAGATCACTTTAAACTTTAGGCACTTGCGGTTTATCGCGTAATGATTGCATTAACTGATTTACGTTATCCCAAATTTTAGCTATTTCCAGGGTTGCTGGATTATTTTCAAAAGTCCCTCGATAAAGTTGGGCTTATCCGGTTCCACCTTTTCCCGATGCAATTGCAATAATCATACAATACCATTACGCAATTTTTCAGGGACGCCACTACCCTCTTTTGAAGGTTGTTTTTGGTTGTCCTGAAATGCCGTGATAACGTCCCTAACAGATCCTTCAACACCTTCATAAATTTTAATACCGGCAGAATCAAATACGTAAAATGCATTCGGACCGCATCTGCCGGTCAATACAACTTTAGCACCTTTATTGATTACCAATTGTGCAGATTGTACCCCGGCCCCTCCAATTGCATTGACATTCGGATTAAGAACCATTTCATAGTTTAAAGAATTAGTATCAACGATTAAATAGTAGGCGGCTCGCCCAAAACGGGGATCAACTAGAGAGTCCAAATGATTCTCAATAGATGATACAGCAACTTTCATGTCTTTTCCTTTCGCTATTATGTAATGTAAAAACAACCCCCTATCCCCCTTTTCCAAGGGGGGATTCAATTTATGTCAAACAATTAGAACACTTTTTCATTTAGATATGTAATTCATACCCCCACTTAATGATTTAATAGTATTAACATCAAATATAAAGCCAAAAAGATTAGGTTATGTATCCTATTGATTTTATATAATTTATGTAATGGATCTTATAAGCCTCTTATTGCATTATTACATAGTTAATTAATTATAAATTGCAGTAATGCAATGGATGATTAAGATAAGTCTAAATGACCTGTTATTTTATTTGATGGATTTATTCTGAAGGTTGGCTAAAAATTGTTCTAGCTCTATCGAACTATCATGTTCACTTACAGCTCTGAAGCGTATCTGAATGTCGCTCAGGTGCATCACTTTCTATTGCGGTTTTAAAAGCGAATTTATATTGCAGAGCATCGACCGGGCAAACATTCAAACAGCGAGCACAACTGAAACAGTCTGCTGGTAATAGGTTTCCGGCAAGTATTCCTTTTGTGGCCTCCAGAGGACACGCATTGATACAGGCACTACCTTTGACGCACTTATCCTTGTCAATAGTGATACGATAAATACTAAAACGTTCAGCTATCCATGAAACCAGACCAAAAGGACAAATGAGCTGACAGAAGGGTCGATATACTATAAATGAACCTGCCAAAGCAATAACAACTGTAAGTGCAATGCTAACAGTTTCAAAATCCAGATCAAAAAGATTAAATGCATTAACATAGTGATAGATGACCGTCCCTTTTCGTCGACCGATGCCCCCGAACAGCAAAATAATCATAACCATAAAAAGAAATCCTCGAATGGTGTTGGTCCAAACAAAAGGGAGTTTTTTATTTTTGATTCTCTTTTGAATGGGTAAACTGTAGATCAACTCCTGTAATGCACCCAGAGGACAAGCCCAACCACAAATCAGTTTATTGCCAATAATGCCCAGAAAGAGGAAAAAGACAAGAGCTAGAACTTTTAGGTAAGGATCAGGATAAAGTCCCACCGTGGATTTAAATACCTTAACAATTCCCTCCATGGGATTAGGCGACTTGCCCAACACAAATCCAGCAATAACTACTGCAAGTATTAAAGTAATAACATATGGTGTTCTTGGATACCAATTTTTCCTGTTTTTTACATTACTTTCAGAAGGACGTCCCAACTTTACTAAAAAAATCCAACCCCATAACACCAATGCCAGATACACATAGTACTTAAGTGTTGCATCACGATGGGAAAGAAGGTGTTTAACGACAAGGTGTAGTTCTTCATCTGTAATCCCCAATGAATATAGAGGCTTTCTCTTGGAAACATTAAGCGGTAGATTTAGTTCACGAGTGAGTGATTTTGGGGTGACACCGAGTTTGGGAGCAATCTGCCGAATCGACATATCAACTCCGACACTGACCGAAACATTCGCTTTCTTTCCCGAATCCATCAAGATCCCAAAAGTTATAAGAGCTACCATGGTTAACAAGGTCCCGAACATCCAAATTCGCTGTTGGTATGAAAGGTGTGAATACCAGTGAGCAAGTTTCATTTCAATTCCATTTATTATTTCTAGGCATAACAATCTATTTCAACGACAATATTTAAGCTGTGCGCTGGCCAGAGTTGTTCGCTAAACCCTAGTTAGTCTTGATTGGATGAACGTCGCCTCCAGCCGCTCCAAACAGGAAATCCGCTTTCATCTCGAACAATGAGTGTTTGATCTCCCTTTTTAACCTCTGCTGCGATAAGGGCAGGCTTGCCCTCAAAGGTTATTCGTGAACCTAAAATCTCAACTTTGTCATCCTGCTCAATCGTGATCTCCTGGTTTTCAATATACCAGGCAGGACCCAAATGTACAGAAATAGTTTCTTGGTCAGTCTTTACAGTTAAATGTATGCCATACGACATTCCCCTTATTGGAGTGATTCTCTCAACATCAGTAATAGTACCAGTGATTGTCTCCACAGTTTTTGAATCATACATCCTGCCGTACTTAGATCCCATACCCCATCCTCCACCCCCCTGCCTTTTCATTCCCTTTTGAGCAAGAGTACCGGTGGAAAACAGGAGCACGAATAGAGTGGTTACCAGTATCATTGCGGATGTTAAATTTATTTTCATTTTGCCCTCCTGTAAGTCACAACATGTTTCCTTCAATAACTGATGTCAGCAGTTATTTAAATTAATCTCATCTGTTTTGTAATTAATACGATTTTTTCACAATTCTCTTAAACATATGATCTTTCCAACACCCACCTCGATATAATATTCACCAAATTCTTCTTTGAATATAGTTCGAGCTAGATCACCTGTACAATGACACGGACCAATGTATTGTACACCTAGATATTCTAAATTTGAAAAAATAGAACCAACGGCATCACGATCTTTATCTCTTAAATGAAATCCCCCCATCACTAATAATATATTTTTTTTGATTAAGTTTTTTGATTTTGCGACAATTTGAATGATCCCAGGATGTGCACAACCGGTAATTATTAAAGATCCCTTATCTGTTTTTATAATGAGAGATTGCTCCTTTATCCCTGTTCCGAGTTCGCCCGTTGAATATACATTTCTGCATATTTCTAGTGATTGCCCGACTTCAACAACCTCTGCACCATATTCATTCACATCTTGTGTAAAATCTTCTGGGAATGACTGCGGTATGAAGATTGTTACTTCTGGATTTATCTCTAAAAAACTGTATAGTCCACCGGTATGGTCTGCATGGTAGTGTGAAAGGACAACGATTTCAACGATATTAGGATCAATCGATAATTTATTTAAATTTCTCATTAGCAAACCGCCATCACCCCCCGTGTCAAAAAGAATAGTTTTCTCTAAGCCTTGAATCAAACAAGAAAATCCCCAGCCGGTCTTTAAATCTGCTCGATAAGAATTGTTATCATAAATAATAGTAATAATTACATCTTCGTCATTCTGATTCTTCATTTTTCTAACCTCTTTGGCATTAAGATTTACTACAGAAAAGTATTGTATAAATAGTGTGGATAGAAGAAGTGCAAATACTTTCGCTTTTTCTAAATTATTTTTGTCCATTTTTTTATTTCTATCAAAGAAACCTTTTATTATTAAATTAGAGTGAATCTCCTAAAGTGTAACTTCCACTTCGCTTGTTATAACTTAAATATACCTTCTATTATCGTGGATATAAAATCTATAACATCGAAGCGTTAACAAATATATTTAATTATAAAGGTTACCTGATAATTAAAATAATTGTTTCACTTTTTGAAGTAAGAGGTCCGTGAATCGTACCTGCGGATATAAAATTATAAGTACCAGGAATATAGATTTTCCCTCCAATTTCATATTTCCCTTGTAAAACAAAATGCTGTTCTGTTTTTGTATGCGTATGTACACCCATAACAAATCCTTCTGGCATTTTAAATAGGATTGTTTTTTTACCATTTTTTGCACGTATTAATTTACTTTTTATTCCAAGACCAGTCTCTTTATGTTCTCTCCAAATCATATCATCAATGTTTTTTTCTAATTCTTTCATTTAAATCAACCATAAACTCTGTAGTATTATTAATTGAATATTTTATTAAAACCTATTTTGGGCTCTTTAAAAAGGATCCCAAACAACCAAAATAATAGCACCGCTCTTGGACGTAAAAGGCCCGTGAGTGACTCCCGCAGGAATATAGCGATAAAACCCTTTACGGTAGATTTTGTCCTCACTCTGGTACTCTCCATCTAAAACGAAATGTTGTTCCGATCCTGTATGACAATGGGCTTCCATATCAAATCCTGTTGGAATATTGAGTATAAAAGTTCTGACACTATTTTCTTCACGAAGAATTTTTATCCTTGTCCCTGTAGGGTAACCTATCGCTTCTTCCCATTCTATTTCCTCATAATTGATTGATTGTTCCTTCATAGCATCCTCCTCTTGTTATATCCTCTATATAATTTTAATTTTAAAGGCTTAAACTTCTAAGGAAAAGGGACATTGTTTATTAATTTTTCTTGCTTTTATAGTAACTTATTTAAATTTTCAAACTTTTTATTCTTTAAGTTTTCCTTTATTAGACATCTTTCAACTGTAGAGGCATAATCTAAAATTAATATACCATTTAAATGGTCTATTTCATGCTCAATAATTCTGGCAATTAGACCACTATATCTATTATGTATTTCCTTTCCTTCAGGATTGATATAATGAACGACGATACTTTTGCTGCGTTCAATATTGACAGAAACACCAGGAAGACTTAGGCAACCTTCTTCCAAAAAGTCCGCTCCCTTTTCTTCAATAATTTTGGGATTAACAAGGGAAATTAACTTACCGTCATTATCTGCGATTATAATTCGTTGCAATAAACCTACTTGGGGAGCTGCTAAGCCTATTCCTTCATAAGAATACATGAGTTCAGCCATGTCTTCAATTATGTTATGAATATCACCATTTATATCTTTGACTGGACGTGCACTATCCAGCAAAACAGAATCGGGATAAATTCTAAGTTTAAGTCTTCTCTTTAAATGCATCCGTAGGAATGTCTAATTATAATTAATATTGAAAATTTTATAAAATTACATTCCATTATATTAATGATCACAACCCAAGTCGGGTCTAT
>JAEOTL010000470.1 GCA_016839845.1 Promethearchaeota archaeon
AAAATTATGCAATCACTGTGAGAATCCTCCCTGTGTGGAATCTTGCCCGACTGATGCCCTCAAAAAACGGGATGATGGAATTGTTATTTTAGATCAGGAAACTTGTACGCTATGCAAAGCTTGCTTGGACGCATGCCCGTATGGTATAATCATCTTGAATGAAGAAGAAAATATCGCTGAAAAATGTAATCTATGTTCCCATCGGATTGATCAAGGTCTTGAACCCTTTTGTGTGATCTGTTGTGAAGGTCAAGCTTTATATTTTGGAGATTTAAATGATCCCGAAAGTAAAATATCAAAAAAGATATCTGAAAGAAAAGTCTTTACACTGAAACCTGAAGAAAAGACAAACCCACAAGTCTATTATGTCCCTCCTCGCCCTAAGAGGAGACTCTAATTCAAAATTTTTTTTTTCTTTAATCAATAAAAATTTCTGTAATCAAATTTTCCAAGAAGGGAGCATCTTTTATTTCGACAACTTGATTTGTTTGAGAAAATGTGTTTAATGTCTGCCAAATTTCAGTATTTTCTTTAATACTCTCAGTAAATAGATCGAGTTTCTTTAATGCAAAATATGTCTCACCCTTGTATAAATAACAAATAAGGAATTCACCAACCGACTGCATTAAGATCATATCTTCACCAAATTTAGCTCTATCAAGGCCTTTAGAGAAAAATTCATCACTAAAAGAATTAAAGGCAGTTAAAAAACTACCAAATATTTCTTCCTCAAATTTCCACTTGGATTCAAAGTGATAAGAGAAGATCATAACACCACCCTCAGCTATAATTAATAGCATCATAGGTTCCTCAGAAATACCCTCAGGACCTTCTAATGAGCGTTTTATTTTTAAATATTCTATTGTTTCATCCATCGATGCTAATTTTAATCTTTCTGAGACGGGAGTAGTAGTTTTACGAAGATCTTCCCAAATATCCAGTTGACCTATCAATTTATCATGCTCTCTTGATATCGAGAGTGCCAATTTTTGGAGTCCGTGTTTATCAGCTATGCTCTGTGCTTCTTTGAGATATCTTCTTGCGTCGATAGTATTCAATTGTATTAGAGCCAACTTGCCTTGTAAAAGCTTTGCTGAAGTCAAAGTTGTATAGGAATGCTGTTTTTCAGCAATATCCAACAATTGAATAACGAGGGATTCCAATTCTCCCAGAATTTCGGAAGAGTCTGTAATTTGTAGTTCTAATAAAAGAATATGGCAAAGATCGATAAGAATAGAAGCGGCGATATTTAGATCCCAACCAGGTCCGAATCCATTCCCCATAAATTGTCTCAATATTTTCTCTGCTTCTGCTAGGTTTTGGATTCGACCAGTCGCTTTTAAAATCCGCGCTTCTGATAATTTCCATGCCCATTCAGCTCCTGGTTTGCCTTTATTATAATCTTTAAATAGTTCTAAATATTTCTTGGCCTCATCAAGAGAATTTTTATCAATATATACCTTAATAAGAGATGTATAGACTACATTAGTATAAATTGCAATGTCGATTTTACTACTCATTTCCAAGGCTTCTTCTAAAGTCTCAATGGCAAGATCGAATTTTCCCTGGGATAGGTAATTATCTCCCAAATCCCATAGAGCATATATTTTAGCAACTCTTGTTGAGAGATCTTCGCTTTCTAGAAGGGGAAGACTTTGTAATAGATAATCTTGAGATTTCTTTAATTCACCTTTCACATAATAAATCTTCCCAAGTTCCATTAAAACAGTGGGCAACATGGAAGCTAAGCGTCTATCTTTTTTACAGGCATCTAGTGACGTTATACAGTATTCAAGAGCAAGATCAATATCACCAATATTCCTGTAGATACAAGCTTTTTGGAAATCTATATTCGATGACCTAAACTCAATATCCTCTTTTGGCTCTTGAGATGCATCATTGAGTAGATTTTCACTTTCTTCGATAAGCTTCCATAACTCTGGATAGTTAAGATCCCCCAATACCCACTTTATGTAAAATTTAAGACTTAACGCATCTATCTGTGATAGAGGTATATTGTTTGTTTTTGCTTTCTCATAAAGCTCATTTACAATTCTCATCGCATCACCAAATGATCCCATAGACAAATAAGTTCTCGCTTTAACTCCCTCACAAACGAGGTTATCTTTGATAGAAAGGTCTCGATTATTTTGAAGTTCTTCAATTTTTTGAAGAAGTTCTTCTTTCTTTTCCTTGAAGGATTCTTCTAGATCGAGCAATTCTTCCATTATTGATAGGGGCATTTTATTATAAACCTTAATAGATCAGACGAATGAAATATTGGAGTTTCAATTTTGATTTTACTTTAATCTACAACAAAGTTAATAACAAAAGAAGAAAGAGTGGTTTAAAAGACTTTCTAATATCCAAAAGAATGGTTTATTCGACTTAATAAAGAAAAAAAAATAGGGAAAAAAAAATTATAAAAATTGAATAAATTAAACGTCTGTATTTTCAATTATCATAGCGGTTCCTTGTCCACCGCCACAACACATCGTAGCAAGACCATATTTCTGCTTCCTTTCTTTAAGGATTCTTGCTAAGGTTCCAACTATTCTTGGACCTGTTGCTGCTATAGGGTGTCCTATTGCGATTGCTCCACCTTTTATATTAATATCATCCATTCGATCATCTAATCCCATCTCGTGGATCCAGTTTAGGCCTACAATAGCAAATGCCTCATTTATTTCAAAGCAGGCAATATCGTCGGTTGTTAATCCTGCATGTTTTAATGCCATCCAAGATGCGGGAACTGGGCCTCTTCCCATAACTGTAGGATCAACTGCTCCGAAACCGTTTGAAACGATACGAGCTAATGGGTCTAAATCGTATTTTTTCATGGCCTCTTCTGACATTAACATTAATGTCGCCGTTCCTGCATTTGTAGGACACGAATTTCCTGCGGTTATTAATCCCTGTTCTGTACTGAACGTTTCAACATACTCTTCTTTTGTCATAAGCGGTCTATAGTACCCACCAGCCCAACCGGGAGTGCTTAATCCCCTTAAATCTTTGGTTCCCTCGTACGTAGCATTCTTTCTAACTGAAGTGTCATATTCGATTAACATTGGTTCATCCTCATCACCTTCCCTATGCCCCATTATAGGGACAATCTCATCCTTAAAAAAACCATCTTCTTGAGCTTTTGCAGCTAATTTATGACTTCGAACTGAAAACCTGTCATTGTCTTCTTTTGAAAAAACATCAGCGTTCATTTCATGGAGTTTTTGAGCCGTTTGTAACATTGAGTACGAGCAACGGAAATCAACAACATCATCAACAAAAAGTTCATGTCCTGGCTTCATGGCAGGAGGGATTTCCCTTGTTGTTGGCCTTCTATTCGGGTTTCGGGAAATCGTAGCATTATTTTGCCCGGAAGCAATAATAACGTCAGAATATCCCAATGCAATATTATTATACCCTAAGGAGGCGCAGGTCATTCCTGAACCGCATTGTCTATCTAACGCAACAGACGATACCTTCGCGGGAAATTTAGATAAAAACAAGGGATATCTCCCACCAAAAGTCACATATTCAAAATTGAAATGAGTAGCTCCGATATAAAACTCATCTACATCTTCAGGTTTTACTTTGTCTTTTAATCGATTATCGAACATCTCATTTATCGTTAAGGCAGTCATCTCATCGGGGCGTAAATTTCCAAGGACATCTCTTGGGGGTTCTCTTGGTCGAGATCTTGAAAAAGGAGTTCTTATATAATCTGTAATGTATACATCTCTTATTGTCATATTTTTTATACCTCTGTTTATTATTTTTACCTCATTTTTATTTTACTAATCTAAATTTTCAATTACTACAGCAGTTCCTTGACCGCCTCCACATGACATCGCGGCGAGCCCGTATTTAGCATTTTTCTCTTTGAGAATTCTGGCTAATGTTGTCGTAATCCTCAGACCTGTCGCTGATATAGGATTCCCTATTGCTAACGCGCCTCCATGAACATTCATTTTATTTTCCCAGTCAATCCCTAATTTATTAGCAGCATTAATCGCTACAACACTAAAGGATTCGTTTATTTCCCAGAAATCGATATCTTCTGATTTCAAATTTGCATGCTTTAATGCCATTTGAGCTGCCGGTACTACTCCTCGTCCTTGTACAGTTGGATCCACTCCAGCATACCCAATCGAAATAATTTTCGACATGGGTTTTAATTTGTATTCATCAAGTGCATTTTTCGAAGCTAAAAGACAAAGAGAAGCTCCATCACTTAATGGAGAGCTATTTCCTGCTGTAATAATACCTTCTTCTGTCCCAAATTTCGTAACATAGGCATCCTTAGAAATTACTGGATTTCTATATCCACCTGCCCATCCAGGGGTACTTATGGAAGGCATTTTTGCAATATTTTCTAATGTTACCCCTTTTTTAATAGATTGATCTGCTCCAATTTCAATTTCGTTCTCAGGATTACCCCGTTCATGACCCTTAAGAGACATAATTTCCTCTTTGAAATACCCATTTTCTAAAGACTTTTCGGCTAAGTTATAACTACGAATACTAAATTCATCCATATCATCTTTTGAAATATTATCTGCTTCTTCTTCTGCAAGTTTCTGAGCTGCTTGGTATAATAAACGACTTGTTTTCCAATCATATAAGTCATCATTATACCACCTATTCTCTGGATCAAGCATAAATTTGTCAGGAGGTATTCCATACACAGTAACTTTTCCATCATAGGTATGTAATGGCACTCGAGTAAATTGGTCAAACCCCACTGATGCCACGACATCAGAATAACCCATTGAAATGTTTGCAAAACCAACATGTAGAGTTGTCATGCCGGACCCATCTTGTCTGTCAAATACCGTTGCAGGCACATGGAAGGGAAATTTCGCCATAAAAATCGGAATCCTTCCCCCAAATGTCCCATGCTCATGTTGCAGTAAAGCACTGCCAACCAAAACCTCACTAACATCCTCCCGTTTGAGAGAACTTCCGCTGTTTGGTATTCGGTTATCAAACATATCTATCAAAACATGAGCAACAAATTCTAGTCCCTGTTTCTTACTAAAAACATCATCATCAGGATCTAGTGGATTTGCACGAGAAAATGGTGTCCTCACATGATCTACTAAATATACTTCTTTTGATTCTTTCATAGTTCATTTTCTCTATTTTTTTGTTTTAAAATATAAG
>JAEOTL010000145.1 GCA_016839845.1 Promethearchaeota archaeon
GACTAATCCAACTCCTACTTTCGTATAAAAAATCGAATTATCAATCACATCCTTTGAAAGCTCATCCCCCTCTTTTGCTGCTTGAAACACTTCTTTAGCAGTTATCTTAACCTCATCATTTCCAACAATTTTCAGTAATTTATCCCCATTAAGTTTCCCTTCCGATAAGGCAGTAAGGGCTCTATTACGAACACCCGTACCTGAGCTATAAGCCTCCCAACATCCGCGCGCACCACAGTTGCATTTGACTGTACTTCGAGGTTCAACTAATGCATGCCCTATTTCGGCAGCATTGCCTTCTTTCCCTAATAATAAATGTCCATTGCAAATAACACCACCACCTATTCCAGTTGACATGGTAATATACACTAAATTGTCCTTTTCCTGTTCTTTTGCCTCAAAGAAATGCACTCCCAATACAGCAGCATTTCCATCGTTAATAAAATATAAAGGTATTTCTGGAAATTTGTTCTTAATTGGTTCCTTTAAGGGGATGGTCCTAAAACCTAAATTTGAATTATTAAAAAGAATTCCAGTTTCTGTGTTTAAAGGACCAGCTGATGCTATACCCATACCTAATAGCTGTGTCTTTTTAATCTGATATTGTTTTAATAGATCGGCTAAGATCTTACAAACAGAATTACCTATTGAATATTTATCTTCTTTCGGTGTCCTTATTCTTGTCTTCCATATGCTTTCTTCTTTTAAATCTAGAGTACAAATAGCAACACGAGTCCAAGTGCCACCAATGTCAACACCCGCAATGTATTTTTCCGTTGTATTTCTCACCCAAAGGAGTTTTTGGATAACCGATCAAATAATTCTAAGCAATAATATTTTGTCATTTATCCAATATTAAAATATTTGTAAATTGGATAATAACTACGAGTTGATCTAATAATAATTTATTTCTATATTGGTATCTTGAACAATTTCATCAATAATCTCTGTAATTTCTTTTTTCCTCTCCCTATCAATTGCATATACAAAATACTCTGCGGGTATTCTCGCGATAGAATAAATTTGTACTTTATTTGGTCTTATTCGCTTTATAGCACGAGCTAAATTTTCTATGTTAGAAGGAGTATCATTTGGAGCAAAATCTTTTTTATAAGAACTGAACAGTAAACTTTGGATCACCAGGACATTATTCTCTGGCATTTCATGTTTTAATTTAGCAAGAGATTCTATAATCGTAGCCATATCTGGGGGTGTTCCACTAGATCGGTTAACCCTTATTAAATCCTCATCTGTAGTAACATCCAATTTAGCGAGAACAACTTCAAACTGCTTTACTCTTTCTCGAACATCGTCGAAATGAAGCGTGGTGGAATTAGTAAACAAAGTGAGTTTTGGTTTTTCTCCTATCCAACTTATTTCCTCTCTCACGTCTGATGCAATTTGGAGAAAATCCAATAGGTTTTCATTCAAAGTCGGTTCACCATTATAACCAAAGGTTAAAGAATTTAGATGAGGAACTTGCATTAATATAGATTCTAATTCTTTTCTAAACTGAGAAGATGGGGGTAGTTTTATTCTGTAAGATGGGGATACTAGGAACTCCGCATTAGTAATTCCTATTTCGCAATAAATACAATTGAATGTACAAAGTTTGTAGTTAGGTAACACATTTATACCTAATGAGAGGCCTAATCGCCTTGATTGGAAAGGACCATAAGTGTATACTCTCGGCATTTATTTTATTGGTTTAAGATAATTATTAATATAATTTTCCATTGCTTCATTCAATTTCTTCGGTTGTTCAATCATAGCTAAGTGCCCAGCATTATCAATTATTACTAGCTCAGAATTTTTAATCCTTTTGTGAAAGAATTCTGAATATTTTACAGGAGTCTGATCATCTTCTTTACCAACTAAAATTAAACACGGAATATCGATTAACTCGGTCTTATGAAGTGTATCAAATCCATCGCATATCATAAAGTCATCATAACAAACATTCGATGCTGTTTTCAAAAATTCCTTTTTAAGACCTTCCTTCATACCCTCAATAAACTTTGGGAAGTTATTTTTCACAGTTTCTAATGTTGAGGGTAATACTCTCAATCTTCCTCCGGTTCCGATCAAAAATAACGCAGTAACATCCCTTGGGTATTTAAAATAGTATGCTTGTATAACAGCACCCCCTAATGAATGTCCCGCGAGAATCACATTTTTTGAGTCCCTTTCTTCAATAAATTTCCTAAGAACATCTACATATAATTCAAGCGAATGTTCTGAGAACTCATCAGATTTACTATGAGAAGGTAAATCTAACGCATAAATGTTATAATTAACATCTAAATTTAATTGATCTTTCCAAACGTCGGAATTTCCACCCGATCCGTGAATAAAAATGATACTATTTTGAGTATTTCTGTCTTTGACTTGATAGAATATTTTTTTACCATTATAGTTAAAATACGGAATTATTAGATCACCAATTTGAATGTTGTCTATTTATGATAAGATTAGATTCTAAATTAGGTTTTTGAAAATAATAAATTGAGTTAAATTAATTATCCATGGCAACATCACGGTGTTGCATATCTAATAATCGTTTATATTTTCCATCTAATGCTAACAAACTCTCATGTTTTCCTTGCTCTACTATACCCTTTTTATTAGAATCCAGAACTATTATGAGATTTGCATTCTTTATTGTTGAGAGACGATGAGCAATAATAATCGTTGTTCTTCCTTCACGTGCTTTGTTTAAAGCATCTTGAATCAAAGTTTCAGTGTAGGGGTCAACCGAGGATGTAGCCTCATCTAATATTAGGATTTTAGGATCTGTAATCAGTGCTCGAGCAAAAGCAATTAATTGTCTTTGACCAATTGAGATATTGGAGGCATTTTCTTTTAGCTTTGTATCATATTTCTTATGCAGTGTTTCTATAAAATTATGTAATCCTAAGAATTTTGACACTTCGATCATTTTTTCTTCATCAGCCTTAGTTGGGTTCTCAAGAGCATAGAGTAGATTTTCCTTAATAGAACCTGTAAAAAGAAAGGCATCTTGTGGTACAATCCCAATCAAATCTCTTAAATCCTTCTTACGCATATTTTTAATATCAATGTCATCAATTAATACATTCCCATTATTAGTGTCGTAAAATCGAGCAATCAATTTAATTAATGTTGTCTTACCCGCTCCAGTCTCGCCCACAATAGCCACTGTAATTCCTGCGGGTATATCGAGGGAAAGATCTTTTAGAACATATCCTTTGGATTGTTGATGTTGAATGAGTGTTTTCTGTTCAATAATAGCATCTTTAACTATTTTTGGAATTTCATCATATACTTCTGGAGGAATTGATATAGTAGCAAGCATTTGAAGTATTGATTGAGGTGTCATTTGACCCATCCCACCACCCATCATTTCTCCTCCTTCCCCTCCCATTCCACCTGCTTGTTGCATACCCGTTTTTGAACCAAGGGATCTTTCTAAAAACTTTACCATCATAGGTATGGCTTCTGGGGGCATCATACTCTCAAAGGAAAATGACGGTTTTTTGAGCTCCTCTTTCTTTAGGGGACTTTCATCATGTATAATATCTTTTTGAAAAGTTGTTTTATATTCTGGATGGGTTTTTGCATATTCGGTATTTGGAACTGCATAATTTAACTCCCCGAGGAAATTATCAATTTTATCTGGAATTTCTTCTGATTTCGAGCCCATCAGGCCCATCATTAGTTTTCGCATTAAATCTGGTGGCATATGCATCATATTCTTCATAATAAATGATGAATATGGTTCAGGAAAAGTTTTGATAAATTTAATAGCCTGTTTCATCATCGGATGCTGTGCCATACTCTCAAAACTAGGCATCATGGGTTTCTTTGATTCCTCAGCCTCACCATTTAGAATATATCCAAAACTCGCATTTTTGAATTCTATAGTACCTTTTACGTCATTAAAAAATAATGGATTGGCAACGTCAGGGATTTCAACTTTTTCTTCTAATAAGGAATAGATACGATCACTTGCCGCCATTGCTGAATTTATGACTTGTTGAATTGACATTAACATCATAAAGGGTTTGAAGAATTGGCCTAATATCCCGATAAAGGCACTTAATACACCCACTGTAACTGTTGTACCAAAAATCGAAACATTACCTAGTAATACGAAACCACCACCTAATAAAATGCAGGCAGTTAGGGCGGTAGTCATTAGATTTATAAAAGGGAATATTGTAGCCATATATCTCCGTATTCTCATCATTGCATTATAATTCGCTTTATTTGCTCTATCAAATTCCGAAGAAGCCTTTTTTTCTTGTCCGTAAGCTTGGACTACTTTTGCTCCAGCGATATTTTCCTGAATTGATGATGTAACTTTCCCCATGGTTTTTCTTGACTCCTTGAATAATCCAATTGCCATTTTCCTAAATAATCCTGTTAAGAGAGCAAATATTGGGAATACTGGTAGACTTATTAATGCTAAAAATGGATTTAACAGAAACATAATAGTAACCGTAAAACCAATTGAAACAATACTTGTAATTATTCCAACAAGTTGACTCCCCACCAACTGGTTAAGTAACGTAACATCATTAGTGGTTATTGACATTATATCCCCTGAAGATCTCTGGTCAAAATAAGCAAGGGACATATCTTGCAATTTATAGAATAAATTATTTCGTATCTCAAAAGTAATTCTCTGAGACATCTTTCCCATACCGTAGTAAGAGTAGTAAGTCGTAATAGCCATGAACAGCATTAGGGAGAGGTAAATAGTACTCATAGTTAAAATAAATGGAAGATTTCCAGTAATGATCCCCTTATCAATTATATTAGCAGTAATAATTGGAGTGATTGAAGTTATTAATGTACCTATCAATAGAGAGATGAGATAAAGAGAGAATTTCCCTCGAAATGGTTTTAAATATGAGAACATCCATCTCCACAAATCCGTTCGTGAGTGTTCTAATTCTGTTGAATCAAAATCCATCATGAATTTATGACCACCACTAGCACTAGGTTGAATTATTTCTTTTTGTTGTTCTTCTTCCTCTTCTTCTTCCGGTTTAATATTCAGTTCCAATTTTTTTCCCCTCATTAGCCGATCACCTCTTCCACTTTAATAATTGATTTTTGTTTGACATAAAGCGTTTGGTAAATTTGTTTGTATAGTACATTTGATTTAAGTAATTCATCGTGATCCCCAAATCCAACAACTCTCCCCCGATCTAAGATTAAAATATAATCAGCTCCTCTAATTGTAGAAATTCGTTGGGTAATTACAATCGTAGTCGTGTCATTCATGATTCTTAACAATTCCTTTTGGATTTGATATTCAGTCTCAACATCCACTGAACTCGTAGAATCATCGAGAATTAATATTTTAGGCCTTATTAACAATGCACGCGCAATTGATAAGCGTTGTTTTTGCCCACCTGATAATCTTGTACCTCTTTCCCCTACAATAGAATCGTATCCATCAGGAAGAGTCTCAATAAAATCATGTAATTTGGCAATCTTAGATACTTCTATTATTTCTTCTTCAGTAGCATCATCCTTTCCATAAGCAATATTCTTAGCTATAGATTTATTGAAAAGATATGTTTCTTGCGATACAATCCCAATGTTTTTACGAAGGTCCTTTACTAAATATTCACGGATATCTTTGTTGTCAATTTTTATTTTACCTTCATTAACCTCATAAAAACGTGGTATTAAATTGATAATTGTGGATTTACCTGATCCTGTCGTCCCCAAAATTGCTATTGTTTTCCCACTCGGGACATGAAATGACACTTCTTTTAAAATTCTATGATCTGGTGTATATCCAAAAGATACATTATCGAATAAAATATCTCCTTTTAGGCGTGCATCATCACCAATTGGAATAGCGCCCGGAAGGTCATTAATATCAGGAGTCGATTCCAAAACCTCTCTGACGCGAGTAAGTGCAGCATCTGCTTGAATATAAGCTAGCATTATTTGACCAAACATCATTAGTGGAAAACCAAGAGCAACTATGTAACTCTGGAGGGTAACTATGATACCAAATACCGATGCTGAGGGATATTGAATAAACCGAATACCACCTAATACTAGATTGCTTATAGTCATTACACCCATAATTATAGTAATTGCGGGCATGTATAGAGAATTGTATTTTACTGAGGAAACACTTGCGTCGTAAAACCGTTTATTATTTATCTTAAATTTTTCTCGTTCCTTATCTTGGGTACTAAACATGCGTACTACTTGGGCACCCACAATATTTTCTCTCATAGTATTTGTTAGATCGCCAAAACTTTCTCTTGTTTCCAAGAAAATTGGTTTTAACTTCCTAGCGATATAGTATGAGAGAAGAAGTGAAGCTCCGATCGTGGGTATCAAAATAAATGTTAATTGAATATTAAAAACTGCAAAACCAATTATAACAGCTCCTATCTGAAGTGTCGACGCAAGACCCCATGTTAACCCCATCCCAAAAATCATTTGAGTCTCTTCTATATCGCTGGTAGCACGAGATATTAGTTGTCCCGTTTCAGTTTTATCAAAGTAAGAAAAAGATTGCCGATATATAGCATTACTTATATCTGTACGAAGATGGTAAACTGCTCTAGAAGAAACTTCAGCTCCTCTAAGTCTAGCCGCCCTGTTTGTAATATATCGTAGGGTAGCAAATAAAATAACCATACTAAAATTAAAAAGTATTAATTTTACAGGTTCGCTTGATTGAAGCCCCCCAACAATTCTTCCTATAAAGACAGGTATCATCATATAAAAAATTGTTGAAACCAAGAGATATATAAATTCAAGAACAAAATATTTCTTCGATTTCAACCAATAACGTATTATCATGCGTAAGGAATTCATTATTTTCTAACCTAGCTTTTTTTTTCCAATTGATTTGTTATTTCTTCAATTTTTTGTAATGTATTTGTGAGTCTAGTTATTTCATGCGAGATCCGTAATTTATGAATATGTAGGAACTCAAGTTTTTCCTTTTCAGATCTCTCATCCAACCTATCTAACATAAGATTCAACGGACCGTGCTTGTAAAATCCTTTTGGTAGTTCCCCCTTATCGTTACCAAGCATGGCAATTTTTAATGTTTCAACTGATTCTTCTATGATTCTTTGTCTTTCATGCATAAGTCTCAAGGTGGCTTCACCCTTGGAGGTAATCTCATAGATTTTTCTGTTCCTCCCATCAACTTGTTTCTCAGTAAAAAAAATTAACCCAGTTCTTGCCATTTCCTTTAGTACGGTATACATCGTCGATGTGGGTGGATTCCATATCCCTAAAGTACGTCTTTCAATCAGCTTGCATATATTATAACCATAAGTAGGATTTTTCTCGAGGACTATTAAAATCAGAGCACTTATAAATCCGATTTTCATGGCGTTTTCAAATTTTTCAGCTATTTCTTCTGCCATGATTAAACCTTTTTTTTTTTTGATCAATATATCAAGTGATGATATATATCAGATTTAAAAAACTTTACTAAAAAGTTATAAAAGAGACGATATACCCCCTCTTATACTAAAAAATTTAGGTCATATGGTGTTTGAATTGAAAAATGTTTACATAACTGATACCTCAGAATCAATAGATAAAGCAGTTAAACAGATGTTTTTACACTTACAAAAATCAAAAAATCCTATTCTTAAAAGCTCAAGTAAGGTATATTTAAAAGTAAATGGAATTGATTTTAAGAAGCACAGCTATACTTCTCCTGAAGTGTTAGAAGCAGTTATAAAACATCTCCAATCAATGAACGCAGAAATATTTGTTATGGAGAATTCTACTCAAGCAAATTTAACTAGGGTTGTTTTTACAATAACGGGATACAAGGAAATATGTGAGAAGTTAGGTGCCCAAATCATATATTTGGATGAGGAAGAGACTAAGACTTATAATTTTAGCGGAAAACCTTCCGTAGAGGATGATCCTAACGGTTATAATTTAAAAACCTTTAGATTACCCCTAACAATAGCTGAAATAATGGATAACCGAGAAAACATTACTTATATTAATATTCCAAAACTTAAAACTCACTCAATGGCAGGAGTGACGCTTGGTATCAAAAATCAGTGGGGATTTCCTCAACATGCAGATAGAGGGAAAGATCATAATTTTAACTTGCATTCGAAATTAGTGGATCTTTATGAAATGATCAAACCTGACATTACAATCATAGACGGTATTGAAGGAACAATTCACGGTCATTACCCCCCTACGGTTTGGGAGGATAAACTTGTCAAACGATTTAATATTTTAATTGGTGGTCGCGATACTTTAGCTGTCGATACTGTGGGCGCGAGAATATTTGGGTTAACTATTGATGAAATCCCCCATTTAAAAATTGCTCACGAAAGGGGATTAGGGGAAGGGGACTTAAAAAAAATCAATGTGATAGGTAAGAACTTGGAGGATTATAAAGAGAAATTTGGATGGGATATAGTGCAAGAATTCCCTGAAGATGTTAAAATCATCAAGGGGAAGGATTTATTGTGCAGAGAGGGATGTCAAAATAACCCTTTATCTACTTTACAAGTGTTTGCTAACGATTTTAAAGATAAATTTCAAGGTGGCTGGTTTTTAATCATGGGAAAAGGTCATGACGAAAATCTCATTGAGCAATTAAAAGCTGAAGGTTACACTAAAGGTCTTATTGCAGGATACTGTGCAATTGATGAGATTGGAAAAAATTTGCGAAGAGAATTCGGTAGAAGAAATGTTTTCTTTTCAGGAGATTGTAATAACTTAGCAGATACAGTAACAGCGGTTCTCCGATTGTCTGGTATGAGTGTGTTGGATATAGTACCATTATCAGTTGACAAATTAATGGAAATAGTCCAAGAGGCGCAAAGACACGGTACTAAGGCATTGATCACCACAGCATTTTAACATTTTCATTATAATCCCAATCTCAAAAAATGAAAAATTTTTATAACGAGTATTAACAAATAAAATTATCGTGAACCTCAGTTCTGTCTTTTCTGATATAAAGCAATTCTTATCAATCTCGGATGAAAACTTCGATTTGGAGAATAATTTTAATCAGTATTGTATTTCAGAACCGGAGGAGAACAAATTAGAAATTGCGAGTGGCATTTTAAATTTTGTAAATAAGTTTTCATTGTTTCAAGATAATAGACCCTTTATGAATTCACTTTATTCATGCATAACGAATAGTCTTGGAAATAAACCTAGAAATACCTGTGATTATGAAGATTTTCTCATTAAAAATTCAGTTATGCATTTTGTCCAAGAATATATTAAGTATTCCAAAATTACTCAAAAAGATCAAGTTTTACAATTTATAACCACCTCATTAGAAAAACTTGAAAATCAAGCTTTAATAACAAATCTGGGATTATTAATCAAACCTTTGTATCAAGATCAAACTTATTTATCTAATATAACTTCTATTGATGAAGTAGAAGTTAAATACAATTCTACTGATATTGATGTTAAAGTAAAGAAAGAAATAGATAAATGGCTTAAAGATCAAGATATTGACATTGAGGGTCAAGATCTCCTCAAGAAAAGATTGTTATTTCTACTAGATCGTTTATTTTCTAAATATGGTGTAGAAAAGAATAGTGAAAAATCAGAGAAACTTCAAACTGAAGTAATGGAAATGCTCAATATGAGATTAACTATGCTTAGTCTTATGGATGAATTTGAAGACGAATCATTTGAGCCGATTTCTATTAAATGATCCTGAATTATTTGAGTATTTTATAAAATTCGATAGACATATTTGTTAAGTTAAACTAATATCAATACTCAAATCTAAATAAAAATAAATATCACTCTTATTATTATAAATTAAAGTTTAGACTTTGATGAGTGAAAAATTATGGGTGAAAATGAAAAACAACCATCTAAGGAAGAAATTGAAGCAGATAAGAAACTTTTACAGAGCCTTTATAAAAAAGAAAAGGAAGAAAGAGACTCTTACCTAAAAAGTACGGAAAATGAGAGAAAACAAGCTTTTGAAGAGAGCAGTGAACTCATTTCGAAGATAATTGACGATAAAGCGTTCATGGTTGATAGGCAGAGAAAAACTACGGCAGAATTGAAAGAATTACATCCTGATATACAAGGAACTCAAGAAAAAATAGAAAGATCAATAGAAGAAAAGGCATTTATGATTAATAGGCAAAAAGAACGAGATTCCCAATTAAAAGAAATCCATCCAGATATCCCCAGTACAGCACAACAAATAGAGAAATCAATTGACGAAAAAGCCTTTATTATCGAAAGAAAAAAGGAACAAGATTCTCTGCTAAAAAAAGTCCACCCCGACATAACAAGAGCAAGACACCAGATAGAAAAAGCGGTAGGAGAGAAAGCCTTCCTAATAGAACGACAAAAAGAAACAACTTCTAAACTCAAAGAAGTGCATCCTGATATCAAAGGAACAGCAACGAAAATTGAGAAATCTATCGGAGAAAAGGCTTTCTTAATCGATCGAAAAAGAGAAAGTGAAAATAAATTGAGAGACATACACCCTAACATTGAAGAAACAGCAACGAAAATCGAGAAATCTGTTGGAGAAAAGGCATTTCTAATTGACCGTCAAAAGGAAAATGCTACTCAACGGAGTGCAATACATCTCGATATTCAAGGTGCTCAAGAAAGAATAGAAAAATGGATTGAACAAAAAGCATTTTTGGTTGAAAGAAAAAAAGAAGCCTCCACAGTATTGAAAGATATACATCCTGATATCTCTGGAACTGGAGAAAAAATAGAAAAATCTTTGGGAGAAAAAGCCTTTATGGTGGAGAGACAAAAGGAAAGACTTGCTCAACGTACCGAAATTCATGCTGATATTGAAGGAACTGCTGAAAAAATTGAAAAGACTATAGGAGAAAAAGCTTTTATGATGGATCGTAGGAAGGAATTGGAAGCGCAAAGAGGTGGAATCCACCCAGATATTGAGGATGCTTCTGAAAAAATAGAAAAATCAATTGAAGAAAAAGCCTTTATGATAAATAGGCAAAAAGAAACTGCTGCTAAATTAAAAGAGATACATCCAGATATCGATGCTGTTAGTGAGCGAATTTCCCCCACTATCGAAAAAATGGCTAAAGAAATTGACGAACAAAAAGAGATTGTTGAAAAACGTATAGAAATCAAATCTGACACGGAAAAAGTCGTAGAAAAACTTGAAACTGAAGTGGAAAAACTGAAAACCGATGAAGATAAAGAGGATATTTAAGAGAACATAGTAGTTTAAAATTTCGAATTGAATTTTGATACAGAATTCAAATCCATGCCTTCAAGTCTTTTTTTATAATTTATAATACCCGGGGTTATTGCCCCATTAAATCTGTTTATATCTTCCTTAAAACGCAAGTAAAAATCCTCCAGAATCTCCCGTAAAATAGTGCGTTCTACTTGAAGGTCAATTTTTCTTGAAACCGC
>JAEOTL010000471.1 GCA_016839845.1 Promethearchaeota archaeon
ATTGTTCTAGACTTTTCTAGAGGTGCTTGGTGATTTTATTGAAAACAGCAATTTACTAAATTAAATCAAAACTTTTCTGAATTTGAGAAGAGAAATATTATGGTAATCTCAATATCCACTGACAGAGAGCGTCCACTTAGAAATCTTGCCGAAAAAGAGAGTTACAAGTTCAGAGTAATTTCAGATGCAGATGCAAAGATTTCCAAAGAATTCAATGTATTTGGAAAGCCTGTAGATTTTGACATGATAAAGGCAGAACTTGCAATACCTACAACATACTTAATTGATTCAGCAGGAACAATTGTATGGCGATACTTAGGAGATAAAACTGATAGACCAACCATTCAGGCAATCTTAGAAGCAATTGATAACAAAATTTAATATTAAATTTAAACTATATTTGAATGATTCGAGTATAAAAACGTGAGATACTCGAGGACAGCCCTGCAAGGGTTTATGGAATCAAGATCATTAAAAAATATCTAGATAGGTTTTTGCTTTATCTTTCCCTTCCTCATTCTTAATACTTTCCAAAATTCTTTTTGATAATTCCTTCTTCTTTCGGAAGTATATCTCCATAATGTCATCAATTGCCATCCCTGGATAACGTTCAGCTAATGCTACGTCTCTACGAGGACATCCTCCACGTCTCATACAACAATAGGAAATTGAACCGAAACATGTTATATCTGAGTCCCAATCATTTTCCTTAGAAAATTGCTCTTTAATGTTTATGAATTCCTCTGCTGATATCCCTAAATCCTCAAGGGTTTCATCCCTCATACATTTAAATCCAAATGTTAAAGAATGTCCTGGTTTACAACAAAAAGTTAATGCCCTATAATCTCCGCCCATGCAAACTGGAACTGGAGCATTTTTCTCCCACCCTGGTAAATCACGGACTTTATCATCTTCTATATATGGCATCTTCAATTTCGGAGTTTTTCTGCACAATCCAATAAAAGTAATAGAAGGGCCCAGTACGGGATATTCGGAAACTAGTATATCAAGTTTCTATCGAACCCGTCTTTCCCCGGCACGAGTATGTGCTCAAACCTCTAGGGATTCACAGTCCCCAATATTAGTTGTTTAAGATTCTATATCTACAAACTCTAACCGCTGTACTAACCGGGCCATTTTTTTAAAATTACTATTTATAGGAAATGAATGATTTAAAAAAAATCTTATTTTTTAGGTTCAGAATTCTAATCCTAATTCTATTTTTAAATTTATTCTCAATACTAAAAAAATAATAATGAAATACAAGTGAGATTTAGTATGAAATATTTAGACTTCTGAAGTATCAACACTTTCGATAATATAGTCTAATAATTGATTAATCGCATCATCTAATTCTCCCGAGTTATCAACAGTAAAATCTGCTTCTGGAAATTCTTGATTCTCCCTTGCTCGTTCAATTCTTTTTCTTATTAGCTCTGGATTTTCTCTTTTCCGGGTCTCTATCCTCTTGCTTGTGATTTCAAACGGAGCATCTACAAAAATAACCCGTATATTACTATATATCTCTCTTGCTTCTTTAATTATGGTTCTACTCACATTGATGATAACAGGATGCCCGTTTTTAAGCCAGTTATCAATAAAAATGGGTATTCCATAATATAAATCATAGATTTGCCACTTTAGAGCAAATTTTCCCTTTTCATCCATTTCTTCGAATTGATCTATTGTGACTGAAAAGTTATTTTCAGTTTCAGATGCTCGCCTGGTAATAAATCTTTTCGGAGCATAAAGAGGTTTACGATTAGAAGGATACTTAGTGATTACCCCAGAGATAATTGAATCTTTTCCAGACCCAGAATTTCCTACTATTAAAAATAAAGTGCCCCAGAACTTTTTTACCATTTATTGTAATTAGGTCTATTAAGAATTTAAAGTCTTTAAAAAAACAGAAAGAATTAAAATATGATTAGGTTTATCATTCTTAGAACTCAAATTATTTTCTCATTAAACCTAACTTAATACTTAACCCCTATAATGGCAAAAAAAAAAAAAACTGAAAACTCAACAATTTCGGATATACCTGAGAGCTATCAGCGATATTTAGATGAAATCCATACTATTTCAAGAAAAAAGAAAGGGGGGTGGGTGACTAATAAAGAAATCGCTGATAAACTTGAAGTAAAACCATCTAGCGTAACGGGGATGCTGAAGAAGTTAAAAGAGAAAGAATTAATAAAATGGTCTGAAAGAAAAACAATTAGATTAACTGAACAAGGAAAGAAATTTGCGAAACAGCTGAATGAAATTCACAATTTACTTCATCTATTTTTTGCCAATGTATTAAAAATAAAAGATAAAAAAGTAATTGAAGATCTATCTTGTGAGATAGAACATCACATTACACGAGATGTAAAGGATTCATTAGAAGAATTCCTCTCAAACTATTTAGATTTATAATGAAAATTTATAATGAAAAAAATTATTATACATAATTCATTGCTAGAACTAAATTAATTTACTCTTGTTTAGTCTATTAAAATGTCAGAGGAAGTAAAACAAAAAATTGAGTTAGTTCATAAACGCTTTGAAAACTTTTCTAATTTTATTGAATTACCTGATTTCAGATCTTATCTATTATTTACTCTAACTAGTCAAGTTCCTACAAATATTTTGGCCCAATTTGGATTAGGGGGTAGTAAGGAAATCATCAGTTTACCGTATAATCCCTCATTAAAAATCTATTATCAGAAAATTAATTTGATTTCTGCTGGTTCCTTAATTATCTACGTTAAAAGCGATCCAATTTCAGATGAGTTTGTACTAGAAAAAGATCATCCAATTATAAAAAAATACTTAAATCCTGAGG
>JAEOTL010000056.1 GCA_016839845.1 Promethearchaeota archaeon
TATTGTGAATTAATTTGAAAGCCTACTTCAACTTTTTCTTTCATTGAATTCATTAAAGTGTCCATTTCAGTCGTTATGTTTAAGATATTATCATCAATTTGAGTTTTAAGATTAGTGATAAGTTTATTCTTAGCATCGGAGATATTTTCTGTGAGTTCTTTATTGCTCTCGACCCTAGAGTTAACATAATTAGAAACACTTTTTTTAAACTCAATTACTGTCTCATTCAAAGTTTTATTAAACCAATTATCAACCTTAATTAGCCCCGATGAGATAGCTTCTTTCATTTTATTCACTGCTTTACCAATATATTCAGATCCTTTAGATGTTCCTTGATCAATATCTTTAATCCAATCTCCCATTTGTGTTTTGGTTATTTCTATAAACATTTCCGAGAGTTTTTCTGTTCCATCATGAAATCCTGAATCAAGAGTAGTAAATTCTGGAGATTCCGCAATTTCTTCTATAGATTTTGTATCTTCAGCTATTGGAATTTCTTGTAAATCACCTTTAGCAGGTTCTACAAATTCATTTATTTCTTTAATAAGGATTGGATTTTTTTTCTGAAAGTCTTCTGAGAATTTTTGAACCCATTTAAAATACTCTAAAGAGTTTGGTAATTCAATTTCGAAGGGTACCGTATGATATTTTTCTGTTTTCTTATAGTCGTCTAATCTATACACTTCAAATCCTAGACGTCCATCTTTACCCATAAGAGTATGATCAAATACTATACTACAACCCTTGGGAAAGTTTTCATTTTGGAAGTATTGAATATTTTTTAAATCACTCTCGCTAAGATATAAACCCCATGAGGGGTGCGAATGATAGTATCCAATTAAATCTGATGAATATTTTTCTCCAATCTGATTGAATAATTCATACATATCTTTATCAAATCCAATTTCTACTTTATCTCCATGAGTAATTGGTACCGCATTTTCTATAATAACTTTATCATCGGCTAGATCATATTTTCCTACACAAACTCCCAATACTTCGATACTCTTTTCTAAAGCGTCATTACCAAAACGTAAAACATGAGTAAGCATATTTCTAAAAGCTTCTTTTTTAATGAATAAGTCTCTTTTCTTTTGATTTGAATTTTCATCTACCATTTTTCCTTATTCCTCTTTTTTCTCTAATTTTTCTATCTTTTTTAATAGACCATCATTATTGTTTTTTAATTCAGTAATAGTTTTCTGAAGAGCCTTAATTTCAATTTCCTGAGTATCTAATTTATTTTTTAATGGTGTTTTTGAGCTCTCCAATAGTATAATTGCAGCTTTTAAATTTGAAAGAAAATTTTTAGCTTCTTTATTCAGATTGATAAAATTTCCAATAATTTTATTGGTTTCTTTTATAAAATTCCCAGATGTTCCTTCAATATTGTTATTTAACGTTTCCAAAGTTTTGTTTTCTATTGATTTAAAATTCTCTGCTAAGCGTTCTAATACATTTCTTTGCTCATCTAAACTTTCTGTCGATCGTAGAGCAATAGAATTTATTTCAGTTAACTTTTGCATTTGCTCATTAAAACGAATTAAAATATTATTAATGTTTTTCTGTAAATTTTCTTTAACCATTAATTCAAATTGTTCATTGAGTTCAGTCCCAATATCACCAAGAAGACCTCTAAAATATTCTTGATCTGAGTCAAATTCTTCGAATCTATCATCAATGTACATGTCTAATTCATTTAATTTTTCTTTTAAGGAAAATTTAAAATCTTTTTGTAAATTAGAAATCCCTTCACTTAGTTTATTTTTTAGCATCATCAGATCTTTTCTCATTTGTAAATTATTCTCGACAGTATTGCGGATCATATTTTCACTCCAAGAATTAAGCAACAAGATTAGAGGTTTGATGGATAACTCCAAGAATTTTGTTAAGCCGGTGTTGATAGAAGAAAGAATTTTGGTCGAATCTAACTCAGGTTTCTTTGAAAAAAGCTGACTTTCACTTGGAAAAGTAATATCTCCGAACAAATCGGGCATTTCATTTATTTCTAATATAGGAGCTTCTTTTGATTGAACACAATTTATTAATTCGATTAATTTTAGATAATACTCAATGCTATCAGGGGGATCTACAATTGTTTTCACTTCATGATATCCTGACATTTGACCCTTTGCATGATTGTCTAACCTAAAGGTACGAAATCCTAAATCTCCAGGAGTTTCAAGATGCGTGTGATCAAAGACAATTCCAATAGCACTAGGGTTAGGAGTTTGCCATCCTAATTGGTTTCTTATATCAGTGGAAGAAAAGAATATATCTAGTCCTGGATGTGAATGATACCATCCACAACTAAACCAATTTTTTTCAGCATAGGTAGCATCAACCATAGAGAAAGTTACATAATCCTCTGGGGCAAAAGCAACTTCTATCGCTCCACCATGTGAAATGGGAACAGCATCTTCAATTATAACTTCTCTAATACCCTTTTTATCAGGTTCACCCTCTAATCTTCCAATTAAAATTCCCATGACTTCTTTAAACTGCCTGCGATCCCTTGCTTTATTTCCAAACCGGAGGACATGGACAAGCATTTTATAATAAGCATCCGCCTTAATTATTACAGAACTCAATTGTATTCACGATTTATGTTTTAGAATTAGTTTGTTAATGATCTATATATAATTTAATTGGCTTTAAATATTTGAATAAAAGATCGAAAATTAATTCTGATCCTTACATTATTCTGATTTGTAATATAGAAGAACTTTAATCCGCTTCTCGAATATCCTCAATATCATTAAACCAAATAAAAAATAAAATCAGAAATAGAAATTTTTCATTAAATTATCATTTATGAGGCAATCTTTCCCCACAGTAAGGACAAAATATAAAATCTAAATCTTTACCACAATGTGGACAAAAAGAGCCTTCTGAACTTACTGGACCTTTTTCTGCAACACCCTCTTTTGGTATTGAAGGTAATTGTCTTGATGTTTTTAGAGTTGATGCTGATGTGGCTGTACTGGGAGCCCCTTCTTGCCTAGTTTTTACTCTTTCCTTGAAAGCTTGTCTTCGTTCCTCTTCAAGTTCTCCTTGTGTTTTTTCACCTTCTGCTTTTACCCACCCTTGCACTTGAGGTCTTTTTAATTCACTTTGAGGCACTTTTGATAATTCTACTTCTTTCGTCTCTGAAACAGGGGCCATAACTTTTCTTTCTTCCTTCTTTTTTAATGCTTGTTTCACAAGAGCTTGGGTTGTTTTCATAACTTGATGTGGGTTAATATTAGGGATTGCTACAGTCCTAAGAACCCAACCTACAATAAGGTTTTGGTTAGGGAAATCACCCTCAACATCTTCATCCTTGAACACGTAAGAATCTATTACATCTCTTCCTTTTATTAAACGTACTGCCCATTTTTCATTGATATCTCCTAATTGGATTCTATAACTTGTTCCCGGTACTCCTAGCTCTGATGTTAGGGGCATGAAGCCTTTTTCAGTCAATATAAATCACTTTTTATATGCAAGTATTATGATTTAAGTAATATTATAATGATAAATTTGGAATTTAAATTATTACTTATTTAGTGCAAAAATTTATTCTAAGGTTAAAAATTTTTTCTGATGGAATAACCTGCGGGATAAGTAGAATATCGATTATATGTTTTTTTAAAAACACATAAATAGAAAAATTTGTATTAATTTGTAAAAACCCTTAAATTGAAAATAATAGGAATTTTAGCATGACTGTAATAATTCCAAAGAAGGTTTATTTATCTATAGTGGCCGCAACCGTTAGATTTGCTAACACTCGTATCCCAAAGGATGATTGGTTAGAAGTTAGTGGTATTTTCACTGGAAGAAATGAAGGAGATAATGTTATTATAACAGAGTGCTACCCAATAATGCATCAAGAGTTAGATAAGGATGCTGTAATCGATCAATATAAATGGTCTGATGAAGATTATGAAGCTTTATATATAATTGATGAATTAGCATTCTCAAGAGACCCTCCGGAGTTTGTAGTCGGATGGTGGCATTCTCATCCCGGCTTTAAAGTTATGATGTCCCACATTGATATACGTACTACTTTGTCCTATCAGCAAAATAATCCCCTCGCAATATCACTAGTTTTTAATCCTTCAAGACTTATTCGTCAGATCGAAGTAGCTTATAAAAAGGGAGATCCTGATAAACAATTAAAAAATGATCCAGGATTCCTAATTTATAGGTTGGATGATATTAATAGAGGACTTGAAGCATCTTATCATTCAGTAGATTATAACATTGAAGGATATGATAGTATGGAACAATTAGTCACCTTAACTCAGAAGTTTATAATAGATATTACCAATTTCTTTCCTAAGAGTAAAGTTCCACAAACTTATGAAAAATTTGTTGATGATAGAATCACTGAATTGAATTCACGATTCCAAGGAACTGAAGAATACTTGACCACGTTGACTAATAAAGGTGAAAAGAAAAGAATACCAGATGTTTTACAGAATCAAAGTGAAGATATTCGTAAATTTGTCGCAGAAACATCTGTAAAGATTGACAATATAAAAGAATTTATGGATTATTTAGAATATAAAGAAAAGGCATTAATAATTCCACAAATTGAGACAATACTGCAGAAATGGAATGAACTCGTTGCAGGAGTAGACAAGAGACTTAAACAGTTAAAGAAGAAATTTTAATTCTAATAATTTTCATCTTATTTTTCGTTTTGATAAATTTTTATTTGATTGAGTTTTTTGTTGAGTAAAAATTTGGTTTTTTTAAGGCTAAGAGTTAGCTCTAGACTTAATCAAAAGATTTATTAAGTATTCGATTCAAATAGTTATTTAACGATATTGTGAAATTCAAACAAGTTATCATAAATTTGACAAAAACCAAGGATGAGAGAGTTGAAATGACTACAGATAAAAAGCCATCAAAGAAAAAAATTCCAAAAAAGAAGAGAATTCTTACCACACATAAGCCGATTGTTGTTGGAGGAATAATTACCGTTATTGCAATAGCAGGTATTATAGGTGGTATTGTTCTATTGGGAGAAGTTGATGAAACAAGGGGAGGTACTTTTTTGTTTGGCGTCAAATATGGCCCTACCACTCTTGATCCGATTGAAGGTTGGGCA
>JAEOTL010000472.1 GCA_016839845.1 Promethearchaeota archaeon
AAACGAGCTCATCAATAAGTTAATTACGATATATGGGGGAAAAGGAGGAGGAAGTCCTAGATCAGCTCAAGCTACTCTAAATAATGAAATTATTGATATAATTTCGCATCTAAATGAATAACTTATTTATAATTAAAGAGGTTGATGATGAGCTAAATGAAAAACCTGCAAATGTTATCTAAGACTTAAGATTCTAAAATCTTTAAAACTTTTAGAACTTTTATAGAAAAAACGGGTTAAATTTCATAAGTTTCTATTGATAACCCAAAATCTTGGAAGTGACGAATATTTCTTGTTATAAGTCTTTCGCTTTTCATTAGCTTTGCTGTTGTACCAATTATACAATCTGCTAAATCTAGTGTAATCCCCTTTGCTCTTAAATTACCTTTCAACCTTCCTGATTCTTGGAGAATTTGTAAATTTAAAGGAATTATATGAAATTCAGAAAGAATTTTTTCTATTTGGTCTTTGATCTGAGTATAGATTTTCTCGCTTTTTTTTTCTTTTGTGTATCCTAATCCGTCATAGATCTCGGCAATAGTAATAGCAGAAATACAAACAGATTGGTCAGAATAAGGTTTTAAAACAGATTTTACATTAGATCTACCACGCCAAATATCAATAACTACAGTAGCATCTACGATTATCATACTTAATCTCCCCAAATTTCTGAGAATTTTGAAGAAGAAATAATAGCATCTTTCTTTTTTCCTTCCTTTACTGCTGTTTCAAATTCATTCATTATTTCATCTGAAAGATTGTTTGCGATACCAAAATGTTTTAATGGATCCTTCCTTTGATTTTTAATCAACCGTTCTAACAATTCTGAAAAGCTTTCATTTGGATTTTTTAATTTCTTCAAGTCTTTATATATATCGTCCCTAATTGAAATCATTTTTGAAGTCATATTTCAAACCATAAATATAAATATTTATATAAATATTTATACTTAAAGACTTAAAATCTTTTCTAAATACCTAAAAAATGCTTGGTTCATTAATCATTTTCATAGCTTTATCTATGGGTAGATCCTTTAATTCATTAGCTTTTTCATAATGTTCTCCGCAAAACCATTCTGCATAAGGTGGATGTCCAACCATTCCATTTTTTTCCATTTTTTTATCCCATTTTTTGTCAGAAAGTCGTTTTTTAAAATATATTAATCCTCCTTCATCGGGATCATCTAATCTTTTATGACAAATACAACAAATTGGTGGTTTCATTTCAATTACCCTCTTTTTAAATTTTAACTAAGCTTTTGAATAATTCTTTAAATGTTGAATCCTTTTTATAAAATACGGGAGGGTTACCTAAAGGCGCTTCTACGGTAATCCAACCTCCTTTATAATCCTTATTGCTCCATAAGTGTATCCAGTTATCCTTAGGTAAATATACCTCCCACATATCTAGGTTAGGTTCTATTACAGGAGCCACGACTAAATCAGGTCCTAACATGTATTGGTATTTTAAATTGTAGAGCTCAGGATCATTTTCATAGTGCAAAAAACAACCTCTAAAAGGACTTATTCCTGTTTTTTGGTATTCTTCAGAGAGGAATTGAAGATACGGTTTAAGTTGAACGTGTAGGTCTACCATTTTAGCAAAATGCTCAAGTATTTCATCGTCGTAATCGAATTGCAAATTATCGTATGGTTTAATGCTTTCGTGAGTACGCATAATCGTTGTGAAAACAGCCACTTCAGTCCAGCGCATAAACATCTCCTTAGTTCGAACATAATTTTCAAGACTATGGAATCCACCAATATCAAAGTGATAATAACCAATTCCGCATATACCGATTGAAATACCCGCTGGTATAACGGTTCCCAGACCATCTCCTAAACTCCAATCTATAAGTTGATCGCCAGCCCATACTGATGTTGTATATTTTGAAACGTTCGAATAACCTGCTCTTGTAAAAAATACAATATCATCCAAACAACCCGCTTCTTTTATAGCTTCGTAATTAACTTTAGCAAATATAACAGGATACTTGTTGTGGAATGTCTCGGGTCTTTCGCCAGAATGTAAAACGGAATCGATTGGAAGATATTCTCCGTAGTCTGCCATCCATCCTGATAACCCTATTTTTATCATATTTTCTTTAATAATTTCTTTAAACCAGTGTTGAGTTTCTGGGTTGCTAAGATCAAGCAAAGATTTTTCTCCGCTATCCGTGATTATTTTGTATTGGTTTCCATCTGTATCTTTAACAGTAAATCCTCTATTAAGAGCGTATTGATACTGTTCTTGCCTCTGTGCAAGCATAGAGTTGTTATAGCCTAAAAATTTTATCCCCTTATCATTTAAACTTTTTATATAGGTTGGTAAATCCGGATATAG
>JAEOTL010000146.1 GCA_016839845.1 Promethearchaeota archaeon
AAATTATCAACAATCCAAAGACACAAGTTTTTAATTTCCTCCTTGGAATCGTTCAAATCAGGGATAATTAAATTTGTAATTTCCACATGCATACCCTTTGATTTAAAATATTTAGCTGTATCCAGTACGGGCTGAACAGACGTTACACCACAAATTTTCTTATAAAAATCATCCGACATTGCTTTAATATCAATATTGGCAGCGTCAACACCAACCTCTACCAACTCTTTAGATGCTTCGGGTGTAGAATAACCATTAGTCACTAATATCGTCTTGATATCTTCCTTTTTTAATAACTTTACAGTGTCTATAATCCATTCATGCCATATTAGTGGTTCATTATAAGTATATGCAAGCGTTTTTGCACCGCTTTTAACGACTTTTTTGACCAGTTGATCAGGGGTTATTTCTACTAATGACATTCCTCGTCTCTCATATCCTTCAAGATCATAAAAACCATTTTTTCCGTTATCAGAGGGATTTGCTTGCGATATTGACCAATTTTGGCAATTCTGACACTTAAAAGAACATCCAATTGATGCAATTGAATAAGCAGTTGCCCCGGGCCAGAAATTATATAACGGTTTTTTTTCAATTGGATCCAAACTTCCCTGTGAGATTAAGCTTCCATAAATTAAAGAATATAACTCACCATCAAAATTTTTACGAGTTCTACAGATCCCAATTTTATCCGGTAGAATTATACATTCATTTGCGCATACGTGACATTTTACTTTCTTGTCATCGAGACGGTGCCATAATCTAGCTTTTATTTTCATGAATCAGACCTGAAGTTTGTGTGATTTTTTGCTTATAGTATCTCTAAATATATAATAGATAAGAATTGTTATATTTCTTATAGTTATAATTATAAAAATAATTTCAAAGTGGTTGTAATATATGTCAAGAGTGGAACAAGCTTTATCTTGTTTTAAGAATTATAGTTGCAGTCAATCAATTCTTTCGACTTTTGGTCCACAATTCGGACTAAGTCGTGACTTAGCCTTGAAGTTAGCTTCTGGATATGGAGGGGGAGTTGCCCGGTTGGGGGGTGTATGTGGGGCAATTAATGGTGCGATTATGGTTCTCGGATTGAAATATGGACAAGGAGAAAAGGATACTGAAAATACAAAAGAAGATATTTACAGAATTACAAGACAATTTTTAAGTGAATTTGAAGAAAAAAATGGCTCAACATTATGTAAAGAATTACTTACATGCGATATTAATACCTCAGAAGGCATAAAAAAAGCAATGGATGAAGGTTTTTTTACAACTATATGCCCACGAGTAGTGAAGGATGCAGCAATGTTGCTTGAGAAATTATTATAATTATATTCCCATATCTATTGAAATTCTCTCCGAGAAATGACTGAAAAAGAAGATAATCTCCATCGAAAAGAATTGGAACAGCTTTTAAAAGAAAGACTCGTGATTTTAAACGAGTTGGATCTCGTCGGAAAAGATTCTAATTATATTAAGGAATTAAGTGATATCTCGTTAATCCAGCTGGAGCTAGAACTATTTTCTGATTCAGAACAAAATTTATTAATCTGTTTAAAACATTTTGAGAAGCAAAAAGATAGGTTAGGAATAGCAGCTGTTTATGGAATCCTGGGAACCCTCTTCTTTAAGAAAGGAGAGTTCTTAACCTCTCTTGATTATTATGAAAAAGCTTATGCTATTTATAAAGAACTGATGCAAATTCAAGAGCAAATCACAAGTTTAAAAGGAATTGGGACCAACCTCATTAAACTCAGTAAATTAGATGAAGCTTGCGACAAGTTCCTTGAGTGCGGCTCTATATGTTCAGACAATAATGATATTTACAATTTACTTGATTGTTTAGGTAATTTAATATTTATTCATGAAATTCAAGAAAAATGGGATATCGTTTTCGATCTTTACAAAAAAAGTTTAAGAGCTTTTAAAGAATTGAGAGACTTCAAAGGAATGTGTACTTCTTACTTTAACCTGGGTATTCTTCAAAAGAAGAATAACAATATAGAAGAAGCATTACGGTATTTTAAAAAGGGTACGAACATAGCAATTGAATCCAACTATGCAGAACTAATAATTAAAGGTTTAGGCTATGTTGGGGAAGCATTTTTATATCTTGGGGAAGATAGAGAAGCTAAAAATCAGTTTATAAAGGCGTTACATATAGCAAATGAGATTGAGGCAGAAAATGCAAAGATTCAACTAAAGATACTATTACAGTCACTTGGATTAAAAGAACCTCAAATAATCGACGAATTAAGGAGATATAAGGAAAGGAAGAAATGAAACTCTAAGCAAATTTAGAAAAGTCTGGTTTTCTCCGTTCAAAAAAAGCTTTGAATGCTTCCTGAGCTTCGGGGGATCGTTGTCTTCTAAAGAATTCTGCTCCTTCTTCCGGCATTATTTTTGCTAGATTTTCTTGGTGATGCTTTTTAATGAATTTTTTTGTTTGTCTTAATGCTTCTGGTGGTTTTTCTGCTAGAGTTTCAGCTAATGATGTCACTTTTTCAATCAATTCAGCTTCAGGAAAGATCTTACTAATCATGCCCATTTTTAAAGCATCTTCAGCACTAAACCACTCTCCAAAAAAGAATAACTCTGCAGCTCGCTGCGATCCTATTAACTGAGGTAATCTATAGGTAGATCCAAATTCAGGGATAAGTCCGAGGTTGACAAATGGAAATTGTAGTCGAGTTTTTTCAGCACAATACACAAGATCAAAATGAAGTAACATAGTGACACCAATACCAATTGCATAACCATGAACCGCAGCAATTAAGGGTTTTTTTGCATTCATAATTTCCTCCGTAAAGTTTCTGGAGGGTCTAGTTTCTCTACTCACTATATCAGTATCTTGAAAATCTTTCAAATCATTTCCAGCACAAAAACAAACACCACTTCCATATAATAAAATCACTCTGATATTTGCATCATTCTCAGCATTATAGATTCCTTCTGCTAATCCAGCATACATTGCTCTGTTGAGCGCATTTCTTTTTTCTGCACGATTAAATACGATATGGTAAACTCCATTTTCTGATTTTGTCTTTATATAATCATTCATATTTGTCACTGATCCTCTTTTGTTTGAAATACATATAATAGTGAAAGGTCTTTTGTTTTAAAAATGTTGAAGATAATATATTTAATGGAATTTAGATATCATTACAATATTCTCAAAATTCATTGTATGAATTAATTATTGATTAAGAACTAGTAAATCCTTTGATTAGTAAAGAATTTCCTATTCACTGATGGTTCTTGTAATCTACCTTATTTGCCTTTCTAAGGGAGTTTTCTACTCCACACTTATCACAAAACTCATATTCAGTGTGAGCGAATTCCCCACACGAGTTGCAAATGAAAGGGTAAGTTTTTTTAAAAAGCTTTGTATCCACAATTTTTCACAGTTTTTATTGCTACTTAGGAAAAGATAATGTTCTCTTTTATCTTTTTTCATATTAAATAATAAGTATCTCAATAATGAGACAGATAGACGCGCTTTTCCTTGCATCCCCACCTTTTCAAATATGTGAAATAGCGAAAGAACAGAGTAAATAACTATAAATAAGCTGATTTTCTTCATTTAATAAAATAATTATCTAAAATAACATAGTCGATATTTCTATAGATGAAAATCTGCCCGTATTGCCAGGAATCAATTGAAGATACTCATCCTTATTGCCCATTTTGTAACAAACCTTTGATATCCAATCTTAGGGATGTCAGTAATAAAAGTATAGCTCAAAATCATGACACTTCAGAACTTTTCATAGATAAGGATGAAGAAGTTGAGACCTATGAACAAAATATTATTAATGATAATGAAATTGAAAGGCAGATAAAAAAAATTAACGAGATTTTAGAAAGTAAGGAAGTTATAGGAGATCCCATCCCCGGATCGTTATTTTTAGAAAAATCCAGTTTGTTCTATAAGAAGAGAGATTTATCTAATGCTTTAAAGAACCTTGAATTAGCCCTCAAAAATTTTGAAGCAGAAAACGACTTGCCAAATATTGCCATTTGTCATAATGAAATTGGATTAATTCAGGAAGATATGGGATATTATGATCAATCAATCTACCATTTTAACAGATCTCTTGAATTTCTTGAAGAAATTGGCGATAGTCATAAAATTATCAAGTTATTAAATAATTTGGGAAATATCTACCATTTAATTAAGGACCTGGAGAACTCTTACCAATTTTATCAAAAAGCTATTGATTTATCAAAAAAAGAAAAACTGGAGTATGAAGAAGTTAAGTCTTCTAGCAACCTTGTTGAAATTCTTTATCAATTGAGAGATTTTGAACGAATTAAAAGAATATTAAAAAGAAATTTAGAGTTTTTCAAGGAACAAGAAGATATCTATGGAATAATTACTATTGAAATTAAATATGGCAAATTATATTATCTAACGAATGAAGATTATGATTTTTCTTTTAAACATCTAGATGATGCCTTAAACTTAATCCTTAGTATTAAGGATAAAATTACGATATATACTCAATCTAAACTAGAATGGGAATGTTTTCTTTATCTGGGGAAAATATATCAGTCATGGGAAAAACTATCAGATGCCGAAATTGCTTTTACCAGAAGTCTTGAGGCAGTGCGAATTTTTGAAATACGTGAAAGTCTTAGTGAAGGAATTATTTTGGAAAATTTAGCGAAATTATATAGCTTGAAAGAAGACAGAAGTAAAGCAGTTGAATATTATCAGTTATCCTCTGACATTTATGATAAATTTGGTGATAAAAATGCTGTCGCTGAAATAAAATGCAAAATCAGTGCATATTATTCAAATACTGAGGGGGAAAGAGTGATCGCTACAAAATATCTTGAAGAAGCATTAAATATCTATGAGGAACTGCAATTTACCAAAAAAGCTGCTGATATTCTCGACAAGTTGGGGGATATGTATATTCGCCGAAAAATGCCGGAAAGGGCAATTACTTTTTTCAAGAGAGCCAAAGACTATTATGTTGAGCTTCGGGATGAATATAATTCTAATTTATTAGAAGAAAAGATTAAATCTTTAAAACCAATTAATTAATTTCAATTTCGAAATCTTCCTTTCTGTAAACTCTTCTCTCAAATTCTTCAAATCCTAATTCTTCAATAAAAGCATATGAAACCAGATTATCTTTATATACTTCACATCTTATCTCTTTAACATTGCTGTAGTTCTCTTTTAAATAATTCCAAGCGGCCATTCCTAGGATTTTTCCGACTCCTCTCCTCTGAAAGCGAGGAATAACGGCTAAGGCCGCGATTATTGCATATTCCTTATTTTCACCTTCAAAGTCGAGAAGTACAAAAGCAGCATCGATCCCATACACTTTTCCGATGAGAAAAATAGTATCTGGGTGTTTTAGGATGGTTAATAGGTCTGTTTTACTAATTGGTCTAAATGGGGTATTACTTGTTAACCAAGCTCGATTATAAATCTGCTTCAGCGTGTCAACATCTTCTTTAGCAGCTTTTCTAATTTTAGCTTGAATTATATTATGTTCAATTTTATCCTTTAAGAGTTGTTCATACTCTTCTGTTATTTTTTCAACAGGAAGCTTCATTTGGATATAAACCATACCGTCTTGATAAAGCTCATCTACGGAGTCATCAATCAGTTCCTTTTGTTTTTTCCTAGTTTCAATTGATAGAAAAAGTGCTCTAATTCTTCTTTTTTTTAGGTTTAATTTCTTACTACGATCTTGTTTAAATTCTGCCATAATTATTTTTCTTACGTATCACGTTTAAGGTAATGAATTCAGCTTATTTCTTAATTCTACCTCAACATTCTCAGTTATTATAAATTTTTCCCTCAATTTGGAGACTCCAAGCTGAATTCGTTTTTTCAAGTTCGGATCTTTTAGAAGATTTTTACTTTCAGAGGAGAACTCAAAGTTAGATCGTATAGCCATGTCGTCTTCAACCTTTTCAATAAGAGTATTTTTTAATTTTGCAAAAGATTCTGAAAGGTACTCATAAGCATTACTAGGATTATTTGTAATATATCCTGGAAACACAATATTCATAGATTCTTCCATGCTATCTTCATTTTCTATAAACATTGCATAAACAGGCAAATATATCCATTGTATTGGTCTAGAGAATAATTCTGACTGATTATCATTTAAAGTCCATTTAATAAGCTCTTGCGCTTCGTTTAAACATGTAGCTTCTTTTATCTGGATAATTTCTTTAATTCTAGTGAACAACAGTTCTATACTTTCTTTTTGATTTCTTAAATTAGCGATTTTTTCTGCTTTTTCTCTTTCAAATTCAGAAAGTAATCTATCCCTATCTTCTAATTTTAAATTCAATGATTCTTTAAAAGTTTTTAATTTAATTTGTGCTTCTTCATCTATCTTAATTGCTCTTTCTTTTAAATCTTTGAATCTTTGGTATAGTCCCTCAAGAGATTCTAAAAAATTCTTTCCCTCACTTCGTAAATAATCAAAGTGAGTTTCAAAATGGGGAATAATATCATTATAAACCTTACTCTTCAATGAATCACCGCTAGTAAAGAACTTATTTTTTTTTATCATTTCCTCTAAATTTCTTTCGGAGGTTTTAAACAAAGTAGACATGCCTTCAATGATTTTCTTTTTTTCGTCTACCTCCCATTGATCAATTTTATCTTGCTCTAATTTTACAGACTGATTCATTTGAGTTGGATCGATTGTTGATGATGTTTTATTTATTTGACTAGAGTATCTGGTATTTAAATCCTTCAGTTGTACATTTAAATCGATAAGCCATTTACCTACCTCCTTTTCTATCAATTCCGTCTGAGTTTTCCAGCGATAAGCATTACCTTTCATTGTATTTATTAGTTCTCGATAATATTCCGAAATGTTTAAACCGTCATCTGTAGTGATACTATGATCTAAAACAGTATAATCAATAATTGGTTTGTAATCTATTAGAGGGATCAATTCAACTAGCGTTTGAAGGAATTCTGGATTTATCAAACCATCGACTTTAAGAGTTTGAAATTCAGATTCTTCTCCTTCACCAATTTCCTCGGCTTCTGTATCTTTATATGTTAAAACATCGATTAATTTGTTTAACTCTTCAACTTTAGTTCTATTCTCAATGTTTCTAAGAACGTGTCCTACTAAAGGTTGACGGGGGGGATTTGAAAACTTATCAATTTTATTAAAAAGATTTAAAGCGTCGAGCATGATATGGGTTCCAATCACACCTTGAATGCTCAAAATTGGCCAGAGTAATCTTGAAAAAGAGATTAATTTTTCATTGTTTTGCAATCCTTCAGTTAAAAGATAAAAAGCAAGAGATAGCTCGTCGTTTCCTTGGATAACAGGACTTTTTGTTGTTTTATTTACAAAAAATGGTAATAAATGTTGGTTCCCATGTACTGACAAGGAAGTTCACCTATTTTTTAATTCTAGAATTTGAAAAATAATTCAAAATATATTTAATTTATAGAGATTCAGTTTTAAAATTTTAAGTTTTTTTCACAATAAGAATAGGGATTATTAAAAGGCTCACCTTGAAGTAAAATAACGAAGAAAATTAAAAAATTTTAGATTTAAAAATCTGATTAGATTATTTGAGCTGTTCGTAGTTATTTGCTATTACCAATATTAAAAGCGATAATAGGATTATTAACGGGGGTAATGTTGCTCTAAGATGAGGTAAGGCAGCAACATCCAGTGCTCCTTGTAATATTCTTCCAATAAAATAAAGAAAAAATCCAATAGCATTAAAAGCATAAGACTTTCTCAAAACCCCAAAGGTTTTCCAAGCGAGATAAAGAAAGATAAATGGAATTATTGCGACAAACAATGGTAAAAAAATGAAATTCAACAGAAATCTGCCAAGTGGGTATTCCCATGATCCAAACTGTATGGTAACTAAATCAACACTAATACCTGGATAATCTGTTAAAAAATCAGGGTCCATGAAAAGTCCATCCGATAGTAATAAGGCAAGAATCCCAATTATTATTGGAATAATTATTAATCCTATTCTCGTTATCACCTTCTGGTTATTCCTAGTCTTAAACCATGAAGTAATGGATTTTTTTCCAGTTGTCTCCTTTGATTGAGACTCTGGAGGGAATAAAAGAATTCCTAACACTCCTACAGCACAAGCAGTTCCCATCCAAGTGAAAAATGTAGCTAACCGATAATTCATCATTAAAAATGCTACTACTTCAACGTCATTTGTTCCTGTAAATAATTCTGGGCCGAAGAAATAATATATGACGAAAAATATTCTACCTATTCCAAAACAAAGGAAGAATATACTAAAAAATAACCAATATATCTTTTTTGACGTTCGAAATCTTATAAATGTAAAGTAAAAGAACAACAGGATGAAATACCCTACAATTATGAAATATAAACCCATTTCGATGGCGTCCCAAAACCCAAAAAATTGGAAATCTGCTTGAAACATCATAATAATTCTGTCTTATCTAAGTTTAAAAAACAATTATTGATCTTATTATCTTTTTAGTTGTATAAAAATTTATTTCAATTTTCTTCATTCCTTAAAATACTAATATCATCAATTCTTGATGAACTATATGAAAATTGAGGATACCGTCGATACCTTTAATTCACTTGTGAAAAGACGGGGTTTCATATGGGGCCCCTCTCCAGAAATATATGGCGGTTTTGCAGGATTTTATTCTTACGGACCCTCAGGAATGGCTCTTAAAAATAATATTTTGGAAATGTTTAGGCGAGAATGTCGTTATTTTGGATTTGGAGAAGTAGAATGCCCAACAATCATGCCGAGTATAGTATGGGAAGCTTCTGGACACATCGAGAGGTTTATTGATCCTATACTAAGATGTCCTAAGTGCAATACATTTTATAGAGCTGATAAATTTCTCCAAGAAAAACTGCCTGACATTATGATAGATGGACTCTCATTCGAAGAAATGGAAAATCTAGTTAAGAAAAATGATTTAGCATGTCCGAAATGTGATGTAAAATTTAAAAAAATTGAAGAATACAATTTAATGCTTAAAACATCAGTAGGGAACGATGTAACCGCTTATTTACGACCAGAAACCGCTACTACTACTTATCTTCTATTTAATCGTCTTGATCAAGATGCCCGTAGACAATATCCCATTAAAGTTTATCAATTTGGGAAAGCTTACAGAAATGAGATATCTCCTAGGCAAGGAGTGTTAAGAATGCGTGCGTTTGATCAGTTTGAGCTGCAAATGTTCATTAGTAAAGATCAAGAAATGGAATTTCATGACTTTGAAGAAATAAAAAATAACAAGTTACCTCTTCTTGACTGGAAAATACAAGAAAGAGGGATCGATAAGCCAAATCTCATATCTCTTGAGGAAGCAATAAAAACTAATATTTTAAAAAAACCTGCGTATGCCTATTGTCTCTATGTAGGATATCATCTTACTAAAATTTTAGATATTCCAGACGATTTAATTAGATTTCGTCAGCATTCATTAAATGAACGAGCTCACTATGCTGATGATGCTTGGGATTTGGAAATTAAAACACGACAATTTGGTTGGGTAGAAATTTGTGGGATCCATGATAGAACTGATTATGATCTAAAAAGGCATGCAGAATTCTCAAAACAAAACTTCGAGATTAATATGGGTTCTGATCCCAACAGTAAGGAGGTTCCTCAAGTTCTTGAAATAGCATTTGGAATAGATAGAATCCTTTATACTTTGCTGGAAACAGCTTTTAGTGGTGAAGAAGGGAGAATCATTTTGAAACTTAAACCGATTTTAGCGCCAAATACGGTAGCGGTGTTTCCTCTTGTGAGGAATAAGGAGAAAATTAGAAATCTAGCCTTAAACGTACATCGAAATTTATTGGAAAATCGTATCGGGTCTTTTTTTGATGCAGCAGGATCTATTGGAAAACGATATAGAAGACAAGATGAATTAGGCACAAAATGGTGTATTACGATAGATTATGAGTCATTGGAAGATAACACGGTTACCTTTAGAGATCGCGATTCTATGGAACAAGAACGAATACCAATCTCAGATCTTGCTGAAATTATTAAAAAAAAGCAACAAGAATAGTTTCATGCAATTTTGTAAGATATTCTGATCCTATATGAATCCTTCCGAAAAAATTTTAAAGAGAAGGATTTTTTACACATATAATTTAAAAATAAAACTATTCATAAAATTATCACTCTTATTTAAGATTATAATGAGTTTTTTTAGCTTCCTAACTTCAAGAAAGATCAAAAGCAGTAGAGCTTACAACAAGAAGATCTTCTTAGTCCTTATTTTAACTGTATTCGTTCTTTTCAATTTTATCTTTTTGACAAATTTTTCGAGCCAAATTCACTTCTCAAATAATCAAAATCAGTTCATTAAAGAAAATCATAATGAAGTTGGTATTGAGAACCCTCAAAGTGCTTCAGACACTTCAATGCTTGAAAGCCCTTTTATAAACAACATGGAAACACTCTTTAACTTCTTTGAGAATAATTATAAATCTAGTTTGGATAACGATGTCTCAACTTACTTTAGATTTGGAGATACAACCGGGATTATTACAGACGATACAATTTATTCTGAGGATAATCTTCTGATGTACAAATCTTTGATGAATTCAGAGCTTAGTGAATTTGAAATATTTGAGACGTATCTGAAATTAAAATCAACTCCTTTATGGTATAAAGGAGTAGGTCAATTCATGTACGGATTTGTGAAATCTATTGATAACTCTACAGGGCAAAAAAAGAACAGCGATAGGTATTTAGTCGATAATCTTCTCCCTATTTTTCTACTCATTGAAAAAATTGGGGAAAATATTGATAGTTTTTCTATAAATGGTGAGTATCCTCAAGATTCAATAGAAGAAATGTTCTTTCTTGTAAATTCCTCCCATTTTTGGGATGATATTAACAAGGGATTTTACAACCAAAATTCTACATCCAATAAATATGCTGAGAGCAATTTTTATGGAATTATGGCTAATCTATTAATTCGTCGTATTTATAATCAGTTAGATTTGGATGTATCTATTGAAGACAGAGCATTTTATTTGGCAAATCAAACGATGAATTCACTTGACAATTATATGTGGGATCCCTCAGATAAAGCCTATTATCATGATGCTGATGCAAGTTGGGATACTTCTGGTCCAGGGCAGAAATATTATCATTTAACAACTAACGCTATCGCAATCATGGCATTATTAGAATTCTGGATAGATACAGGTATGGAAAATGATTCTTCTTACATATTGAGAGCAATTGAGCTTTACAATAGTTTAGATGATAATCTTTGGAGTTCCATTAATAGTGCCTATTATACCATTGCTCAACCCTCATGGATTCCTTTTGATGGTAGCTTCAATCTTAAAGCTAACTCTTGGATGATGCGAGCATGTTTAAAATTATTTGAATTCACTGGAAATATATCATATTATAATAGAGCAGTTGAAATTTTTAATTCATTTGAAAACAATTTTTATGATAGTACTAACGAAGCGTACGATTATTCCTTAACAAATAGTAGTAAAAATTTTAACTCAAATCTGGCATTAACCGAAGCTTATCTGAAAGCTTTTAATATTTACAGTAGTACCGTAATTAATTCAGAATATAACGTAACATCAGAAATTCCTAATTTCGTGTTTAATCAAGATATCATGAATTTAACTTCCGTTTATTCATTTAATAAAATCATTCCTTTCTATAATAGTACAACAGAATCATATGAGTCAATTACAGTAGAATATAACATTACTGATGCTGATGTAAATTATCTGTTAAAATACCCGAATGGGACATTTTTAGTCCAATTTGAGAACCAAATTATTGACCCTGCAACCTCCCATACCTTAGTTTATACAATTGATGATGTTCTGCCTTTAGGAGATAATTACTTAATTTATGTTTGGGCAAATACTACTTATTTTAGTGTTGCTGAGACCCTAAAGCATTTTAATGTTACTTCTGGGTTAATAGACAACCCCGTTGAGGGTCTTGTAAGTGTTCTATATCAAGGTCCAAACGTAAATATCTCATTACTTGTTAACTATACAAGAGTTGATAATTTAACATTGACAACCTCATTAAGTGGGGATAACATTATAAATCACCCCTCGATGGATATTAATTTTACCTCTGGTGAGCAAGTGATTGTTCCGTTCAATCTTACTGCTAGATTTGGGGCAACTCCCGGGCCTAGTGAAATAATCTTTCGAATCACGCAAGGAAATATTTTGTATTTAGAAGTTAAGGAAGTAATTGAGATAGGGTATTCATTTGATTATACTAATTTAGTACATCAAGGTAAAGTTGTAAGTGGAGACAACTTATATGTTTCTCTGAGTGTGATCAATTTTTTACCAAACGCAACTCAATCTCTGAATATCAGCTTTGAAGGATTGGTTGAGAACACAATTGAAGACTTTATTCAAGAAGAAATTTTGGAAGAAAATGAGATAATCTCTGTTTCTTATTATCTTAAAACTTTTCCTAACATCAAAAATGATACCCTTGCAGTAAAAATGAGGATTCTGCAAAATGAAACAGTATATTATACTAAAGAATTTGTAGTTGAGATAATTCAAAAATATGAAATTTTAAGTGTTTCTTTCCCAAACAGAGTTCCACAGGGAGTTTCAGCTCATTTAATTATTTCAATACAGTATAATGGAGAATCTGCTGAACCATTTTCGCTACTCCTAAATGGTAGAGAAATTCAAACTAATATTGACATGTTGGTTCCTGGAGAAAACAGGATTAAGATTTCTGTAGTACCTTCAAGTAATCCTTATGAATTTGGTACAAAAATTTACCGAATTATCATAGAAGATAACGATGATATAGAAATTGCAAGACTTTATTTTGCAATATCATTAGAGCTTTCACCAATGAATCTGGTGCTTTTCTATCTATTACCTGGAATAATTCCTATCGGTATAGTTCTGCTTTTTATAAACAAAGAATTAAAACACAAAAAATTGAGAAGATGAGTAATGTTAAAAAATAAAAAAACCAGCGCTCTGGCGTTTATCCTTCTTATTTTAGTAGTTCCTATCTTTACCGCTGCGCTAGTTCATGAATCTAAATTAAGAGCAATAGACTTAAATAATGACATAACGAATGAAACATTTAATAAACCAAAAACTGCGGATGGTCCACCATTATCTTATATTGCTATTAATCGGAACGCTACAGCAATTTACCGACTATTTGAATCGGTAAATTTTACTATAGATACCTTTGGATTTAGTGACATTGATTATGTTCTAATGCAAATCGATTTTTCAGATGGTACTATGCTAACTTATCCAATGGTACTTTCGTCCCTGAATAAGTATTCTTATGAATATAAACCTCGTTACGATGCACCTCTTGGGTTCCAGAACGTGAGTTTCTTACTATACAATATTACCGATACTCTTTTAAATGCACATACAACGTATTCGAATATTACAATATTAACTAATTATATGGCTATTACGAATAATACTGAGTATTACATTGGTGATGATCTGTATGCCGAATTTACTGTAAATGATTTCGGAACATTTCAATTCGACTGGAATCTTACATTAGTTGATAGTCTTATTGAAGTAAGTCAACAAAACATAACAAATTTTGAATATAATTCTGTTCAGCTTACGTATAAAATTTCGAATCAGACTTTTTTTGATCGAGTAAACCAGTTTTTTTATATTAAATTAAATATGACAGATAAAGTATCGGGAATAACTAAGGCTGCGTATACTCCGTTTAAAGTTCTTAATACAAATCCAGATATAATTGCCTCTTCTCTGGTTATTACACCCCCTGAAGTTTTCAGGGTGGAAGAATTTGAAATATCAATAAACATAACAGATGTTGAAGATCTTCCTAAAGATTTATTTGTTAGTGTATCTATCACGGATTCTGAAGGAAATGATGTAACTACATTAGAGTTAGACCATAATTTCGACACAAATTTCTCAGCACAGTACTATATTAGACGAAATAAACCTCAAGGAGTGTATAGTCTAGAGATTTCGGCCCTTGATCAAGATGGAGGTACCAGTACGTTCACAACCACTCTCACTGTCAAAAATAATCTTCCCGAAATCCACAGTTATGAAATCAATGGATTATCAATGAATCAGGGGATATCAGTATTATATGGAAAAAATTTGGTTTTCTCCTTTAATGTATCTGATGTAGAGAATGTTGCGTATGTAAAAGTTGCACTATTGGATGAAAATAATGAATGGTACAATATAACCCGAGAGTATAATGGTGAAGAAACGAAGATTATTATTCGAACAATCGATTTGATAACTGGAGTGTGGTATGTTTACATCTATGCTATCGATTTTGATGGGGGAGCTACCAGTTTAACAGATGATTATGATAAAGCACCTCAAGGATTGACAATAATCCCGGATGTACTAAGTGACTATATACCATGGATTGTCTTTATTATTGGTATGCTTTTAGGGATTTTAGCAGGAGCTGGAATAGTTTATCGCCGGTTCAAGACAAAATTCGGGGAAAGTAAGGGTCAGACTCCAAAACAGAAAGAGGATTCTTCTAAACAACCTTCTCGTAAAAAGAAAGAAAAACCTTCATTACCTAGTGAGAAATCAGAGGAAAAAGATATTGACGAGATACCCTCTGAGGATCGTAAAGAGAGTGTTCCTCGTCGTAAAATAAAAAGAAAGTTATAATGGGAACCGAGAGATATGCTTACATCTCTTTACCCTAAAATATCATAAAGTCTGTATTGAAATTTTCCTAGCTTCCCTCCAAAATTACCTGCAGAAATTCTAGTAACACCCGGAACTTTTACAGCTGCCTCAATTCCTACTTTCATTGAAGTTTTTATAGCTTCTTCAGTTGCCCCGTCTAATATAATTTCAAAAACAGAATTGTCTTCTTCTCTTAGTTGGGTATTTTCTATTTTACTTTTTAGGGTGGGACATAACCTATCATTAGTGGAAGCAGATAAGAAGCTATATTTTGAACCTACTTTTGATCCAGAGCGAGCTATTCCTCCCGGAAATGGAGCTATAACATTTGGAATGTTCTCTATCGCTTCTATTGCTTTTTCTGCAGCCTCTAATGCGGAATCTTGATCCTTTCCAAGTATTAAGAAATTTCCCCCCGCGATACCTTTTCCAACTTTTGCCATACTTTGAACAATAAACTCCCCTTCCATTACGGGAATCGTCCAAGCTTCGAAAGGGTATTTTCCTTCAACTTTTTCTTGGAAACCATCACCAAAAAATTTCAGATTCGCACCAATTTTTATCTCAAATTCTTTTTCAGGAACAAGCGATCCCTCTAGAAAATCAAAACATGCAGTTGTAGGGCAAGTTAAAACACACTGGCCGATTCTATTCATTGCCACATTACTCATTTCATCTTTTTTTGTTTTAAAAAACATAATAGCAACTCCGGGACGACCATCAGGTGTTTTATCTGCTGGTATAAAAACATCTATTCCCGCTTCAGCATCGCAATGGATAGTTGATGTTCCATATCCTGTAGTAACTTGGGCAGCAATTCTAGCCCATTTTTCATTTTTTGCTGTAATTAATACTCGTGTAAAAAACGCCCCAAAAGCTTCACAAAAAGTATCTTCGATTTCTACACCATTTAATTCCATATTAAACCACTCTTTTTTATCAGTTTTAAAATAATGTTTTTTTTTAAGTATTATCTAATAGCGTTCTATGTTATATAAAATTTTAAAAAAAAAAAAATAAAAACCTTGGATAATTGTAGAGAATTATATTTTCTAATTTATTATTGATAAAATGGAGAAGATAACAAAAAATGAGTGAAAAAGTGCTTAAGATTGGAATTTTGAAGAATGGGACCATAGGATCTTCCCTTTTACTTGCCTTTCTAATGGATGAACGAGCTGAAGCTACGAGGATTAATGTTTTTGAGGTGACTTCGGGAGCAAAAATGCATCCTCCTGAGATGTGCACAAAAACTATGGAGGAATTATTAAAATGGGGGCCTGAATTAATCATAATGTCAAGCCCTAATGCAGCTTTGCCTGGACCAAAAGCTACAAGAGAAATGGCGGGGAGTACTCCTACGATTATAATTTCAGATTCCCCTGCTAAAAAAGCAGTAGAAGAGATTCAAGAGAAAAACATGGGTTATATCCTTGTGAATTGCGATAGTATGATTGGAGCTCGTAGACCATTTCTTGATCCTACTGAGATGAGTATTTTTAATGCTGATTTACTAAAAGTTCTAGCTATAACTGGAGCTCTTCAAGTTATTGCAGAGGAATTAAATAGAGTAATTTTGGGAATGCTTGACGGGAATTCGCCTCAACTACCGCAAATTATTATAGATGCTAACAAAGCAGTGGAAACAGCAAAATTTTCTAATCCCTATGCGAGAGCAAAAGCAATAGCTGCTTTTGAGCTGGCAGCGTCGGTCTCTAAAGTTACAGGAAAAGCTTGTTTTCAACTAAAAGAAAGATCAGAGTATATGCCCTTGTTAGCCGCCGCCCATGAAATGATGAGAAGTGCCGCCATGTTATGTGATGATGCAAGAGAGATTGAAAAATCTAACGACACGGTTATTAGACGACCTCATCATGCAAAACAGCATTTCTTAACGAAAATTGGATTAGATGAGAAGGAACAATAATCTAAAAAGTAATTATTTATTCTTTTATATTTTTATTATTTTTAATTTAAAATTCTGAAGATTTCAAGTAGGTCTTCAAATTTTCAAAGATTTCCCCATTTAAAGCGCCTATTACTCCATCAAATACTTCTGGTAGTTTACTTCTAGTAACTGCCATCAATACTGCTCCATTGATGACTTCCTTTACTAATATCCAACATTCTTCTGATTCATAGACTACTGTTGATAAAGAAAGAGGAGACAGATTCGAAATTTTCTGGAAATCCATAATATGCTGATAGATAGTATATATGTTGGAATCTAAAGTTCCTATCTCGAATTTCATAAATTGCAATGGTTTTGATTCAAACTTACCAAACGTGGAAGTTATTAATAACCCATCTGGTTGGTTGAATAAAAGATATTCTGATAAGGTATTAACTTTTAATTCATCTAATAAATGCCTGATCCTCCCTAACCGCTGCATAGACAGAGTGTTTTTTTGGATTTCATAGTCCAATATTTCAATTAATCTATGCTGAGCGCTTCCCTCTTTTACAGATACAGGAGTATATGATATCTTATTATTAAAACGATCATTCAAATCTTTTGATAGGAGTTCATAAAAATCATCCTCTCTGGATTCCTGCAAATCAATTTTATTTAATAATACATATACTTGATCGATGTTCGGTGAAAATTCAAATAGATATTTTAAGAAATTATCGAAAACATCTCTTACTGAAGGATCTATTACTGCAGAATCCACCATGAAAACTGCTGTTGTAACTTCAGAAAATACATGTTCCCGCTGAGATTCAGAAAAGTATCGTTCAAGGTAACGTTCTTGTCCTCCCAAATCCCAGATAGATAGTTCTAGAATTCCCCTAAAAATAAAATTTTCTCTTGAAACACCCTTTGTAGGCTTTAAATTTAGCACTTTCATAAAATTATACCCTAGGCAAGTCGTTCTCATCAGTGAAGTTTTACCTGAATTTGCTGGCCCAAAAAGCAGTGTTTTCATATTACACAAAGAAGAATTTATTTGATTTTATATACATCTTATAATTTTATATTTATTTAATTTTTTCTACTTCTTAAAAACGGAAATAAGTTAGGAGTAATTTAAATAATTATAATAATTTATTATTTCTACTATATACAAATAAAAAAAAAAGAGAAAAGAAAAATAATGGATTTGTTAAAGTATATACGCAACGTACCTAACTTTCCAATAGATGGGATCCAATTTAAAGATATTACTACTCTGGCTAAACTACCCGAGCCTTTTAAAGAATCTTGTGATCAATTAGTCAATATTTTTAAAGATAAAGGGATTTCGAAAGTAACCGCAATTGAGGCACGAGGTTACATCTGGGGCGGTGTTTTGGCATATCAACTGGGAGCTGGATTCGTTTTGATCAGAAAACCGGGAAAATTGCCTGCTGAGACAATTAAGGAAACTTATGAGCTAGAATATGGAACTGATAGCATAGAAATGCATAAAGATGCAATTATGGAAGGAGAAAAGGTTCTAGTATTTGATGATCTTCTAGCAACAGGTGGCACCGCAAGGGCAGCATGCAATTTGATAGAAAAAGCAGGTGGAATCGTGGTTGGAGTTGCGTTTGTGATTGAATTGACGGGAAGTCTACATGGGAGAGATAAATTAGAAGGTTATAATATTGTGTCTCTTATTGAGATACCAGTAGAAGAGTGATATCTAATCATTTTTTTTTTTGAAAATTTCTTTTATCTTAAGTTATGTTTAGCTCTGCTGGTGTATAACCAAACGTTTTAAAAAACCTTTTGGATACATTTTCTATAGTGAAACTCTGAGTTTGTGCTCCCACAGTTTCCACGACAAATGAACCAATAATCGCTCCTAGTCTACAGGAATCTAATAAAGTCATATTCAATGATAATCCAGATAATATCCCTGCACGGTATCCATCACCAGCACCTGTTGTATCTTTAATTTGATCAGGAGTAGCAATTGGAATATCTATATTATAGATTTTATCGTTTTCATCTTTATAAATCAATTCGGATCCTTGCGATCCCTTGGTAATAATAATAGCCCGAGTATATTCAAGTATTTCCTCTTTAGTTAAACCTGTTTTTTCTTCTATTTGGCTAACTTCATGGGTATTACCAATTAAAATTTCTGATTTTCCAAGTATTTTTGTCAAATTATCTTCCTGGAAAAGAGGAGTCACTTGACCCGGGTCAAAAATAGTGGGTATCTTAAGTTCACTTAATTGAATCGCAAAATTGCTCATCGCTTCTATACTCTGCGTGGAATTAATTGCATATAAGTAATCCTCTGGATTTTGAATTCTCTCTCGTAGATCAATATCTACACATTTATCCAAAGCTCCACCATGGAAAATAATCATCTGATTAGATTTGATATCATTAACGATATAGCAAGCTGCGGTAAAAAGATCATTATGTTCATCGATTAGGAGATCTATATTTTTAAATCTTTGGATATGATTTCTGTAGCCTAAGCTCTCAAAATCATTCCCTACCGAACCGAATAAAGAAATCTTCGCAATATTAAGCAACCCTAGATTGTAAGCAATATTGCCGGCTGTTCCCCCGAAAAATTGTTGACGACTATCAGCAGTTACTGTACTTTGATATTCCTCTTTTTCATGATCAATCGATACAGCATTAATAAAATTCTCTCTAAATCCCATAATATAATCGAATGCCAATGATCCGAGCACTAGAACTTTGTTTCTTACCATGACATCACAAATTAAAGCTAAGAAATAAATTTTACACTAATGGTTGTTAAATAAGAGAACTTCGCAAAAGGAGGGTAAAACAATATTTAACTCCATCCTTTGTTTTTTTTTTTGAAAAATAATTTATTAAATTTAGAATATTATAAAATAAGATATTTCTAAAAGTGAATGGAATGGTAAAAATAGGTATTATTGGTGGCTCTGGATTAGATGATCCAGATATTTTAAAAGACGCTAGGGATATAAATGTCGATACACCCTATGGAAAACCAAGCTCTCCTCTAAAGTTAGGAAAAATTCATGACATTGATGTAGTACTTATTGCAAGACATGGAAGAGAGCATATAATTCCGCCAACGCAAATAAATTATAGAGCTAATATCCATGCATTAAAAGAACAAGGCTGTACTCACATCTTAGCCACTACAGCGTGCGGGAGCTTAAGAAAAGAAATTGGGCGAGGAGATTTAGTCATTCTTGATCAATTCATCGACTTTACAAGGCTTAGGAAAGTGTCTTTTTTTGAAGAGTTTGCTCCAGGAGATATGAAACACACCCCAATGGCATATCCTTTTTCAGAGGAGTTAAGAAATATTATTATAACAACAGCAAAGGAATTAAATTTAAAATATCATGAAAAGGGAACAGTAATTACTATTGAAGGACCTAGATTCTCTACAAGAGCGGAATCTGAGATGTTTAGGATATGGGGTGCGGATGTAATAAATATGAGTAATGCCCCTGAAACGATATTAGCTAATGAAGCGGGTATACCCTACGCTGCCGTGGCTATGTCTACAGATTATGACTGTTGGAAAGATGACGAAGCTCCTGTTACTTGGGAAGAAATATTAGATATCTTTGGTAAAAACGTTCATAACGTCATTGATCTTTTAACAAATACAATAAAGAAACTAAAATAATATGATAATCTCATTTCTGCTCTTTTTTTTGTAAATTAATGAAAAAATGACATTTCAGTCTGTTTCTAACCTCATTTTAAAAAAATTGAAATTCAGTTAATTGTATTCAAAGATATATTACTAAATTTATAATAATTTATTTTAATGTTCTTAAATAATGGTAAAAATCTCATTCTTAGGGAGTTGTAGAGAAATTGGTCGATCTGGACTCTTAATTGAGTCTAAAAGTGGCACTCAATGCATTTTAGATTATGGGATAGGGTTCAACGGGGAAGAAAGATTACCATATGAACCTGAAATTAAAAGTCTTAAAGCGGTAGCACTAACTCATTGTCACATTGATCATTCGGGAGCGCTACCTTTTTTATATAAATCCAGACGTGTTCCATTTTTCACAAATCCTGTCACTTTGGCAGTAACTGAAGTTTTAATTAGGGATATGATCAAAATCTCGAATTATCCATATCCTTTTGGATATCGAGAGCTTGATTATTTAAAAAGTAAAACATATTTTCTTAAAAATCAAATTCGTCAAAAGATTGATGATAATTTCTTCATAACATTTATCGATGCGGGGCACATCCCAGGGAGTGTATCCATTTTACTCGAAGTAGATAATAAGACTATTTTGTATACGGGTGATATTAATACTCAGAATACTAATTTAATAGATCCTGCAGATCCAAGTGATGTTCCTGAACTAGACGCTTTAATTGTAGAATCAACCTATGCCCTCAGGGAGCACCCGGTTAGAGGACAACTCGAGGAAGATTTCATGGAAAAAGTTATGGATATCACTGAAGGTGGTGGAAAAGTTCTAATTCCTGCCTTTGGCGTCGCTCGTTCTCAAGAAGCGTTATTAATCTTAGAGAAATATGGTTATAACGGAAAAATATTTATAGATGGATTAGCAAGAAAAATCTGTACACTTTACCTAGAAAATCCTGACTCTATTAAGGATTTTAAATTATATAGAAGGGCAGTTAAAAAAGCTCAATTTGTAACTAGAGCCAATACAAGGGCAACAGTAAAAAAGTCTAGTGGTGTAATAATCTCTCCGTCAGGAATGCTTAAAGGAGGTGCCGCTTTAGAATATATCGAAGCAGTATTACTTGATCCATCCTCAGCAATTTATTTAGTTGGGTATCAAGTAGAGGGAACCCCGGGAAGAAATCTATTAGATGAAGGTATATTTGAGTATCAAGAATCAAAGAGAAATAGACGAAATGCTATGAATCTAAGAATTGAGGCACAGAGTGATTATGATTATTTTGATTTTTCTAGCCATGCTGATAAAGATCACATCTATAACTATATTGAGGATTTGAATTTTAAAGAAGACTCAAATAAAGATATTTACTGCATTCATGGGGATAGTAAATCAACGACTACCCTAGCCAGAGAATTAGTCAAAAAAGATTATAATTCTGTTGCACCTGAAACTGGAGAAACTTATCAAATTTAGGGAGTTTAAATGCTTTGTTGTTGGCTTCGAATTGCAAAGTTACAATTTTCTAAAAATAAATCAACCTTATCTATAGGTACTATAGTACCCGCTGCGGGAGGATGACCTCCACCTAGTACATCAATATTAGAACGTTCACAAGCTTCTCTAATCGCACTAGAAAGATTAATACCTTGAGATACAATCTTCTCATGTGCCCTCCCTGAAACTTTGTAGACATCCTCATTATCTCTTTTAACTAATCCAAAAAGTGGTTTAGATTTTTCAATACTTTTATTATTCTGAAAAATTAACATCGAAGTAATTGTCCCAATAATACTTTCGGGTATAACCTCTTCCCCATAGAAATACTGGATCGCATCCATTTGGACTATTTTATCTTCTTGTTGGATCCACTTGAGAGCGTTTCCTATTGATGATTTGTATGTTTTGATAACCACTTTTGCTTCTTGAAAAAGTTCTTTTCTATCACCCATTGCAATTGCGATCCCTACTGACGCATTCTCTGTTCGACCACATGCATTTAGGAGGCTTGAAAAAGTTTTAACGTCACGTAATGGTGAATCTCCTGATTCTTCCCTGAGAAGATACCTATTTACTATTAATTTCTTATAGATTTTTTCTGGTTCCAAATCTAATTTTAGTGACCCGTATTCAATAATAGCTGAAGAAATTTTTTGTTTTTCATCTTGATTAAGTTCACTCAATGATTTTATCTTTCCTTCAGAATTTTCCATTAAGATACCTCTCGTTTTGAGAAAAATCAATGTTCTGTTAATGTCTCTAGATAAACCTGGCAAATTAATTTCATTCGAATATGCTATAGCTTCATTTAAAGGTCTATCCATAGGAAAGTTTAAATCATTAACAACTTCAAGTAAGCCGGAATTCACTGCGTCTTCTAATATTAATTTATTCATCCCATTGAATGATTTGTTTTTTCCCTGATTTTGTATATCCCCTACTGCCCCTACAATTGCTAAAGGTGATAAATCAATATTTTTACTATTTATCATTTTTGAAAAACAATAGCATAATCCTGCCCCTGAGATTTCCGTACTTCCATCGATACTATAAAAGTAAGGATTAATATGCCAGGTTTTTGTTCGTTCATGAATATCCGCAATTAATTTGTTCTCTTCCATATTGGTAACTTGTTGAGGGAGATGGTGGTCTAATACCAGTAGAGGATGGGAATTATCATCGTGAATAAATTTATTCTGTAGATCTAAATATTGACCACTCCCAAAATCAGAAAAGATTAAAAAATTCTCAAATTCTTCGCATTTTTGGGCAATTTTTTCAATTTCTTGCTTTTCTAATTGCCTGAGTACACGAATTTGAAAGGGTATTTCTTCTCTATACAACGTTTTACCCAAGATTGCTCCTGAGCTTAATCCATCAGCATCTCTATGAGTATAAATTTGAACCGGAGCACTTAAATCTTTGATGGTGCTTAATAAGTTTTCCGCAACCTCTTTTAAATCGGTGTTCAGAGTTGTTACACTAAGTTGCTCATTTGCCATTATTTTAAAAATCTAGTTTCTCACAAATTCATAATTCAAAAATATAATATAATAAGATACCAAAATAATAATAAATACCCTATTAAAAAATATTAAATTAATAAGGTGAAAATAAGTGCAAGATATAAAAATTAATGAACTTACCAGAAAAATCGTTGAAAAAATAATCAAAAATAAGGAAATATATGGTGCAGAAGTTCACAATTTAGCGAATAATGCTACTGTAGTGGATATGTCAAATGCTTCATGGGAGGGTGGCAAATTAGTTGGAGAAATATGTATGGGTGGTTTAGGAACTGTAAACTTTAGTAATTATAACCTAGATGGTCATTATGTTCCAAGTGTTACTGTGTACACTTCAGAACCATTAATTTCCTGCATGGCTTCTCAATTAGCGGGATGGAGTGTTAAATTAAAAAAAGAAGTAGAAAAAAATGGGGAAATTAAAAAGAAGGTAATTTTTCAATCATTAGGTTCAGGACCAGCTAGAGCTAAAAGTAAGGTTGAAAAATTATTTGAAGAAATTGAGTATTCAGATAATTCTGATTGCGCTGTTATTGTCTTTGAGACGCCCATCTTACCAAATGAAGAAGTAATGGGAATCGTAGCTGAGAAGTGTGGGGTTGCTACTGATGAAACTTATGCTATCTGTGCACCAACAGCATGTTTAACAGGATCTATTCAAGTTGCGGCTAGAATAGTAGAAACAGGGATACATAAACTACATGAGATAAAATTTCCAATCGATGTAATTAAGGATGGTTTTGGGACTACATCTATAGCCCCTATTGCTAAAGATGATTTGGGTGCAATGGGTCGCACGAATGATTCAATTAGCGCCGCAGGGATGACATACTATACTATTAGTATAGATAAAGAGAAAGAAGAAGAACTATTTACTCTTCTAAAAAATGCACCTGCAAACACATCTTCCAGTTATGGGAAACCGTTTATAGAAACGTTTAAAGAGGCAAATTATAATTTTTATGATATAGATCCAGGTTTATTCGCTCCCGCTATTTACACTGTTACAAACATTAAAACTGGAAAAAGTTTAACAGTAGGAAGTGTAAATCATGAATTACTAAAACGGTCGTATAAACTAGAGTAATAAAGAATATATTCAAAAACTCAAACAAGTTTTTTCTTTTGTAAATTTGAAGAACTTACATGTGAGTAAGTTCTTCTTCATATTTTAGTACGTCATCAAGAGAGATATCTCTATCATAGTCAATTTTCTTCTGAATACCAAGATAAGCACATGCTAATTTTGCTGCTGCTGCTACCTCTGCTTTTTTAAGAGTAACTGAATACTCTTCTTGTTGTGGTTGATCAGCCTGATAATCAGTATCACGATATCTTCTATCTTGCAATCGAGATGCTCGTTCGTATTTCATGTTGAATAATAATGAAGCCATTTTATTAGCTGCTTTAAACGGCAACTGATTTTTTACAGCTAATCTGATGATATTATTTACATCAAAATAGTTTAAAGTATCATATTTCGCACGTAAAAAGCTTTTGAGGTTTTCAGAATTTTTTTCGCACTCTATTTCGGTCCAATCATGAATGGCAAGTTTTCTTCTGAAATATATCAATTCCCAATCAATCCCTAATTCTTTTAAAAATTCAAGCAGTTTATTATCATTTGAATTCTTCGATTCTATGACAACATAAAGCTGTAGCCCGTAATATTTATGCTCTTGTTGAAGGAAAAAACCTCGTTGTTGCATAGATGCGAGGATCATTAGTTTGATTGAATAGATATTTTCAGAGACGTTTTTTTTACTACAATTTAAGTAAATTACATTACCTTCTTCACTGATGTATTCGCAATCTAAAAAACCTAAGATACTCTCTTTGTTTTCATTAATAAAATCGTTTAAACCGGTGAGTGTTGGTTTTACATCATATCTAACTAAGTCTGCTTCACCAATAGTAACATAATCACTGTAGTTGCTTCCTACGGCAAGTTTGATACCGTTTAATTTGAATTCCTTATCTGCTCCAAAGACTTTCTGAAATGCTTCGTTTATAGGAAATACTTCTTGTTCCAAAATTTTAACATCTGCTATAGAACTTTCATATGGTTCAGGATCATTTAGCAACTTGTTTAGAATGGGAGCCTCTGATGCTTCCACTTCAATTTCGTAAGATTTTGCTAAGTCTCTTCGTATCACACAGACAGATCTTTTCTTTTTATTAAAAATTGAAATTGAATTATTATTATCTATTACTGCTCGAAATTTTTCGAGGAGTGCATTTTCCGTGTTTTCTGAACCAGCTCTTCTACGTCGAATTTTTAACCATCCTACAAAAATTGTATTATTATGCTACTTA